>NZ_JBIAJH010000074.1:0-15361 GCF_042871845.1 Streptomyces sp. NPDC005533 | reverse complement strand
ACAACAGCGGCTACCCCATGCCAGCCACACCCGACTCCCCTGGGTGTCCCGATCTTACGAATGACCCGAATCAACCCACGAAGAAAGGTATGGACTTGCCATGCACAGTGCCCCGCCGGAGCCGGAGCTTCCGGACCGTGTGCCGGAGAAGCCCGACGCTGTCACCCCGGACCTTCCGCCCCTCGGCCCGAGCGCGCCCGACATCCCGGACGCTGCGGGCGGACGGTCCCGTTCCCGTGGCGACGAGAAGGGCACGGCCCAGGAGGGTGAGCGGCCCGCCGCCGGCCCGGGCAACGCCAAGCCCCAGGAGCCGGCCGACTGATCGGCTCCCACGCGCCGTGCCGGCGAGGTCCCGCCAAAGCCGTCTCGCTCCCGTCGACGCGCCACACCCGGTGCCGCGCGATGCGTGGGAGGGCGCAGCCCCCCTGGCGAGATGGCTATCCGGTGGGTGGTGGGCACTCTGAGGGCGACGCCCATCGCCCCGGCACGCCGCCCGGGCGGTGACAGTCCATGCCGGGGACCGACGGCCAGTGGCACGAGACCGTCCGCCAGCCACCATGCGCATGATCCCCGGGTTCCCGCCCGCGTACGGCTGACAAGCGCGCTGACGCCACCGCGTCGCCAGTGGGATCGCGGTCTGCGTGCCCGCCAAGGGGGTGGCGTGACGGCGTGGCGGGGAGGCAGCGCACCCGACGAGCGGTCGGGGAGGGCTAGTGTCCGAGCCCGGGCGCTCGTCACGCGTAAGGGGTCGGGGCCACTGCGATTGCTTCAGGTTCATTGACGGACTCTGTGCCGGGAACATTTCGGTTTGGTTGACCGTTCATTGATCTGTGGGGTGTGGGAAGGGACTGTGTCCCCGGGCCCGACCTATGCGTGTGGGGAAGATCGTTCGGCTGAAGCCCCTCAGCGCCCTCCGCCGCGAGGCGACCGCCCTTCCCGCCCCCACATCTAGACCGCTCCGCCCGGCACCCCCCCCGCCGGGCGGGGCGCAGGCCCCGACCAGGCCCTCCCCCCCGGGCCGGTCGGGGCCCCTTAGTGCTGTTTCGCGTGGTGAGTGGACGCGTGCGGGGGATCTCAGATGGTGCCGAGGTCCGAACTCACCCATCGCTGCGGACGCATGTGGATCACCAGCTGCTCCCCGTGTTCCTTCCAGGCGAAGTCGACGTAGCCCTCGACCTTCTCCGCCGGCAGGTAGCGGGTGGAGATCTCCACCAGCTGCTCGCGCGTGGCGGGAACGGTGGAGATGACCGGTCCCTCGACCGACACGTACCGGGGCGTGGGCTCCAGGCGGTCCACCATCAACGTGAAGCGGCCGGCGGCCCGGATCAGATCGGCCTTGCGCGACTCTCGCCCGGTCATGATCCAGATGTCGCCGCCGGGTGCGTACTGGTACCAGATGGGGACCGCGAGCGGCGCACGGTCACCCTCCGCTCCCGCGTTCACCGCGAACGCGGCGACGCGGGGCTCGGCGAGGAACTGCTCACGTTCGGTACGGGACAGGGCCACGGCACACTCCTTCGACAGTCGAATCCTTCTGAAGGGTCCCTTCCCCAAGAACCCTGCCCCGCCGCGCGCCCGTTCCTCGCCCGGCCCGGAATCGCCCAGACGGCCCCGCGGCGCCCCCACTGCCACGGCCCCGGGCGTACAGGCCTGCCGCCGACGGGGATTCACCGGCCAGGGCTGAGGGGCCGAGGTTCAGATGTGTGCTCGGATCTGTTGCACCGGGTGGCCCGGTCTGTCCCCCAGGACTGCCAGTTCGTCCTCGCTGAACCAGAGGTGCCCGCTTGGCACAAGGGGCAGCCGATCCTCTCCAGGTTCTCGCCGCAGTCGACGGCGGCCACCACGTCGTGCCACGTCACATCGATCTCCACGTCCACGCCGCCGGCGACTGGCGGCCGCCCGGTGGGCGGCCGCGATCACCGAGACCGCGTCCGCCACCCTGTCGTCGCACACCAAGCGCTCCTCACACACCCCGGCCCCGCCCGACATATGTCCATCGCGAATGTCGCCAAGCCACGGGTTCCTGCTCATGCTGAGAGTCGTTCCACACGCGATCAGCGGCAACGCGATCCGGCTGCCACTGCGGATCCGCCCTACGTCGGTCCGTGCGGGCTCGCCCGGCCGTCCGGGGCCGCGCCCCCAGAGGCCGTGCGCGGGCCCGTCCTCGCGCTAACGCCGCCGAAGGCCTCTTCGGGCCGCCGCCGTTTCTCATGCCGCCCGGACCTTCTTATCGTCCTCTTGACGATATGAGCGCGGGCTCGTTATCGTCGCATTGACGAAATCGAGGGGGTTCGACATGGCCGACATCACCCGCCGCTTCGGCTGGCGGCACCTGCGCTCCGCGCACACCGCCCACATCCGCCATCACAAGCGCGGCCGACTCGTTCACGACGGGCGGGGGCTCAGTTTCTGGTATCGGTCCCTGTCCGCGGCGCTCTCCGAAGTGCCGGTCGACGACCGGGAGCTGGCCATGGCGTTCCACGCCCGTACGTCCGACTTCCAGGACGTCGCCGTGCAGGCCACCGTCACCTACCGGATCAGTGACCCGGCCGAAGCCGCGAACCGTCTCGACTTCTCCGTCGACCCGGACACCGGGAGCTGGCGCGGCGCCCCCTTGGAGCAGATCGCCACGCTCCTCACCGAGACCGCGCAGCAGCACACGCTGGACGTACTGGCCCGGACTCCGCTCGCCGTCGCACTGGTGGACGGCGTCGCGTCCGTGCGGGGGAGCGTCGCCGCCGGTCTCGCCGCAGAGCCCAGGCTCCCGGCCACCGGCATCGACGTCGTGACCGTGCGGGTCGTGGCGATCCGCCCCGAGGCCGAGGTGGAGCGCGCCCTGCGCACCCCCGCCCGCGAGCAGATCCAGCAGGAGGCGGACCGGGCCACCTACGAGCGGCGGGCCGTCGCCGTCGAGCGTGAGCGCGCCATCGCCGAGAACGAGCTCGCCAGCCAGATCGAACTGGCGCGGCGCG
Organism: Streptomyces sp. NPDC005533; assembly: GCF_042871845.1. Taxonomy (NCBI): domain Bacteria; kingdom Bacillati; phylum Actinomycetota; class Actinomycetes; order Kitasatosporales; family Streptomycetaceae; genus Streptomyces; species Streptomyces sp. NPDC005533. Next base: position 12,389 of record NZ_JBIAJH010000074.1, on the reverse strand, counting down.
AGGAGCAGCTCATCGACCAGCGCGGCACCAACGCGCGCCGCGAGGCCGAGGAGAAGGCGGCGGCGGACGGCATCCGGACCGAGACGGAGGCGGCCCGCAAGGTCCGCCTGGCCCGCGCGGACGCCGAGGCGGCGCGCGAGACGGGCGCGGCACGCGCCGAGGCTCAGGCCGCCTGGCTGCGCGTGCACGACGAAACCGGCCCGGGCACGCTGCACGCCCTGGCGGCGACCCGGCTCGCGGAGAACCTGCCGCGGATCGAGAGCATCACGCTCTCCCCTGACGTCCTCACCGGGCTCCTCACCAGGATCGGACGCCCGGAAGGCGGTACCGGGACCGGACGTCCGGAAGGCGGCGCGGGCGCGTGAGCCTGGCCCCGCGGGCGGTGCTCGTGCACCGCAGGACCGAGTACGAGGAACTGCTCGCCCGGCACGGGACGCACGGGCAGGCCGCCTTCTTCCTCTCCAGCCGGGGCCGGTCGATCGACGAGGTGGTCGGCCGCCACGAGCGCACGCGGCAGGCACTGCGGGAGGTGGCGGCAGCGGTGCCGCTCACCTGGCGCAGTACGCGGGTGGAGCGGGCCGACCTGGACCGCTTCCTGTTCGCCCCGGAGGACGTGGTGGTCGTGGTCGGCCAGGACGGCCTGGTCGCCAACACCGCGAAGTACCTACGCGGACAGCCGGTGGTGGGCATCGACACCGACCCGGGGCGCAACCCGGGGGTCCTGGTCCGTCACCGCGGCGCCGACGCGGGCGCCTTGCTGCGGGCGGCGACCGCGGCCGGGGGCCGGGCAGAGGAGCTGACCATGGTCGAGGCCGTCGCCGACGACACCCAGCGTCTTCTCGCGCTGAACGAGATCTACCTGGGCTCGCCCGGTCACCAGACGGCCCGCTACCGCCTGGGCACCGACGGCGAGGACGGCCCGGGTGAGGCCCAGGCGTCCTCCGGGGTGCTGGTGGGCACCGGCACGGGCGCCACCGGCTGGCTGCGTTCCCTGTGGCTGGAGCGCGGCAGCGCCGCGGGGCTGCCCGCACCCTGCGACCGGCGGCTCCTGTGGTTCGTACGCGAGGCCTGGCCGTCCCCCGCGACAGGAACGACGAAGGTCGCCGGTGAGCTGGAGCGGGGGCAGGGGCTGCGGCTGACCGTGGAGTCGGACCGGATCGTGGTCTTCGGCGACGGAATGGAGAGCGACGCCCTGGAGCTGACCTGGGGCCAGAGCGTACGGCTGGGCATTGCGGACACGTCGCTGCACCTGGTGACGTGAGCGCCTGCCCGGGCGTGGGGGCGGCCGCGGGGTGGCGTCGTCGCCGGCCCGAGCCGTAGGCAACACCTCCCCTGCGGGCTCCCCTCGTCGCTCCCGACCGGGTCCGGCACCGCGGTCCGCCGTGGGACCACGTACCCAACGGCACCGGTTGTTCGCAGCCGCAGGGGTGCGCGCGGGTCCGTGGACGGGGCAGAGTCGCAGACGGGATCCGGCCGGTCTGCCGGCGGGGACGGACGAAAGGGCGGTGCGCTGGTGGACTGGGACTGGTGGACGGTGGACTTCGGGGACGCGCACGCGGGCGCGGCGGGCGTCCTCATCGGGGGTGATGAGCCGGGCCCGGTGTACTTCGACGTCGGGAGCGGTTCGGACGTGCCCTCGACCACGCACTGGTCGGCCTACGACGGCAGGCACCGCCGCCCCCGCGCCGAAGCCGTCCGGGCGGTGTGCGCGTGCGGATGGCGCAGCCCGGCCCAATACCCCCTGGACTGGGACACGATCGGCGACCAACCCCTGTGCGAGGCGGACGTCGACCTCACCGGGCCGCTCGCGGACTGGACCGCGCACCTGTCCGTCGTCCGCGATGCCGCCGTGCCGCTGCCCGAGCCGTTGGCCGCGCTCCTGGTCGAGGTGGCCGAGCAGTTGACCGCCACGGCCGCGGACACACCCCTGGTCGCGCTGCGCGCCGCCGGAGTGCTGGAACGGATCGCCGCCATGGTGGGCCGGGCGGCCGCCGGCTCGCTGCATGACGACGGGATGTCCGCCGAAGCACTGGCCACCGCGCTCGGCACCACCTCTTCCAAGGCGCTGGTCCTGCTCCTGACCGCGCAGGACGGCTGACGGCGCCGCACCACAGAGGGGCCGCGCGCGGCGAGTCTGTGACCTGCTGCCTCAGGCGAAGCCGCCGACTCGTCATGCGCCTCGTCACCGGGCCCCGTCGGCCTGCCGCTTCGGCGGGCGTGTGAATGCGGAGCGTGTCGGCCACGGGCCTTGATCACCCCGGTCTACGGTGGATCCGAGGTCCAGCGCCGCGCCACCCCGGTCAGCGAGGGTGCCAGGCGTGGTCGCCGAGTCCCTCGGGGCAGTCGCCCCGTACGCCTTCACCCGCGAGGAGCGGCACATGAGCCCGACATCAGGGACGACCGGCCGTATCCGCTCCGCCGACGCCGTCTGACCTCGACGGCGCATGCGATCCGAGCTGCCACCGAGCCGGGGGAGCAGTCGGCCGTGACCGGACAGAACACGTCCGACACGGACCGTACGAGCCCGCGGGAGCCGGGGCCGAGATCTGCCGGTCACACCGAGAGCCGCTGGCCGATGGCCGCAGCGGTCGTCGCCTCCGCGGTCCTCACGCTGCTCCTGCCCGACGACCTGCGTCTGGGACCCCGCTGGGCGCTTCCCCTCGCCGAAGCCCTCCTGCTGGTCGCGCTGATCTCAGGAGACCCCGGCCGGATCAGCCGCCGCTCCACCGTCCTGCGCTCCGTGGCGATCGCCCTGGTCGTCGTGCTCGCGGGCAGCGCCATCTGGTCGACCATCCAGCTGATCGACGACCTCATCCACGGCGGATCGGAGACCGACTCCGCCGATGCCCTGCTGCTGGCGGGCGCCAGCGTCTGGGCCTCCACCGTTCTCGCCTTCTCCCTCCTGTACTTCGAACTCGACAGCGGCGGCCCGGCCGCCCGGGCCCACCACATGCCCTCCTCGCCGGCGCTCGCCTTTCCACAACAGCTCAGCCCCGAAGTGAGCACCCCCCACTGGCGGCCCCGCTACATCGACTACCTCTACCTCGGGTTCACGAACTCCACCGCGCTGAGCCCCACCGACGTCATGCCACTCGCCCCCTGGGCCAAGAGCGTCATGACCGTCCAGTCCATCCTGTCCCTCATGATCCTCGGACTCGTCGTCGCCAGGGCCGTGAACGTCCTCGCCTGAGACGGCGCCCGCCACCGGCTGCGGGTCGGGCGGTCGGGTGGGTGGTGCCCGTGGTCAGTGGGGGATGCTGTCGATGAGTTCGCGGGCTCCTTGCCGGAGGAGTGCGACGGCCACGGAGGTGCCGAGGGCGGCGGGGTCGAGCGGTCCCGCCCGTTCGTGGGCGCGCAGGACCCGTTTGCCGTCGGGGCTGAAGACGGTGGCGTACAGGCTGAGTTCGCCGTCCCGTTCGGTGTGCGCGTATCCCCCGATCGGGGAGTTGCAGTGGCCTTGGAGGACGTGCAGGAGCATGCGTTCCGCGGTGGCTTCCCGGTGGGTTGCGGGGTCACCGAGGGCGCTGACGGCCTCGATGAGGGCGGTGTCGTCGTCGCGGCACTGGAGGGCCAGGACGCCCGCGCCGATGGGCGGACACATCGTCTCGACGGGCAAGACCTCGGTGATCGCGTCACGGCGGCCGATGCGGTCCAGCCCGGCGACGGCGAGCAGCAGGGCGTCCGCCTCCCCGGCGGCGAGTTTGTCGAGCCTGCTGTTGGCGTTGCCCCGGATGGGGACGCATACGAGATGAGGGTGCGAGGCGGCCAGCTGGGCGATCCGGCGGACTGCGGAGGTCCCGACGCGTGTGCCCGGGGGCAGCTCGTCCAGGGTGAGGCCGCCGGGGTGCACGAGGGCGTCGCGGATGTCGTCGCGTTCGAGGAACGCGGCGAACGCGGTTCCGGCCGGAAGGGCCCGGTCCGCCGGGATGTCCTTCACGCAGTGCACCGCGAGGTCCGCGGTGCCGTCGAGCAGGGCGGCGTCGACCTCCTTGGTGAAGGCTCCCTTGCCCTCGACGGCGGAGAGGTCGCCCATCCACCGGTCTCCGGTGGTCTTGACCGGGATCAACTCGGTGGTGGTGTCGGGGTGGAGCGCGGCGAGACGCCGGCGGACGCGCTCCACCTGGGCGAGGGCCATGGGGCTGTCACGGGAGACGACGCGGATGTGGTCAGGGGCGGACATGCCGCTCACGATAGACCCGCGGCGGCGCCCGCCGGTGGCGCGTTCTGAGGCCCATGCGGGTGGTGTGGCAGGGGAGTTGGCCATCTGGGCGGGTGTTCGAGGAGGTGCCCGCGCGGGGCTGGGGATCGTCGGGCCGGGTGGCTTGGGGCGCTCGTTCGTCTGTGACGTTCCGTCGGCGCCCGGCGGTGACCCGCCGCAGGCGATTCCCCGGGCGCATTCGTCACCGCTCGGTCCGGTGGGGGAGGGGCTGTTGAGGGGCGGCCGGGGGTGTGAACAGGGCCCGGACGGTTTCGGTGGCCAGGTCGCGCAGCCAGGTGTGGGCGCGGTCGTCGTCGTAGCGCTGGTGCCACAGCAGGTACAGGGGGACGTCGGGCAGGGGGAGGGGCGGCGGCAGCGTGACCAGGCCGAGTTGTTCCCGAGCCGTGCGGGTGACAGCGTCGGGGAGGGTGACGACCAGGTCGGTGTCGAGGGCGAGTCGCAGGGCGAAGGCGGCGGTGGGCCCGGCGGCGACCACGCGGCGTTCGAGGCCGCGGGTGGTCAGGGCGTCGTCGATCGGGTCGCGCAGGCTTCCGCGCCGCGAAACGGTGAGGTGCTCGGCGGCTGCGTAGCGCTCGACGCTCAACGGGCCCTCGGTGAGCGGGTGGCCCGGTCGGACGGCGACGACCAGCCGGTCCCTGCCGACGAGGCGGTGGCGGATGTCGGGGAGCGTCGGGGCGCTGGAGCTCGATTCGAGGTCGACCTCACCCCGGCGCAACTCGGCGTCGTCCGTGCCGGGTTCGGCGGACAGACGCAGCCGGACGCCGGGGGCCTGGCGGTGGACGGCGGTGACGAGGGCGGTGCCGCCGGCTGCGGTCAGTGCGTCGTGCCAGCGCACGGTGAACACGCGGTCGAGGTCCGCGAGGTCGAGTTCCTGCTGCGTGGAGAGGAGTTGGTGGGCCTGCTGCACGAGGGCGTGGACCTGGGCGCGCATGGCCAGCGCACGGGTGGTGGGGACCATGCTGCGGCCGGTGCGGACCAGGATCTGGTCACCGGTGGCCTTGCGGATGCGGCCCAGGGAGCGGCTCATCGCCGGTGAGGTGACGTGGAGGCGTGCTGCGGCGCCGGCGACGCTGCCCTCTTCCAGCAGTGCGTCCAGGGCTGTGAGCAGGTTCAGATCCAGTTGCATGGCAGTAACTCTACAAGTGACAAGCATGCACTTGTTGTTAATGATCGGGCGGCCTACCTTCGAAGTGCGGGGGCGAGACAACCGCCCCGCTCCTACGGATCGACAGATCCCACGAACCCCCAGGGAGCCCCACCATGAGCACAGCCATGCCCTTCGGCGCCGGTACGACGCTCCTCTCCGACGTGACCGACGCGGTGAAGACCGCCGGCCTCACGCTGCGCGACCGCTACACCCCGCACGCCCGGGGCGTCAGCCTGGACGAGGTCGTCGGTGAGATCCACGCCAACGACGACGCGGTGCTGGACGTGCTGCGGGAACCGCTGCTGCGGGCCCGGCCGGGGTCGCAGTGGGCCGAGGACGAGCTGGCCGGCGGCGCGCTCCCGTCCGGGGAGTGGTGGGTCGTCGACCCCGCCGAGGGCAACATCAACCACGTCCACGGCATGGACGACTGGGCCGTCACCGCCACCCTGGTCAGCGACAACCAGCCGGTCCTCACCGTCGTCCACCTGCCGCTGACCGGCGACACCTACACCGCCGTCGCAGGCGGCGGCGCCCGCCTCAACGACCGCCCCCTGAAGGTGTCCGCCAAGACCGACCTGGGCGCCGCGCTCATCGGCACCGGCCAGGCCAAGCCCGGCGAGGACGAGCGCACCTTCCGGCGGATCGGTGACTCCGTCACCGCCATGCTCGTCAACGGCCTGGTCGTACGCATGTCCGTGCCCGCCACCATGCAGCTCATCCACGTCGCCGCCGGACGCATGGACGGGTTCTGGCAGTTCTCCGACGTCCGCTCCGGCCTGGTCGCCGGCGCCCTGCTGGTCTCCGAGGCCGGAGGCACCGTCACCGACCTGGCGGGCGAGCCCTGGAACACCGGCAGCCGCGACTTCCTGGCCGCCGCCTCCGGCATCCACACCTGACCGGACGTCTCCGCTCTTCCCACCCGATACCGCAAGGAGCATCACCACATGAGCAACATCGGCATCCTGGGCGCCGGCCGCGTCGGAACCAACCTCGCCGGCAAACTCTCCGCAGCCGGACACCACGTCACCCTCGGCAGCCGGAACCCCGAAGACACCGCCGTCCGCACCGGCGGACTCGCGCCGCGGATCGCCTTCGCCGACCAGCGCACCACCGCCCGCACCACGGACATCGTGATCAACGCGACGCCCGGCGACAGCTCCCTGGACCGACTCGCCGCCCTGCGCGCCGAACTCGCAGGCAAGATCCTCATCGACGTCTCCAACGCCACCCGCGACGCCGCCGACGGCCTGCCGGGCGACCTCTGCCATCCGGGCAGCAGCCTGGCCGAGCAGCTCCAGGCCGCGCTCCCCGACACCCGTGTGGTCAAGACGCTCAACACCATGCTGTTCATGGTCATGACCGCCCCCGAAATCCTGGCCACCCCACCGACCGCCTTCCTCTCGGGCGAGGACCAGGACGCGAAGAAGACCGTCACCGGCCTCCTCGGCGACCTGGGCTGGCAGCCCGAATGGATCGAGGACCTCGGCGACATCACCACGGCCCGCGCCACCGAGGCCATGATCCTGACCGTGCCTCACATCCTGCGCCGGCACGGCTTCACGCCCTTCGCCGTCTCCCTCGCCCGCTGACCCGCTTGCAGCCGGCGGGGCTGTCAGTGCCCGCGCCTAGAGTGACGACATGACCACGTGCACCGTCGAACAGTCCTGGGCCCGCATCGAGACCTGGCTCGCGCAACACGCCGCCGTCAGCCACGGGCTGCTCCGACCCCCGGCCCGCCCGGAGGACATCGCGGCCGCCGAGCTGCGTCTCGAAGTGACCTTCCCGACCGATCTGAGGGAGTCGCTGCTGCGCCACGACGGCGTACAGCTCCAGGACGGGACACCGACGCTCGGCTACTACGGACCACTGTCCGGGGTCGAGGACATAGTCCGGAGCACCGAGTTCCTGCGGGGCATCGGCGAGGACGTCGTCGAGGACGAGGCCGATCTCGACGAGGAGGAACGCGACCAGTACGCGTACTGGCCCCACGAACGGCTGCTGATCAGCCTGGGCATCGGCTGGCAGTCCTCCGACGGACTCTTCCTCGTCTCCCGCCCCGGCCCGCACCACGGGCGCGTAGGCCGGTACTTCGACGAGGACAGCCCGTCCTTCACCGAGTGGCCGGCGCTGCGCCACGTCCTCGCCGATTTCGCGACGGCCCTCGAGAACGGCACACCCTTCAACGGGCGGATACCGCTCGCCTTCGAGGGGCGGCTGATCTGGGACGACGGCGGGACGGTCGTCCCGGATCCGCTCTCCCCGCTCGGCCTTGCCGCCGAGGCCACCGAGCCGGTCCTGACCGCGCCCGCGCCCGCCACCGAGCCGATCCTGCCCGCCCCGCGGCCCGACGGGGCGTACGCCGTCATCTCGTTCGGGGCGCCGGCCGCGCAGGCGCAGCCAGTTCAACCGGACGTCGTGTTCGTGGCCGGCGTCCCGCCCGAGGAACTGCTGGACAGGCTGGGCTCCGTGCCCGCGACCGTCCGGCCGCGCAGCCGGGAGCAGTCGAGGCTGTCGGCCGCCGCACCCTGGGCGGCGTACCGTCCGATGGCCCGGGCCGGACGGTGCGGTGGTGACCGGTGGTCGTACGCCACCCAAGAGGGCGGAGACGCCCAGTTCGGCCGTCCGGAAGTGCTGCGCCGGCTGTCCCGGGGGACTCGGGCCGTGAGGCTTTCGAAGCAGGGGCCCGAGGTGCACGTGACCGTTTTCGACGACGGTGTGGAGCGGCCCGAGGCGGCGCGCCGGGTCGACTCACCGCGCGAGGACTACGTGACCGACGCCGACGGGCGGCCGGTCAGGGGACCCGACGGCCAGCCGTGGGAGCGCATCGGCGTCGATCCCTGGCCCGGGTCGACGGCCGCGTACACCCGGCTGCTGGCCGGTCTGGCGCAGGAACACGGCATCACATGGGACCCGGAAGGCGACGGCGACGTGCCGTCGGCGAGCGCGCTCCTCCTGCCGGTCCTCGACGACCTGCCGCCGTCCCGGCATCCGGTCTCCTCGGTACGTGACTTCGACCTCGCCGGCCTCGTCGACAAGACGACGCCGCAGCGGTTGCGCGCGGTGGTGGCGGCGCAGCTCGCCCGGCTGGCGTCCGAGACCGGCATCGACACCTACCCGGAGATCGCAGGGGCGCTGGAGCGGATACGCCGGGACGAGCCGGTGGACCTCGCAGCCGACGGGCCCCTCGACCTGCGCATGAGGGCCCTTTCGGCGGAGGCCCGGGCGGCACGGGGACTACTGGACGAGGCCCGCCACGCAACGGACCCGGCGCCGGTCACCGCCTCCGACCACGCCGCGTGGGCCGTACGGGACTCGGCGGCCGGGGCGCTGCGCGCGTTCCTGCTGCTGCCCTTGCCGGCCGCTGCCGAGACGGTCCTGAGCCGGCGCCTGTCCGTACGCTGGCGCGACGACCTCGCCGCGGACCTGGCCGGCTGAAGCGGCCACCCCGCCGACCAGCGCGAGGCGTGCCGCGGCGTGGCCGTGCTGCGCCTTGGCGGTGGAATGCGGCGGATTCGGAGAGGTTGTCCTTGAGGGCCGGCGTGGGAGTGCCGGGGATTGCCTGACCGCCGTGGGCCGCAAAAAAGGGGTTCGAGGAGAGCGTCGCGGCCGCCGGAGGGTTCACGCTCCTGGCCTCCCGGCCGGGGGAGGTCGCCGAAACCCTCCTCAGGGCCCACCCGGACGCTGACGCGCTCTACGCCCGCCACGAGGGGATGGCGCTCGGCGCCTTGGCCGCCCGCGACGCCGCCGCTCACCGCTGCCGGGATCTCGCGCGCGTACTGGACGACCGCGGCGCCCGTCACGAGCGGATCGTCAAGCGGGGGAGGAGGTCCAGGTGTTGGCGGGGAGCATCGTCCTGGGCCGCGGCGGTCGACAGGCGGTCCAGGAGCAGGGCCGCCGCTCGCGCGCCCACCTCGTGCTTGGCCGGTGCCACCGCCGAGAGGGGCACGTCGGCCATCCCGGCCACCTCGTCGTCGTACGTGATCACCGCCAGGTCCTCCGGTACCCGTACTCCACGCGTCTGGAGCCGCGGGATCAGCATGATCGCGTCGGTGTCGCTGTGGACCAGGGCGGCGGTGACCCCGCCCGCCGTCACCGCCTCGCAGAGGTAGTCCAGCGTCCGGGCGAACATGTCCGCGTCCGACAGCGGGCCGGGGCCTGCCGGCGGCCACGGCGGGGCCGGTTCCAGGCCGAGCGCGGACACGGCGGCCTCGTAACCGGCCCGCAGCCGTGCCGTGGTCGGGGTCGCCCGGCCGGCGAGGGCGATCCGCCGGTGCCCCTGCTCCACCAGGTGCTGCACCGCCCGGGCCGCGCCGTGCGCGTGATCGGAGGACACCCGGTCCAGTGCGGCCGCGGGATGCCCCGGCGGTGCCCAGCGCTCCACCAGTACGGTCGGCACCGGGAGTTCGGCGGTCCACGCGCCCTCACCGGGCCCCGGCGAGCCGGTCTCCCAGTTCGGTGTCAGCAGCAGCCCGTGCGCCCCCGTGGACAACAGCCGGTCCGCCTGCGTCCGGTCCTCTCCGTGCAGGTACCGGGTCAGTCCCACGGTCAGCCGGGCCCCGCGCGCCTCGACCGCCTCGCGGGCCCCGCGCACGACCTCGGCGTAGTAGTACTCGGTGGTCGGGACGACCATTCCGACCACCAGCCCCTCCGCCGCCCCTCCGCCCCCGCCCGCGCCCGCGACGGCGGCGGCGGCGGTCGCAGCGGCAGAAACGGCCGAAGGCGCCCGGCCCGGATCCACTCGGCTGATCGCCCCGTGCATCCGCCGGATCTCGCCCCGCGCCGCCATCGCCTCGATGTCCCGGCGCAGGGTGACGGGGGAAATGCCGAGCTCCCGGGCCAGTTCCGCCACGCGCACGCTGCCGCGTGCCCGCACGAGCTCGAGCACCTGTGCCTGACGCTGGTTCACGTGTCTTCTCAAGGTGTCCCCCTGCGGTCCGCCGGCGTGGCCGGTGTCAGCGACGTCATGGTGTCGGCGCCATCATAAGGACTCGATTCGATCGATTCGATCGAATCCGATCAACTGGTCATTGACGGTCCGGACGGTGCGTTCATATATTCGGCGGCGTTCCGTACTTCACGGCATCTCGACCTCTCTCGGGAGTCAGCGCATGCTCACGTACGACCAGGACGGATTCCGGCGCGCGGGCCGCCCCCACCGCATCGTCTCGGGCGCCCTGCACTACTTCCGGGTCCACCCGGACCTGTGGGAGGACCGGCTCACGCGGCTGCGCGCCCTGGGCGCGAACACCGTGGACACGTACGTCCCCTGGAACTTCCACGAGACCGCCCCCGGCAAGGCCGACTTCACGGGCTGGCGCGACCTCGGCCGGTTCCTGCGCCTCGCCCAGGACCTCGGCCTCGACGCCGTCGTCCGCCGCGGCCCGTACATCTGCGCCGAGTGGGACTTCGGCGGCCTGCCCGCCCGCCTCCTCGCCGTCGACGGCCTCCACCTGCGCTGCTCCGACCCGCGCTTCGAGGCCGAGGTGGACGGCTGGTTCGACCTCGTCGTACCCGAGCTGCTGCCGCTGCTCGCGAGCCGCGGCGGCCCCGTCGTCGCCGTGCAGATCGAGAACGAGTACGGCTCGTACGGCAACGACACCCGCTACCGCGCCCACGTGGAGCGGGCCCTCGTCGAACGCGGGGTGGACTGCCTGCTGTTCACCGCCGACGGCCCCGAGGACGCCATGCTCCAGGGCGGGATGCTGCCGGGCCGGCTCGCCACCGCCACCTTCGGGGCCCGGCCCGCCGAACGCCTCGACGCGCTGCGCCGCTACCAGCGGACCGGGCCGCTCGCCGCCATGGAGTTCTGGATCGGCTGGTTCGACCACTGGGGCGAGGACCACCACGTCCGCGCCGTGGAGGACGCGGCCGCGGCACTCGACGAACTCCTCGCCACCGGCGCCTCCGTCAATCTCTACATGGCCCACGGCGGTACCAACTTCGGTTTCTGGGCCGGTGCCAACCATACCGGATCCCGCCCCGGCGAACCCGGCTACCAGCCGACCGTCACCAGCTACGACTACGACGCGCCCATCGGCGAGGCCGGCGAACTCACCCGCAAGTTCCACGCGTTCCGCGAGGTCATCGGCAGGTACGTGCCGCTCCCCGACATCCCGCTGCCGGAGCCGCCGCCCCGGATCACCCCCGCCCTCGCCGTTCCCGCGGGCACAGCGGAGCTGCTCGACCGCCTCGACGTCCTCGCCGGGCCCCCGGTCCTGCGCCCCGCCCCCGAGTCCATGGAGCGGCTCGGACAGAGCCACGGCCTGATCCACTACCGCACCGCCGTCACCGGGCCGCGGCCCGCCATGCCCGTCAGGATCGACGGCCTCGGCGACCGGGCGTACGTCTTCGCCGACGGGGTGCCCCTCGGCGCCCTCGACCGGAACACGCCCGACGAGGGGCTCGACCTGCCGGTCGGCGAGGACGGGGTGGTCCTCGACCTGCTCGTACGGGCCCAGGGGCGGGTCAACTACGGCCCGCTCCTCGACGACCGCAAGGGCATCTGGCGCGGCGTACGCCACGGTCACCAGCAGCTGTTCGAGTGGGAGATCCGGCCGCTGCCGCTCACCGACCTGGCGGGACTCGACTGGCTCGACGGGTCCGGTGACCAGACCGGTCACCCAGCCGGAGACCGGCCGGCCGGACGGCCCGCCTTCCACCGCTTCACCCACGCCCTCGACGAGGGGAACGGGCTGGCCGACGCCTTCCTCGACGTGTCCGGATGGGGGACCGGCCTGGTCTGGCTGAACGGCTTCCTCCTGGGCCACTACGACACCCCGCGCGGCCCGCAGCGCACCCTCTACGCCCCCGGACCCCTGTGGCGCGACGGTGAGAACGAGATCGTCGTCCTCGAACTTGAGCGCCCCGGAACCGAACTGCCGCTGCGCGACCAGCCCGACCTCGGCCGCACGACCGTCGTCACGCTCCACTAGGACTTGTCCGGCCGATCATCGTTGGAGGCAGTCGGGCATGATGCCCGGGTGAGCATCATCGTGAAGTTCTTCGTGGCGCCGGACGACACGT
>NZ_JBIAJH010000073.1:0-15448 GCF_042871845.1 Streptomyces sp. NPDC005533 | reverse complement strand
AGCCAGCAACTCCCACTCGAAATCGGTCAGTTCATGGCGACGGATCACGAAAAACATGATCCACCATCGAACGATCTTTTGAAGACGGACCCTAGTCGCCAAGATCATACGCACGAGCTGCGATCGGATCATCTTAAGGCGGCTAGTCAGGACTGGCACCGTCGCCGCTCCTGCAGACAGCGCTCTCCTCCGGCTGCAACTGCCTTACCTCAGCCGTGCAGGCTCGAATCAACTTTTTACGACTAAAGGTACAAAAGCGACCCACAGAATGGCACCTCAGACCGCAAAACTCTCTGGTTCCGATGAGAAGAGACCTCAGGGTCGCCAAGAGGCCGTCAGCGGGGCGCACAGGGCGTTTTACCCTTCGAGCAGGACCCTGAAAGGGTGAGGAAGCCATCCACGCGAGTCGTCCTGCAGCCAACGCATCCTTGCATGTGGAGCCAGCAGTCTGGTCTTGTCGGGACATGCTGGAACTCGTGATGTGCCGCGCACCCTCCGTCGGTCCGGTTCTTGTGTTCTCTTTCCGCGTCGGTGCAACTCACCCCACCTCAACGATCTCGCTGTAGCCTGTGGATCTCTACGGTCTGAGTCTGTGACCGGATCGTCAAAAGCCTTTGCCCCAGAGATCCGGTGTGACAACGTCCGGTCGGAGATGCAGCGCTTCCAACCAGCACTCCGGCTTACACCGTCCTGAGAAGACCGGCGAGGGCATGGATGCTGCACCAAACCGTGCCAGGAGCGGCCGTGCTTCTACCTGCTCAACGAACCTGCCCTCAAACCGCACTTGACCGGTGCAAACTGTGCAGGCCTGCAAGGAGCACACCGTGATTTCGGGCACACCGTGGCTTGCGCCAGTGGGTCTCATTCTGGAAGTGGAAACGTCTTGGCTGACGTCACATCGAGAGCAACCTCGGATCCAGCGCTCCACTCTCACACGATCGACTCCTTGCCAGATGAGCGCCTTCTCCTGCGCTGTGGTTGGCCCTCTCTGGTTCACTCAATCTGATGGCCATGGCGATTGAGGGGTACCGATAGGGAGGACTCTTCCGTACGGTCGCGCTCAGCCCACTCTCATCAGGGTGGTGTGGTAAGGGAGCATCACTGGGAAGAGGACGGCAAACAATGGACACGGATCAGGCTTGGGAGGAACGGGCCGCATGCCGGACGAGCGACCCAGAAGAGCTGTTCGTCGCAGCAGCAGCCCAAGCACAGGCAACCGCAGTCTGCTCTGGCTGTCAGGTCCGCACAGAGTGCTTGGCGCACTCGCTGGATCACCGGGTGGAATTTGGGATCTGGGGAGGTATGACCGAGCGTGAACGCCGCGCGCTTCTGAAGCGAAGGCCGACAGTCACCTCCTGGAAGCGACTGCTCGAAGCCGCCCGCAGCGAGTACGAGCACAATGCCCCTGTCAGCCCAGCAGCTGCCGGCTGAACAAACCCTAACGCCTGAGGCTATCCGCCCGGCCACGACCCTGTCAGTGCCCCCGATGCCAAACAGCCTGTTTCCTGCTACCAGCAAGGCCATTCACTGCTCGCTAGCGGGACCGCCAAAAAGTACCGGGCCCGGACCCCATCAGACGGAATTGCAGCACAGCGAGCGAGCCTGCATCCAGAGCCCAGCAGGTGCACTTGCCTATGTTGGAGTAACGGTTCTCTTGCCCAGGGTCGGTAGCTCCTCAGCCCTGGCGGGCTTGCGGTGCCCCGCCGGGGTGGTGGGGCACCATCGGCAGCTGCGGGCAGATTGGATAAGAACAGCGATACATGGCTGAGGCTCGCCTGTGGTGCAGGTGGCCACTGATCCTGGTTGTACGACGTACTCGCCGTCGGGGCTCACTTTCGGTGGTGCGCGTCGAGAAGCTCAACGGAAAACCCAGGCTGCTCACCCTGGGGGGCTACCGCAGCCGTTGCGTTTCCTGGGCGCTGGAGTCAGGGCGGAAGTCGGGCCAGGGGTCAGCCTCGCCCAGCAACCTCAGGGCGGACTTCACATTGCCGATTCCTTGGGTGGGCTGAGAGTTACCAGCACGGCGACTTCTGTGGGCCGCGGTCATCGCTGAGGAACCCAGATGTTGCAAGGTGACTGAAGGTCATGCACGTTGGGGACACCGGGCGGAAGAGGTTGCTCTTTAGTAAGAGCACGCCGATCTGGCAGGCCTCAGACCTGCAGGTTTGTGTGTAGTCGTGTGCTGGCCCGGGCACATTTGGACCCTTGAAGTGTGTACCTGGCCAGCACATTGGGCGAAAAAATCAATTGCTCGTTGATTTTTAAGGGGTACGGTCTTGCTGGGGAGCGCTGCAGGTCAGGGCACTGAGGGGGGGGGGACAGCGATGCCTTCTAGCCCCCACCAGAGAGGCCTGCGATGTATCCCTATCACGGCACACGAAATCAAGCAGTCGTGGATTTTTGACCTATCCGAACAGAAAAACTACACACTGCATGGAGTTTTGATGCATCTCGCAGCTGTGGTGGCCGAGGAGCCGTACAGGGGGCGCCTCCTCGGCGCGCCGACGCATCAAAAGACAAGCCCTCGTTGATTTTTTGGATAGTCTCGGACCGCCTGAGTAACAAGGAGGTCCTGTGACATCTGATCCGCCCGCCCGTCGTCGACAGCGCGGGCCACGACCGGTTACCCCTCCCATCGCAGCCGGGAACGACGCTGAGTACGGGGACATTCTGGCCGTCATCGGCCAGCAACTCGGAGAGAAGATCGTCGAGACCGCCGACCCTCGAGGGCGACGCAAGCTCAAGGGGATCCACTTTGAGTACGCGGCTGACCCCCGAGCTGTCCACGACATGGCCGGCGGCGCCGGCTACAGCCTGGCCAGCAACTGGTTCACACAACTGCTGGCACAGCTCGCCGTCGCCAACAGCATCACCAAGTCCCAGCTGTGCGTCTTCCTCTATGTCGCCGGTGGCCAGGTACCGGGCACAGGCATCACCCAGTACACCCAGCAGGAGATCACCGATGGACTGAACAGGATTGCCGCGCAGAAAGGCGGCAAGATGATGTCACGCTCCACAGTGAACCGCGCTGTCCAGGCACTCTGCGGCTACAACTGGGTGGAGAAGGCCGGAAAGGGTCGGATCCAGATCAACGTCCGTCTCTGGTTCCAGGGCAACAGCACATCTCAGCAAGAGGTCCTGGCCGAGATGGCCGAACGACACGATCACACCTCCGATGCATTTCCGTACGCCGTGGGACCTGAAATCGCCTATCAGGAGGAGCTGAACCTCGACTTCGGGTCCGGTGCCGGGTTCCAGGTAAGCGAACGTACAGGGTGATAGCGCTAGGCCCGCTCACGGGCAACCGCTCACGAGGAAGGTCATCCCATGGCTAACGTCATGTCTCCGATCGTCGCGGAGCGCATCTGGGCCCTGCCACTATCAGGGTCCGCCGTCAAATTCCTCCAGTACCTCGTCTCTCGAAGCGACTTCGGAGGGCAGCTGCCGGTACGGCAGAAGGACATGGCGGCTGAGTACGGCGTCACACCCCAGGCGGTTAGTGGACTCATGGCCCCACTCTGTGACCTGAACATCGTCCTCAGGCCGCGAACCGAGGAGCGGAACGGCAACTCATATCGGCTCCATCCTCTCGCAGCGAAGTACGAGAGTCATGAAGCCATGGAGGCTGCATTCCGGGACACCCTCGTCCGTATCCAGGCCGGGGACCTGCCCAACCTGAAGCTTCCCACTTACCACCAGGCGCCGCCTGCACCTACGGGCCGACCGAAACTGCAGGTTGCCTGACATTCCATCAGTCAGACAGACAGAAGGCCCTCCACGGTGGTGGAGGGCCTTCTGTGCCTGAGCAACAGGTGGTCCATTATATCCGCCACGAACCAGGTTCCGACAACTCAACTACACCCCGCTTAGCGACCGTGTCTTACGAGCGCTGCCTTCCCACGGCCAGTCTGCTTGCTTCTTTACTTGCAGCAGGTCTGGGGAAGCCTCTCGTGCATCTTGGAACCGCCGCCGGGCCCGGTGGCCATGCTGCTAGACGGCGTACAGAGGTCTCTTGGACGGGTGGACTTGTAGGGACATCTCCAGCGTGGCGGCAGGTTCCTGGATAAAGGCGAATAGGCCATCTGGGACATCCATCGTATGGAACCCGCAGGCTGCGAGGCTTTTACCCGGGAGCCGCCCGGGACCCGCAAGGCAGTCAGCCTCTGACGAAGCAACTGAAGGCTAGCCAACGAGGCTGCAACGGTGGAGCTAGACCGGATTGCCGCGACGATCCCGCGTCTGTCGGGGGGGGGGGGGGGGGGGCGCCCCCCGCCCCCCCCCCCCCACACCCCCCCCCCCCCCCCCCCCCCCCCCCCCCCCCCCCCCCCCCCCCCGGGCCCCCCCCCCCCCCCGCCCCGCGGCCGGCGCCCCCCCCCCGGGGGCGGGGGGGGGCCCCGCGGGGGGGCCCCCCCCCCCGCGGGGGGGGGGGGGGGGGGGGGCGCCCCCCCCCCCCCCCCCCGACAGAAAGCAAGCCCGGTGTCAGCGGCGACGTCACTGTCGCGACCGGGGCACGATCGGTCACACCTGCATCCATTGGCCCCTCGGCTGGCCCCTACGCCGCCTCATCATCCACCCTCCTTGCACCGTCACAAAAGGCGCACGCTCCGGAGGCACGTGCGGTCGTTGCTGCAGACTGCAGGAAACCTGCTTCGAGGATGCCGGCGCCGCACGGGCTAAGTCCAGCCTGCCCTGTGCCCAAGGCCACTGCGAAGCATCGGTGGTCTCAGGTCCAACCTGGTAGAGGCTCTAGGGCCGAGACGCCGATAGCTTAGACAGGATGTGCGGCTTCGAAGAGTTCAGACCGAGGAGCGGCCGCCTCGCGCGGCCAAAAAACCTCCGCTTACAAGCGAAAGCCACGTGATGGCCGTAGGTGGGCGTCTACGCGTCTCCGCCGAAGCCCGGTGGCGCGCCCCCCCATCTCCGGAGCCGCGGAGCGGTGTAGAGGCTGCACCAGGCCATGTGTGCAGAGGCCTGGGCAGAGCGGCAGTCATAGACGGAAGACAGCCCTGGTGTTTTTGCGGTGCACGCCACACCACACGGTGTTTCGCGACCAGGTTGAAGCCGCCGACCGCAAGCTCTTCAGAGGACTCTGACCAGTCGAGAGACTGTCACGACGAAGCCCAACTCCCTGAAGAAAACGGGGTGTAGACCGTCGTCGACTCGTCGTTGCGTGCCGCATGGACGTCGTCTCCCAGCCTCTTCCGGAAGCTTCCCTTTCCCATAGCGCCCGAATCGTGCTGCAATACCACACCATCATCCTTTATCAACTGGGTAAGCACAGTGCAGAAGCCATCGCTGAGGCAAGAAGTCTTAACGTCACGAATGTCCGTATCTCACAAGCTCCAGCAGGCTGGGGCGCGATGGCTGACCAAGCCCGGCCCACGAGCGGAGGGCAGATGCTGACCCACGCCCGGGCCTTCGGGCGCAGTCAGCAAGGTTGGCGGCTCAAGACAAGTGACTGTGAGCAGCATCAGTCGCTGACTTCAGTCGCTGAGAAAACTGCAGGTCAAGGCGGTTTCAAAGGCGAGGCAGCGACTGAAGCGACTGAACTTCAGGTATATGAGGACATTCCTGTGTGCGCGTGTGCGTTATATATAAGAGGCTTCAGTCGCTTCAGTCGCTGTCGACCTCTCCGGATCCTCTTGACCTGCAGATTTATCAAGAGCGACTCAAGCGACTCATCCTGGCCGGGTCGCTGCGCCGCGGTTTTCAGTCGCTGGAGGGACTTGCGTACGCCTGGAGGCGACACGCCAGTCCAGGCTCGTTCGACACACTGCACCCACCAGCCCACAAGTTTCGCTAGTCTGTGTTCGTTATTGAGTCGCTTCAGTCGCTGTAAGGGGAAGTACATGCCCGCTGAGCTGCGGTTTCCTCTCAGCGACTCAGGGCAGATCACCCCTGAGCGCTCAGTCGCTGGTCTCCGGCTGGCCCGCTGGTGCGCTAGCAACGGCTGGCCCGTCCACCCGCTTGCCCCGGGTCGCAAGACGCCGGCCGCCAACTGTCGTGAATGTGGTGCGCCCGGGCACACCCGCACCGGTTGTCCCTGTCTGTCAGCGGGGCGCTGGTGCCACGGCTTCCACGCGGCGACGCTCGACTACGGCCGGATCAACCAGTGGTGGGGCAGCGTTCCTTCCCTGGGGGTCGGAGTGTCTTGCGGCCCTGCAGGTCTGGTCATCATTGACATCGACTCACATCAAAGCGAGATGCCCCACCGAGACAGAGTCCTCCCCGGCATCCCGATCGGTGACCACATCGACCTCTCCGGTATGACCACCGGCTATCACTCGCTTGCGGTGCTTGCTGCACTCCGAGGTGAAGCAAGTCCTGCCGATGACACCTCAACCCTCCGGGTGCGGACACCCTCCGGCGGCATGCACATCTGGTACCGGGCCACAGATGGCCGCCGCTGGCAGTGCTCCACAGGCTCCGGTAAGCGAGCTCTAGCCTGGCAAGTCGACATCCGCGCCAATGGCGGATACATCATTGCTCCCGGAACGACCACAGCTGCAGGCACCTACACTCCTGTCGGTCCTGAGCGCCGCCCGGCTGCCCTGCCAGCCTGGCTCGCCCAGGAACTGCAGCGCACCGGACACCTCCCTGCCGCTCACATTCCCGCCCCCCGACCCGTCCCTCCCCGAGCCCGTGAAGCCGTGATTGAGGCAGGTGGAGGCCGTGATCAGAGCACCCGCCTTCTGACCGCTCTCCTTGCAGATGTCGCTGCCTGCTCCCATGTCACCGAGGGTGCAGGTTTCAGCGAGAAGCTCAACCGAGCCGCGTACACCCTTGGAGGCCTCGTCTCGGCGGGCCACCTGAACGGCCCTGAAGCAGAAAGAGCTCTGCAGGAGACCGCGGAAGCAGCCCGCCCCGGGCAAACACAGCGATCGGGCCAGATCATCCGCAGCGGCATGGCCGCCGGCGCGAAGAGCCCCCTGCACCTTGGCGGCCGACGGTGAACTCGACACCCGAAACCGACGGCTTCCTCTTCAACTTCAACCCCGAGGCTGTTGCTGCGCAGATCCTCGCCCAGGCGCCCCCAGCGCCGGTCCCGGTCCAAGGGGGAGAGCCAGCACACCTCAAGCACGCCACCTCAGCGGGCCTGCTCCCGGATACCCTCAGCGACCGCGGGAATGCGAAGCTTTTCGTACGTCTGTACGCCGGGGACTACCGGCATGTCCCGGGCCTGGGATGGTACCGCTGGGACACAACCCGCTGGCTCGTCGATGAGGACGACACCGTCGTCTGGGCTGCCGGTGACCTTGCCGAGGCCCTTGCCACGACCGATCCCCGAGGTATCCACAGCAACCAGTCGCTACAAAAGCACCGCCGCCGGGCACTGAGCACCTCCGGAGTAAACGCGATGCTCACGCAGGCCAAGTCAGCCCCCGGGATGGTCCTGCGCGCCGAACTCCTTGACGCAGATCCATATGCCCTATGCACACCCGCGGGCATCGTCGATCTGCACACCGGTCTCATCCGGGTGCCCCAGCCCGACAAGGACTTCCACTCCCGCTCGACCTCCACTGGACCCAAGCACCAGCCGACCCCCCGCTGGGAACGTTTTCTGACCGACACTTTCGGCGCCGACGCAGCAGGTCGCGAGATGATCGATTTCTTGCATCTGATGCTTGGCTACTCCATTACAGGAGACGTCGGAGCCCAGGTGATGCCTTTCCTCTTCGGCGCCGGCAAGAACGGCAAGTCCGTTCTACTGGACGTCCTGATGAAACTTTTGGGTGACTACGCAGACGCCGCGCCACCAGGCTTCCTGATGGCCCGCACCTTCGAAGGGCACCCCACCGAACTCGCGGAACTCCACGGTCGGCGAGTCATCGTCTGCTCCGAGGTCAAGCCCGGTGACAAGTTTGACGAAGCCCGGGTCAAGCTTCTCACCGGCGGTGACAGGATTAAGGCCCGCCGGATGAGGCAAGACTTTTTCTCGTTTGCCCCGACCCACAAATTGTGGCTCATCGGGAATCACCGCCCGGAAGTCGGAACCGGCGGTTTCGCCTTCTGGCGCCGCATGCGGCTGGTCCCTTTTGAGAAAATTGTCTCCGATGACAGAAAGATCGATAACCTCGCCGACATTCTCGTCACTGAAGAAGGTCCCGGCATCCTTGCTTGGCTCATCGACGGTGCACGCCGCTACCTGGCCGGAGAGAAGGACCTCACAGGGCCCGCTCCGGTGCGCATCGCAACCACTGCGTATGCGGAGACCGAAGACCACACGGGCCGCTTCTTCGAAGAGTGCTGCACCTTCCACACCGGGCACCGGGCTGAACAAGCCCGACTTTACAGCGTTTACCGCGCCTGGTGCCAAAATGAAGGCGCGCCAACCATCTCCTCCCGGGCTTTCGCGGCGCGGGCCCGCGAGCTTGTAGGCCTTGCTTCACCCAAAGAAATGATCTTGTCTAACTCGAAGAAGTACTATCCTGGCATCGGACTGCTCGAAGAGGGGGAGAACGCATGAGCTCGCTCATCTCCGACGACGAGATCCACCACGAAGTTGACCTTGTCTGGCTCGAAGACGTCGGTGAACTCGACTATGTTCGCCAGTCTCTTGACCGGCTCCCCACCCGCCGAGGCAAGCCGGCCTATCACCGTGACGGCCGCCTCGTCGGCTACGCCCAACTCGGGCCGCAGGCAAAGCCGTCCCGCTCAAGCGGGACTTTCCGTCGCCGAGTGTTCTGGCTCCTGCCCCATGACCGGGACACGGTCCCGGACGGCCTCTACGCCTCCGGAGCCCCGGCGGAAGCTGTCGACCCAACCACGCTGACAGCTGGGAGCAGGGGCCGAAAGACCGACAGGTCGGAGAGGCCCGCCCAAGCGGCTGACGCGTGAGCCACTGACGAGCGCCTCTAGTTAGGCGTATGTGCGGTCTTCGGTCGCTTCAGTCGCTGTTTTGTGCCTGCCGCGCCAGGAATTCGGCGTCCAGCAGCGGCTGAAGCGACCAAAGGAAAGGGGCTGCCGGTTCGGCCGAAGCGGCGGAGCACGCTCTCGGATGGAGGCAACTCTTTAACGTTCGGGGCCGGCGCCCCACTGGTGCCGGCCCCCTGCAGCTTTGTAGGTTCAGCGACTCGGAGACCCCACTGTTGGTGAGCCGTTCAGGGGCTGGCATTGTCGACGCCAGATGGCCATCGGGTGGCGCGCATACAACGCCGTGTACCCCGAAAACCAGGTCCCGCCTGAAGGCCGCGGCATTCGTCAGTGAGATCGGCTGCGCCGAGAACCCGGCATTGCGGCCGACCGCCGTGCTTACCCTTCTTCGGACAGCGGTCCGCTTGCCGAGATTTAGGAACTGATTTCCCGCTGTTTACCGATAAGCGTGCCGACACTGAAAGGCGGACCCTACCTTCGGGGAGGGCTTCGACGCGCACGTCGTGGAAATTACCGTCCGGAGCACCGAGGGCGTCGGCGTCGAACGCACAGACGGGCACGTTCATCGATCCGCCGTGGTGCATCAAAATGGCGAGCAGCAAGCCATGCGACAAGCCTTCGGGGGAGGGGTCGGGGACTGGGGTTGTCATTGCGGTGCCTCCTCAGTACGCGGTGAGCGGCGCTGGCCTGGACGACATCTCCGGGGGTGGGATCTGTGTGCGTGCGGCAGGGGCCGCACGCCTCCTGGCGGCCCGGCAAGCGTGCTCGTGTACGGCCGACGGGCTGGCATAGGCAAGAAGATGTATGACATAGGGGCACGGCGTGCGTAGTCGAATTAGGGGTGCCGGGCACCCTGATCGCGCTCATTCAGGCCTCCATCGCTGGGGCGGCCGGCGCCGTCGGTTCCGAAACTCTCTCCCATGAGAGGCACCCACACCAGCACCATGACGAATCGGTCTGCCCTCGACTGGCGGTTCGAACGAACCGTGATGCGTCAGAGGTGCAGGCATCCGCAGCGCAAGGGGTGACCGCAGCACTCCTTGAGCATCTTTAGAGAGCAGCAAGCGGTAGGAAAGACAACCCCCATGCCACCGGGAGGCGGGCTGTAACGCCGGACAGCGGCCGGAACCCCGCCGGACCTGGCTGGCGCCCGCACTGACGCAGGATTGATGCTCGGATACGTGCGTTTGCGCAGTCGCTCGCGCCGTTGCTGAAGCCGTTGCCAGTAGCCATCGGCAGCCGGCATGCCTCGCCTAGCAGACGTCGACCACTCGTGTCAGGGATCCGCAGCGTCATGAACCGAGGGCTATTCGCCTCTCGCTATACGGGGAGACAGGGACAGAACCGTTGTCTGCGCTCCGCCTCTCCTGTCACCCCTGTCACCGGCTACACGATGACAGGGGTGGCGACCATGATGGCCACCCTGGCGGTGGACGGACGGGTGGGTGTCCGGTGGGCCTGCCAGGGTGGGTGGCATGACTGCAGAAGTTCTCCGCTTCGGTCAATTCATGCTTGGTCGGTGGTGCAGTTTCGTCTGCTGAGACTGCGCGTCCGGCAGCCGTATCCAGGGGGCGCTGCTTAACAGGACCTTGATCAGAGTTCTTCCACGGGAGGTCGATGATGTCTTCAGGTGACCCGTACAGGGACGGTCTGCCGCAGGCGGGTGGGACATGGCCTTCCGCATGGGCTCTGCAGGAAGCTTTGAAGGCCGCAGGATTCCTCTCCCGCTCGGTGCCGCCCTCTGACCGTTACGGACCCCAGACACAAGCCGCGGTCGTGGCGATGTATGACGCTCACCCGGAGTTGGGGTATCGGGGAGTCCAGATCGAGCCCCGGGGATGGGCCTGGCTCACGGGGACAGCAGTCCCCGCCTCGCGGTGGCCTGTCCTCGAAGACGACGAGCCAGCTCATGATTACAGCCGGACATCCCGCGATGGGCACACCGTGAATAGGCGTACAGATGTCATGCTCAGCACGGCCGAGTCCTTAGCCGGCTTTCCCTTGACGCTCATGCAGGGAAGCTATAGCCAGGCTGTGGCGGCAAGCGCCGGGACCCACGACGGCGGGGGCGTGGTGGATGTGGACATCAGCAGCTGGGATACCACGCAGACTTATTCAGCCGTGCAAGCCCTACGCGAGGCAGGATTCGCCGCTTGGTTGCGCACGCCAGCGCAGGGCTTCAGCAGCTACCACATCCACGCCTGCGCCATCGGGGACCGGGAGATGGCAGACGCCGCCCGCAGACAGGTAGCTGCGTACTTCAACGGGCGCGACGGGCTAGCAAATGACGGGCCGGATACGGACCCTCCACTTCGATACCCGGAGTGGGCCGAGAAGTATCGCTAAGAAGACTCTCTGTGACCCTGGCCCTGAAACGTGTCCGGATCGGCAACGGCGGGGGCAGGAAACTGCCGCTGTTCTACCGAGTCTGGGCCTTCCGATCCAAGGGAGGGTATGGAATGGAACATCGCCTTGCCCTGAGATGCTCATGGCTGCGGCATCGATGCTCGCATGGATGGCCCTGGCTGACTGCGGTGACATGACAAACGTCGCCCGAGGGCAACGTAATTCCGGAGAGGCCCCCACATAGGCGTAGAGGCTGCAGACTTCGTCTCCGTCGAACAGGTCGAGGCTGGCTCAAGTCGCATCCTCGCAGTCTTCTCCTCCTCCAAGCTGCCCCTACGGTGGGGCCCATACGAAGTGCCCGGGAATCCAACATGGAAACACTGCGGCAACTTGGTAATCCGGCGCTGGCCTACTCCGGATCGCAAACAGCGCTGAAACCGCTTATCGAATACGCACCGTTTTTGCTGGACCTCCGGAGGCTGCTCCTGCAGCGTACTTGCGCGATCAGGCATGTTTGGCACCACCCAATCTCTACCTCCGCCCCCGTCAGGCCTTGGCTGCTGTACCCAAGGCACGGAAGGCTGAAGACATAGGTTTCCCCTTCGGAATGTCTTCAGAAGACGGCAGGAAAATCAAGGAGCACGCAGTTCGCTATCCAGCAGCGCTGATCAGACAGCGAGAAGCGATGGCTCGTGTCGATGGATGGCGCTCCCGCACGCACGGCTGTCGACGGCCGTGTAGGTGCTCCGACCGTGGTGGTCTAGAACGTCAGTGTCCACCCCTCGAAGTTAAAATACCGTTGGGGCAGTGTCCCCCCCTACACCGAGACAGTCGGCTCGGGCGCCGCCCAGGTTCTACGCGACGGCAAGCTTTACGAGGCCCATGGAGCAGGAACACAGCTCAGGGCGGAATGCATTTCTCCTTCCCGCTGGGCACCCGCTGAACTTCAGCCCTGGTCAGGTCTGTATGGTCTTCGTCGATCGGTGCGACAGTGGCGTTGCGCGGCTTCCGTGCATTCGGCTCAGATGTGCGGGCGAGGTGACGGCCGCGGCGTAGCACCGAGTCCGATTGGCAGAGGCAGGGCGCCGACGCGGACGGTTGACGTCTTGGCGGAGGGGGTCAGACGGGCCTTTTCTGGTGGTCGATGTACTGCTCAATCACGGTCAGCGGAGGACCGCCGCAGGAGCCGGCGAAGTAGGATCCGGACCAGAAGTGTCCGCCCCACAGATAGCGGCTGACGTGGCTGTCGTACTCCTTGCGGAGCAGCCGGGCGGATACGCCCTTGAGGCTGTTGACCAGCTTGGAGAGCTGTAGCGTGGGCGGGTAGTGCACCAGAAGGTGCACGTGGTCGTCCTCGCCGGTGAATCGTTGTAGTTCAGCGGCGAAGTCCGTGCACACGTCCCTCATGATCTCCTCACAGCGTGTGAGCATGGCGTCGGTCATGGCCTCGCGCCGATATCTCGTTACGAAGACCAAGTGAACGTGAAGGTCGTATGTGACGTGGCGGCCGCTGCGAACGTCGGGATTTGGATTCCATCGCGGAGACATAAACCAAGGCTACAATGAGGTCGGTGATACACCTTTGGTACAGCTTCAATCTGTACCCGAACGGCCCGCATGTATCGCACTGGCAAGGACATTCGCGTCATCGGCGGCAGACGAGGTCCGCTTCGACGGCAGGTATTCCATTCCGTTGATCGTTTCCTTGCCGTCACTCACGTGGTCTTCTTTCTGGTTCTCGTGGGGCCCGGCGGCCGCCCCTCGCTCGTACGCTCTCGATACTGGCGGCTCAGGCCCAACTGCCCAGCCACCTTCTCGTTTTCCTCGAGGACTGAAGGCCATGATCGTGGGTCGCGGAGGCCGGTCTGCCAGAGGGTGCTTGCCGACGGCTGCAGACGAACTCGTTGCGCCGGCGCGTCCGTGGAGTTGGTGCTGTGGAGATGAAGAAGAGCTGCCTGGCCGAGGCCAGGCAGCGGCGTCTTGGCGGCTTCTGGTGGCGGATTACCGGCAAGTTCCCGCTCGCAGAGATCTTCGAGCCCTCTGGTTGCCGTTGGCCGACCCGAGTTGCGCGTCATGCCGACCTCTTGGGCAGCGCGGTTCCCACTCACGCCTGGGCTCTTGCGGGGGCTGGGGGAGGCCGGTCATCGACCACGGGATATCCGCAATGGCGGTATTTGTTCTAGTTTTCCGCAGATCCCCAGAGAGCGGCAAGGGACGACTTGTGCTGAGTGACAAAGCGGGGAGAGTGCAGTGTCCAGCTTTCTGGTCAGAGGTAGGTTGTCTGACCGGGCGGATATTCCCATTTTTGGGTGGTGAAGAAGCAAGATGTAACGCCGACGCCTGCTCTCCCGCGTCGGCTCCCAGGGCTCCGTATAGGGCATAACGATGGCATATGCGAGAGCGCCAATAGGTGTGTCGAAACAGTCGAAAACCGTTAATAACGGACAAACTATGCACGGAGTTCCATGCCTCAATAGATAGAAAATAATATTCCAATGTTTCCAACGCATTAGCCCGAATAAGTGCTGGTGAAAGGGGTTGGCGCTGGGAGGGGTGGTATGTGTGCCAGACCCTGCTAGAACGAGATCGTCCCATTTGGCTCGCCTGTCGGGAGTATTTTTCATGTGGCTTAAAGTTGGACGGATGGCTACGCTCGCCGCCGTTTCATGCCTGCTTGTTGGGGCTCATGTCTCTGTCGCGGCTGCCGCGGGTGGCGATAGCGCCTGGGAAGCCCGTCACAGCGGCAAGTGTGTGACGGTCAGTAACGCCGATCTCGAAAACGGCATCCCCCTGATCCAGTGGGACTGCAGCGGAAAGGATCACCAGAAGTTGATTATGGAGAAGACAACGTCCGGGTACTACCGCCTGCGTGCCGCAGGCAGCGAGGAGTGCTTGACCGTTGCGGACGCCGGTGAGGCCAACGGCGCTCATGCGATTCTCTGGAGCTGCAATGGCGGCGCCAACCAGGACTGGAATATCCGGCAGAGGTCGAACGGCTTTCACACTCTTCAGGCTCGCCATAGCAGCAAGTGCCTGACAGTCGCCGATGCGAGTCAGGGGAACGGTGCGGGTCTGCTTCAGTGGGACTGCAGCGGCGGCACCAACCAGCAGTTCCTCCTGACCTGAACCTGAATCGGACTGTAAGAGGCACTGCTTTTACCTGTGACTTACCTGAAGCGTCGGCTGGTTGACGATGGCAGTTCGCCACGGTGGCCGTAGTTATCGGTTGCCGGTCGTCGTGGCCGGCCAGCGGAGCCGCTAGTGTGGATACGGGCAGATGGCGGCCTCCATCTCTCCTTCCGTTTCCCTCCCCGCACTCGCCGGGAGGGAAACGAATTCTCTCTGCGGAGGCGCGGAGCGCCGTGGACCGCTATCCCTCCGAGTGAGGTCAGGCGGGCCGTTCTGGCCCTTCAGTGGACTGGCGGATCATGGTGGGCTGCTCTGCTGCATGAGCCCGCGGAGTAGGAGTGGGGCCAGAAGACGGACCCCCTCCCCATGCGGTTGATCCATCCGGTGTAATCCGCCCTGCAGCCGTGAGATCTGACTGCCTTGAGTGAGTTGAGTCAGCCGCGATAGGGAGGGCCTTGGTGGACAGCCCATCAGCAGATGCGCGTGGTCAGCCTCGCCGTTGAACTCGCGCAACTCCTTCGACACGGTGGAGTTCCTAAGGGCGGCGACGGCTGTCGCTGGGGATGCCTTCACGCCCGATCGGTGACCTGCGCCCGGCGGCACGGTGGGGCGCCGTCAAGGTCGACAGGCTCGGGCCGTTGTCGGCCAGGTCAAGAGCGGCAGCGTCAACCGCGAGGGCAAGAGCTGGTACGTGATGCTGAACGCCAACCGGGTGCAGCCCGCGCCTTCCCCGCGCGCAGGCAGTCTGTTCGGCATCGACCTGCACAGCGAACTTCCTTGTTCCGGCTCACTTAGTACTCCAGCAGCGGATCGTGTCCTGAGCTGGTGGTTGTCGTTGTCAGGGCATGGTGGGGATGGTTGAGGCCCAGGGGTGGGCTGCGGAGTTGGAGTGGGTGTTCGCGCGGGTGGCGGGCCGGTTCGTCCGGGCGGATCTGCGGTGGCGGATGCGGGATTATCTGCGGGGGTTGCTGGCTCCGGTGGCCCGGAAGAATGGCTGGCAGCTGGCCGAATACGCAGGTCACCGTACTCCGGACGGATTCCAGAGGCTTCTGAACTCAAGCGTATGGGACGCGGACGCCCTGCGCGATGACATCCGCGA
>NZ_JBIAJH010000072.1:0-17667 GCF_042871845.1 Streptomyces sp. NPDC005533 | reverse complement strand
CCCCGATCCGTTCACATTGACAAGGTCAATCGCAATTCTTTCAGGTGGCGGCACAAGGGGAGCGTGCTGCGCGGCACTGGCCGGAGAAGTCGATGAAATAGCCATGAGGATGGCTGCTAATCCGCTGGTGACGATGACCCTGGACATGATACTCCGAATTATTCTTGCAGACTTCTGGCGGATCTATGTCACCACCGGAGGAAAAGGATGTAAAGAAGGAATTGAGCCTCATCGATTTCAGCCTGGCCGCGCGAACGGCGAGGATGTACGAACAGCCGGGCCTCGAGTTCACCGTGGGTCCCCCGTGGCTCCCACCGCCCCACGGCGCACACGGCCCCCGAGCGCTGGACATGTCAGCTCTCCGCCGACCGCCTGGTACAACCACCGGCGACTGCACGGTGAGATAGGGCACATCCCACCCGTCGAGCTCGACCACTACGAAGCAACCACGAAACCCACATCCCAACCACAATCTGAAGTCTCCACGAAAGCCGGAACGATTCAGGTCAACGGACGGCTGGGAGGCAGCCCTGTTCTGGGGCCTGCCGACGATGGCTACCCATCTCTTTCGATCGCTTAGAAACGGCCACCGCCGGACCGAGCGGGCGGTCAGAACTGTGAGGGTGCCTGACGCGAAGGCCCCTAATCGGTTGTGAAGGTGGTTCCGGAGGCAAGTGGTTGGGCTTCTGGGCTATCTGGTGAAGAACAACCGGCTACCCCACGCTGGCTACCTCTAGGCCTTCTCATCCCTGCGATCATCACCCAGCGCGCAGGCCCACTACCGACATCGGCGGGACGTCGGCGACTGGCACGCGCAAGCTCAACGGCACCTGTTCAATCGCCTCCTCGGCCGGCTGTTCCACTGCGGCCGGCACCTCGACGGCCATGCCGTCGCCCTTCGCGCCCTGTCCGACTACGACGCCCTGTTCGGCGTCGACTTCGATGAGAACTGGTCCCACGAGGAGTATCGGGCGACTCTGCTGCAGAGGCAGGTCGCCGACCGCGAGTCCAAGGGCACCGTGATGCGCATCTGCACCGCCTACCTTCCGCAGGTCAAGACGCTCGAGGACTTCAACCTCGACCACCTGCCCTCACTCCGCCGGGACGTCCTCGCGCACTTGGCGACCGGGATGTCCGTTGCGAAGGCGGAGAACGTGGTCCTACTCGGGCCGCCCCGGATCGGCAAGACCCACCCCGCCATCGGCCTCGGAGCCAGGGCGGCCCACGCCGGCCACTCCGTCCTGTTCGACACGGCGAGCAACTGGATCACCCGCCTCGCCCCCGCCCACCAGGCCGGCCACCTCGAGACCGAGCTGAAGAAGATCCGCCGCTACCGGCTGATCATCATTGACGAGGTCGGCTACATCCCCTTCGACCAGGACGCCGCGAACCTGTTCTTCCAACTGATCGCGTCCCGCTGCGAACAGGGCTCGGTGATGGTGACCTCGAACCTGCCCTTCGGACGGTGGGGAGAGACCTTCTCCGACGATGTCGTCGCAGCCGCCATGATCGACCGCCTCGTCCACCACGCCGAGGTCCTCACCCTCACCGGCGACTCCTACCGCACCCGCCCACGACGCGAACTCCTCGCCAAGGAGAGCCGCAGACACCGAGACTGAACCAACCCCAGGGGGTCAATTCTGCGGGAGCAGAGCGTGCTCAATTCTGCGGGAGCATTGACACGCTCACTCAACCGGTCTACCGCACCCCGAGGGGCCTCCGCAGGTGAACCCGAAAACGCCACCAGCCGCCCACACCGTCACCAGACGCGGCAAACCACATTCGAATGGTCCCTCAGTGCTTAGCGCATTCGCCTTCAACGCAGGCCCGCAGGACGAGGATGTCGCGGGAGCCGGAGTTCCGCCGGGGGCTGCTGGAGCGCCTCGACGTCCCCAAGGGCGCTCGCGGCGCGCCCGAACGGCGTGGACGATTGACTTCCGCTCCCCGCCCTAAAGGGCGGGGTTTCCTACCGCGGTCGGTTGACCGTCTCGGTGGGTTCCTGTTTCTTCGCTCTGTGCCGGGACGAGTCCCGGTCTTACCCGCGCTCCGCAGCGTGACCGCCAGTCCGGCGGCCTTGGCGACGTTGACCGCCGCGTTGATGTGCCGATCGAGGACGGCCCCGCACGCCGCGCACACCCACGTACGGATGTGGAGGGGTTTGGGGCCGGCCTTGGCGCCGCACTGTGAGCACACCTGAGAGGTGGGTTCGAAGCGGCCGATGCGGTGGAAGGTGCGCCCGTACCGGGCTGCCTTATATTCCAGCATCTGTGGTCCGGATCACACTTCGCCGGGTCGGTCGGCGGGGCGCCGTTGTCGATTGTCCGTCAGTACATCGAGCAGCAGAATCGCTCGCTGTGACCTGCAGGTCACAGCAGCCCCGAGAATCGCTTCACCACCGCCCTTAAGGACGGCCAACTGCGATTAGTCCCGGTAGCGCCAGCCGGGGGGCGTCAGAGTTCGCAGTCGGTGACGGTTTCGGTGTTGGTGCAGGTGTCGGTACCGGGTCCGGCGTCACCGCTGTCGATGCCGATCCCGCCGTCGATGTGGTCGGAGAAACCGTTCTCCACCGGCAGCAACACATCCTCCCCGAACTTGACGTCGCCAAAGATCGTGTCGCCGCCGCCCCCCGCGAGGATCGTGTCATCGTGCCCTGAGCTGATGTACGACGATGGGGCACCGGTGAGGGTCTCGAAGTCACCGTAGAGCACGTCGGTGCCACCGCCGCCGTCGATGAAGTCGTCGGCGCCCTCGACAACGGTGACGGTGCCGGTCAGGTGGTAGGTCTTCGCACCCCCGTAGATGGTGTCGGCACCTTCGCGACCGTAGATCGTGTTGCCCCCAGCATTGAGGGCGATGCCGGCACCGACGGTAATCGTCGCCGCATTTCCGTAGATCGTGTCGTTTCCTTCGCCACCGTCGATCTCGTTCGCCACGGTTAGCGCTGCGGCACCGGCCACGGTCGTGAAGTCCCGGAACTCGCCGAACAGAGTGTCGTTGCCACCGCCGCCAAAGATGTGATCATTACCGCCGGCGAACAGTAGTGGGCCGGGAAATTCCACCTCGCCGTAGATGGTGTCGTCGCCGCCGTCTCCACAGATCCGGTCGTCGCCGCCCAGACCGCTGATGGTGTCGTTCCCGCCCAGCCCGACGATCACGTCGTTCAGCGGCGTGCCAGTGAGGGTGTCGGGACCATTGGTGCCGGTGATCGTGGCGGGCAGCCCGTCACAGGTGAACACGGCCGCCGAGGCTGCGGCCGGCTCGGCGACCAGGCCGCCCAACATCAGGACGAACGCGCTGGCCGCTACGGCCAGGCGGGGGTAGAGAGAAGAGAATCGCTGCATCGCACACCTTCCGGTCTGGGCCAGGCAGCCCCATCGGACAGAGCTGCATCAGTCCGCCCAGATCGGGAACAGCCTGGCGCAGCTCGGGCATATCAGAAAAGGGGGTGAATGGGCGTGAAAGCGGGGCGCTCGAATCACCCACCGGGCTCACGCAGCGGCTCACAAGCCCCACTTCATCCACCAGCACCGGATCTCGCCGAAGGACGCCCTCATGCGACACAGCCGACAACTGGTCACCAACTGCGAGCCTTGCACCCGCGGCAAGAACAGCAGCACAGTGGGAGCAGACCACTTCGGCGATGTCACCGATGTCGCCGAAGACGCGATGCGCTGGGCCGCTGCCATGCAGCGGGCCTCGGACAATCTGCTCGAGCAGGAAAAGCCGAAACAGGAGTACGGACAGTCGTTCCTCGCTCAGTAAAACCTTTTCGTCCCGGCTCTGATGGGGTGAACGTGCTTTTCAGAGGGGCGGAGGTGACGAGGCAGGGCCTCTGCCCGTTGGCGTGGGTCACGTTACCCAACCCTCCGGCGTCCCAGGGGCTCTGTCCCGGACCTGCACGAGGCTCTACCCGGCCTGGGTGCGGGCGACTTCGTCATCATTGACGCCACCCTCATCGGCACGGACCGGACCGCTGCCGATGAGCCGTCCGACCCGATGAAGCACTGTCGGCACCGAATGAACGCGCAGGCCATCGCCGGTCCAGACGGCACACCACTGTGGTTCTCAAGGGCTTACGTGACGGCCCGCCTCGCGTCAAGGAACGGCAGCCACCAACAGCAGTGCGCCCCGGGCATCCTCCCGCGCACTCCCGCAGCTTGACCGGCTACACCACGGGAGGGGACTCCACCGGGACTGCCCAGACCGGGGCGTCCCGCGAGTCCACACGGGGTTCCTTGTGACCGCCCCGGGACGGGCGGGTACCGGGGTATGCACACCGCGCCCGGACGGCCATCACACAGCGGACTGCTGAGGGCAGGGGGCGCAGACCGTAGCGGGGCGTGCGGGCTGGGTCCGAGCGGCAGGTCAGGGTGGGCCAGGTTCGTAGCAGAGCGCCGACCATCCCAGCGGTGCAGGCGGGGTCAAGGAGCAGGTCCAGGGCGATCGCCTCCTCGGAGGTGGGCTTGACGGGGATGCCTGCGGCCTCAAAATACATGACGCCGCTCGTCGCTTCACGGCGCTGACGGCGGTCAACCCGCCCCCATTCGCATACCTCACACCACGGGTACAGTCACCCGCCCAAGTCCATCAGCGACTTCACAAGCAATCCCCCTGACGAGCTGAAGTCAGTAACGAGACAACGCCCGGCGGCACCGACTTCACCCAGCGGGGCCCCGAACGGGGCCGCGCACCGCGCGACCACCCGGCTCTACCAACTCGGCTACATCATCACCCTCAACTTGATGGAAACCGCGGCTTGACTCTCCCCGAACCGGGCACCCGGCAATCGCCAACGGCCGCCGGCCACCGCCCAGCCATGCCCAAATCCAACCTGACCTGCTGCTATTTACCTGTCAGGTTAGCTGCGGTGATCTGACAGGTCCAGCGGGGTGCCCCGTTGGCCACGCCCCCTCAACACTCTGCCGCCACCCCACTCGCAGGCCGTGCAGATAGGGTCGGGACAGCGTCCAAGAGAGACCACCGGCTGGCGGATCCGACCCTGACCGTTCAGCGGAATGTTCGGCAAGTCAGAGTGATCTGCACCCGTATCTCTCGTTCGCGTTCCCGACCTCTGCCGCGACAGGCTGATCACAAACCGGCTCGTGACATGCTGTCCTTCTCGTTCGGGAGGGCGGAACCGTGACAGAAGTCGGTGGATGGATCGGGGGGCGCAACCTGCGGTCTTTCATGGAGTTACTGTCGCACTACGTCGGCTATGACTTCGACGTCACCGACTGGAAGACGGTGGCGCTGGCGGGGACCGATGACGAGCGAGCTGAACGCTGGTACGCGTATCCCCTGGTCGGCGACCTTCATCAGGTTGATGTCTGGCTTGCTCGCTCGGTGGGCGGTGACGAGCTCTCCGTGACCGTGAGCGGTATCGAGATGGCCGAACTGGAGATCCGGGCAGACGCTCTGCTGTCCGCATTCGCCACTGGTTGACGGCGAGGGGGCACGAGCTTCATTTGACGTGATCCACAGCGCCGGCCACACCTGTCGGGGCATGGTGCAGGCCGTTTGCCGCGATCACGGTGGGAGCTGCCGTACGTACGAGAAGGTATTCCGCTCACGTCCCATGACTCCGCGGTATGTCGGCTACCGCCCGCCCGACCGCGCCTGGTGTCGAAGGCCGCGGGGGCGTGGTGGCGTCATCGGTGTCGTGGCCGGCTGAGGATGCATCAGGACGTGTCAGAGGGCAGGGGGACTGCTGTTCAGGCTGTGGCGGGTAGGCCGACGTCGCTGGTGATCTGGTTTCAGATGGTGAAGCGGATGCTCGTTTCTAGGCGGTAGCGGCCGGCTGTCATCAGATTCCGGTGGGGCCGGAAGGGAGAGTGGGATCCCAGTGGAGCCGACAGTCACCGTTGTGCTCCGCCTGGGCTGCGGAATCCTTTCATCTCGCGTTCATGCTGGCGAGGGACTGGCGTCTCCGCCCGGTTGTTCAAGCTCTTGCGGGAGCGATGCCCGAACGGGGGCATCACCTCGCGGTGGCGGCGCCGTAGGAGCGGAGCTTGTCCATGACGATCACCCTGAGCACTCGCTGTGGGGTCTTGAAGAGTCCCGAAGAGCCTGCCGGCAGCGGCCTTGTCGGGTGGTGCTGGGCGAGGATGTCGAGGACATTGACGTCCTGATCGGCGGCACGCCACAGATACTTCCACTCACTGCAGCTGCCGTGACCGACCAGCTACAAGGGGGCACATCGCGGAACTATCTGCAACTGCCGTGACAAACCTGAGAATTACTCCAGATGGGGCACTGAATATTGGCAGGAGGGGCGCTGCGTGAGACAACCAGCCTTCCTGATGGTAACAAGGAAGAGCGGACACTCACGTCTGCAAGTTTCCGGGTTAACAGAAGTAAGGACGTTGCCATGTCGATTGAGCGCACGGACTGCACACCTAACCCAAACACTTTCACTAAAGCGTTGGCGGGCGCTTGGCGTGCGGTCTATTCCGAAGCAGATGGGAGGATGTCGCCGGTCGAGGACTTTGCGGGTTTGACCCACCGGTTCGAAGAGAATGCTTTCTCCGTCGACGGTGGTGTGGGCCGTCACGCAGGAACTTTCTCTCTCGACACGAGTAAGTCGCCGATCGAGGTCATCTATATCTATAAGGAGAGCGATGGCCCGTTCCTGGGTGCACCGAGGCGGGGGTTGATCCAGCTTGAGGGCGACACTTTGAAGCTGTGCATGGGGCCTATCGGTCACGATTCGCCGACAGATTTCAATACTAAGCCTGGTTCCCAGACCGTTCTGACCGTGTTCCAGAGACTGGATTCGCATGACAGCTTGATTGTTAACGCTGCGGCGTTGAACCGTCTCACCATCTCGCAGTGGTAGACGGTGCCTGCAGCCCCGTCGGCCCGGGTGGCTCTTGTCCGTCCCCTGCTGTCAACGAATGACTTCAACGGATACCCGTTGAACCTGTTGATCCTGGCTTCAGCCCTGCGGGCCGCCGGACATCACGTCGCAGTTTTCGACTTCGACTACCTTAAGGAAGTTGACCCCACGTGGCTCGACGGTGGTTTTGCCCGTCGAGCATGGTCGGTTATCGCCGACTATGAGCCTGATTGTGTCGGAATTACCGCAATGTGCAGCAACTATGCCCTAGCGCTCGACTTGGCACGCGAGGTCAAGCACGAGTCACCGGCGGCGCATGTGACCTTGGGCGGGCCACACGTGTCCTTGTGCCCTTTGGAAACCTTGAACCGCTATCCCGGCGTCGACACCGCCGTAGTCGGCGAAGGCGAGATCACCTATCCAGAGTTGATCACGGCTGTCATGGCCGGTACAGACTTGGCCTCCGTGGCAGGCATTGCGTACCGGACGGACGGTCACAGCGTTCTCACGCCTGCGCGGCCGCTCATGTCGGATCTCGCGGGCTCGCCCCGCCCAGCCTACGACCTGGTGGACGTTCCAAGTTACGTAGCGCTGTCGGCAAGCGAATATTTTGAGGTGTACGCCGGAAGCGGATGCCCGTTCAATTGTTCTTTCTGTTCGACCTCAATCGTATGGCAACGCCGCTACCGGAACATGGATGCCGAACGCATCGTCGACGAGTTTCAGGACTTGTCCACCCATTACGGCGCAACAGCCTTTAATCTGATCCACGACAACCTCACGACACGGAAATCTTTGATCCGTGACATCGCGGCAGAGATCGACCGCCGCCAGTTACGCATCCGCTGGGGATTCAGTTCGCGTGTCGATACTATCGACGCCGAGACCGCCGCGGCGGCTGCCCGGTCCGGGTGCGACTACATCTTCTTCGGTGTCGAGTCGGCGTCCGAGGCCACCCAACGAGACATCAAGAAGCGACTTCGTGTCGGGAAGATCCGTGCGGCCATTGAATTTTGCACTGAGGTCGGCATCGCGCCCACAACGTCGTTCATTCTCGGCTTCCCCTCCGAGGGCACATCGGACGTGGATGCGACGATTCGTCTTGCCTTCGAGAGCAAGGTGCGAGGCGCCCGCCGATCTTTCCTGAACATGCTCAGTCCGTACACCGGCACCGAATTTGCTAAGCAATACCAGGATGACCTCGTCTACTCCGAGGAGATCGCGAACGGAACAATGAGTGCGTTCCACGAGCCGGTGCATCATGCCATGGTGCAAGCCGACCCGTTCGTATTCAGCAGCCACTATCTCCTGGACTACCGAAAGTCGTCCGTCGACGCCACAACCTATCTGAACCTTGTAAATTTTTTCAATATCGCTCTCTTTCGTCTTCCCTTCAGTATGAGCTACGTCCTGAATGATCTTGGCCGTTCGCCGCTCTCAGTCCTGAGAAATTTCGAGCACCAACTGGCCCTTCTCACACGCCAGGATGTCGCTCAGCTTGTGGTGCCATTCCGCGACGAGGAGTTCCTCGCCATGGTCGATTCACCTGCGCGCGCGTTCGCCGCGGACCTGCTGCGCCTTGACCATGCGTTGCACGCTGCATCGACGACCTCAGTTCCTGTACTCTTTGCAAGTTCAGTTGATCTTTCAAAGCGTGCTCCCGTGACAGGATCTCCCACACACTGCGAAAGGTCCTACCTACTGCGACCCCGAGGCGATCGGACGTCCGTCGAAGTCTTGGATCCGGCCCTGTTCCGACGCTATCTGCACATGGGGCTGAGAGATGTGGGTGCCGCGTGCGAGTCAGTCTCTGTCGATGTCTGACCTCGCGAGCTCGCCGGTCTTCGACCTCGGGGTAACAGTCGACGACAGAGGCCAGATGACGTTCCAGCATCAGTTGCCCCTGTTCAACTGGTACTACCCATTCGACCGCAGCCGAGTGGGTAAACGCTTCTCGCTGCCTGCGATCGGCCGAATGGCCGCGGAGGGCCGCCGGACCGCACTATACCTGCACATCCCGTTTTGCGACACGATCTGTTCGTTCTGCCCGTTCAGTCGGGGACGATTCCAGGACTACGACGAAGTGACACTATACGTCAACGCACTTATTCAGGAGATCCGGACCGTCACCGACGGGCTCGGCTGCATCCTGCGGCCTGACGCCGTGTTTATCGGAGGTGGCACGCCGTCCGTGGTTTCCCCGGACGACCTTCGTCGGCTCGGAGCCTCGCTTGCCGAGCACGTCGACCTGTCCGGCGTGGAGGAATTCAGCTGTGAGCTCGAAGCCAAGAGTGCCAGCGGACCGGTTATGGATGCCTTGTGCGATGTCGGCGTGAACCGCGTGAGTTTCGGGGTCCAAACTCTTTCACCGCGGCTTCGCCGACTGCTGGCGCTGACCGCTTCTCTGGCCCAGGTCGAGCAAACCGCCGCTCTGGCCAACGAACGATTCACGACTACGAACATCGACGTCATCTACGGTCTGCCCGGGCAGACAGAGGCCGAGTTGCTCCGCGACATCGAGATGGTCGGGGCACTGGACTCGTCGACCATCGACTTTTACCCACTCAACAACCTGGCCGCGCAACCCCGCCTCCACACCGCTGCGGACCTCGCGTCGGCGCCGATGCTGGACGCGGCGACCCGCCGCCGCTTCCGGCGTCGAATCCGCGAGCAACTCCGCATTGCGGACTACCTGCCGGTGAGCGGATACTCCTTTGCACCAGCTCCTCGGTCTCGTTCTGATCGGCACCCCGTGAGTAGCCACCGGACCTTCCTATATCACGACATCGTCTATGGGTACGCCGACGACATCGTCCTGGGGTTCGGTGCCGGAGCCTATTCCATCCTGCCCGGGACGAATGTGTACACCGAAGGCGACCGCCGGCGCTACGTGGAGTTGGCAGGCCAACGTGACGAGGTCCGGGTTGGCTTTTCCACTGGGCCTGCCGCCGAGCGAGGCGTGGTCGGATTCCCGTATCGGGGGTCGTTGGACCGGACCCGGGTGGACTGGTCCGCCGTGCCGGCCGAAGTCCTCGATGCTCTTGATTCATCCCTCGCAGGAGGGCTGGCCGACGAATCGGAACCCGGCACCATCCGGCTCACGGAACGTGGCTGGCTGGACTACGTCAACTACATGTACCTGCTCATGCCTGCCTCATCTAAGCGGTGGCTCACCGACCGCATCGCCATTCGACGGGCGGCAGGGGGCCGTGTGGAATCAACAAGCCTTAACCCCTCCGTGACGGGTCATTGAGGAAGACCAGGGCGGGGCGCTGTCACGCCGGCTGATCTTAGGATCCGTGAGGCATTTCCCTGTGCGGTTCATGAGGATGAGGATGGCTACAGCGGTTGACGTGAGTCTGCTCGGGCTGATGCGGGCGTGGTGGAGTATCCTCCCCTGCTTGATCAGGGAGATTGCTCAACAGGAGCACGCAGCGCGGCGTGGACTTTGTCCAGCGCCTTGTGCTTGTCGGGCAGTCCGGTGCTGTGCCGGCGCTTGATGGGGGTGATGACGGTGCCGTCGGCACCCTGATAGCCCTTGCCGGCCAGGACTTCGATGTCGAGCCGTGTGCAGACGCCGGTGATGGCGTGCGCGCGGGCGGCCTTCAGGTCCTTGGTCCTGCCGGGCAGGCCTGCGGACCGGCAAGGCCACCCGGCAGAGCGTCTGCGTGATCAGCGGCCTGACGCCCTGCCAGGCATCACCGCAGCGGATGGGACAGCCCGCAAGGCCATAATGGGCGGTTGAGAACCGGGTCCACTTCGTGTGGGATACCCGCATTCGCCGAGAAACACTTCGAAGATCCGCACCGAACACGGACCTGAGAACATGGCGACTGCGGAACACGGCGATAAGCACTCTCCGCGCCGCCGGGCACAACAGCACCGCCGCCGACCTGCGCACCCTTCCCTCGTCCCGTGGGCATGCTCGGCCTGGCCTGACCAGCAACTCACCCACTGAGAGGTGGGATGAAAAGGGTTCACTCACCCAAGCGCTCTGCCGCACCCTGGCGGACCCCCACAAGTGAACCCGGAAAAGCCATAAACTGGCACACCGTCAGCAGATGCGAAAAACCCATTCGAATTGGTCCTCAGACTTTTCTGCTTGGCCGCTGATCAGGTGGCGAGGGCCGCGGAACGGGCAGAGCCCGGGACTGCCCGGCAAGGCGTCACCACTCAACTCTGCAGCCTGCGGGCTCTGTTGGTTCCCTAGCGTGCCGCACTGCACGTCCCACACCCCTTCGTGACGATGCTGATCACCACCTGTAAGGGTGACAGATGGCGTAAGCGCCCGCCCTCAGCGGCCCTGGTCTCCCCGGGGTACCTCAGGAATAACGGGCAGCCGCGTCCGGGACCAGCATGGGCACCACTCACGCCAGCACCCACGGCGTCATCACACTCCTGGCCCCGCTCCGGCACTGGCATCAGCGGATACCGGGCACGTCCTGCTCCCCGGGACGCTCGCCGAGTACGGCCAAGCCGGCAGCAAGCGCACGGCAACATCGCCACAGGGCCCTGCCGCCAACGGCCGGGCCCTCCGCAGAACAGAAGACCATCAGCCGGATCCCCTCCATCCCCCGGCAGCCCGTCGAAAGAACCCCTGCCCCCATCAGGACCATGCACAACCTCCCCCAGGCCCGGCACAGCCCCGGCCAACTCACGCCGACGGCCGCAGCCCACCTCGCTCTGGATACTCGCCACTGCAAAGGCTCACCGCCGCCCGTCATGTTCCGGCTGCTGGGCCCTCTCTCTTGTAGCGGCTTGTCATTGAGCGAGACGTTCCTGGATGGACTGTGGGTTCGGGCTGGGGCGATGGCCGCCTTGTAGCCTCTTCTTTGCATGGGAGAAGAAATGAGTACACGTCGTAAGAGGTCGAGTACGGTTTCGGTTGCCGTGGCGAACCGTGCTGTGGCTGTGGTTCTTTCCTTCGGGGTTGTGGGGGCGGGCGCGGGCGTTGCTAATTTGGCCAGCATTACCTCGGCCAGGGCGGCCGCACCCAGCGAGTTCAACTGCTTTACCTCTTGGGAGGGAGCAAAAGCTGGATACGATTGGATTAACGGCAAGTCGGACAATTTTTACCTACAGGACTTCGACCTTTCTACGAGTTTCCTGGACTGGGCCAACTGGCCTGAGGGCGACAAGCGGAGGGTCCAGGTGAACGTGCAGAATAATACTTCTTCGGACAATATTTACGTTCTGTCGCAGCTGAAGTTGGTGTATGTCCTTGCCGACATGGCGGCCGCGGCCGGCAGCATGGCGTCGGGAGTGCCGCAGGGGTGGGGCAATATCACCGGTGTGGCAGAAGAGGGAGTCATAAGGGGCGGGATCAAGGGCCTCCAAGATTGGCAGACAAAATGGACCAAGGAGGTCGCGGATCTGCTGGCCAGAAAATGGACGCCCCAGGAAATAGCCGACGGCACACGCGATCGTGAGATGTTGAAGACGCTTCAGTCGCGGCTCCTCACATTGAACGGGAGCGCGGCGACACTCGTCAACGGCTTCGCAGACATCTGGGGCAGGAAGAACGGGACCACGATACAAAAAGCCCTCGAAAGTACAACCGCTTTCGGTAAAGATTTGGTCGAGGCCATCAAGAAAGAGGGAATTAAGGTCGCCAAGGACCAGAAGGCGAACATTTCGAGCACCGACTATGTCGAGTCCATTCTCACCTGGGCCGCACGTATGGGCATCTCAATCGCGAGAGGTCTTAGCGGTGACATTGTGTCTATTATAAACATGATATTGGGCACAATCAATATCTTCGGGGTCAGCGGCTGGGCGAGCCGCGTTGGGGCCGCCCCTATCGACATGCTGGTCATGAGGGATGACTTGCGCGGCGTACGCATGGCGGTCAACGACAACGTCTCATGGATTGCCACTGACGACAGGATCACTCCCGCCACGAATGCAGGATCGTCCACAAATGGTTACGGTGACCTCAGGCCCAGGGAGGGTGTCGGATATTACAGGTGGCGAGATCTGACGAAGGCGACCGATCTGGTCGACGATCAAACTGTCACACATATGGCGTGCAACTCACTGGAGCTAGCCGGCTTCGATGGATACTACTCTAATACGGCCATCGACGGCGTCAGGCAGGGCCTGATCGATGCAGGATTCAAAGATGCCACCTGGCTGGATGCCGCCAAACTGGCCGTCGGGATCAACTTCCGCAAGCTCCTTTGGCTGGAAAATAGCAAGTATTTAAAAGACAACCCCGAAATGGCCAGGACCCATGCCCTCACTGCCGCGGCCCGGAAGGCGGTGACGGACGCCGTTGCGGTGGCCGACGCGGACTGGCAGAGGAACTCCGACGTCAAGCTGGAAGACGCTGCGAAGAAGGGGCTAGCCAAGGGCACTGCCACGAGCGGCTTCTCTGGGGTGTACAACCAATCCCTTTCGGACCAGTACGACGCGGCGATCAGCGCGGCCGCGATCGGGGTGAGCTTCTGGCACGCACATATTCTCCTGTCTGAAATGGAGAAATATTTCGACTTCAACGCTGAAGGCGGCGTATGGAAGGCCGCGCAGCCCAAGCCGGGCGAGGCTCCGAGTATGTACGTGCGGGTCGCCGCCTTCATTCTGGCGAGTACCACGGGGAGCGATGGGACGCCTACAGACGTCTCCGCGGCGCAAGACAAGATAAAAAACCTAGCGGTGCTGTACGGCGGCAATGCGACAGCAAAACCCCCTGTGAAGCCGTTGCCCTCAAAGCTTGTAACATATTTCAAACAGAGCGTGCCGTCCCCCAAGGGCGAGATTGTGTACCTTCAAGATATTGTGCACTCTGCCGATCCTGTGCTGATGGCGAAGCAGATGATGTACTGGTATGGCGTCTCCTCTGAGGACGTGGGGCACCGCATTAAGGCGCTCGCAGTTTTCTTCGGTGTCAGTGATAGAGATGTCGCGGAATCTTTGCTATTCAATAGTGATTTCCGGCAGAAACTGGCCACCATGAACAGTGCGGGGTGGGACCAGGGTATGAAGAAATTCAGTGAGGAATCTGGCGACACCGCCTGGTATAAAGGCCTCGGGGCGCGCCGTAGTTCTCTGGGACTTCCGACGATGGGATTGAGTGAGGCGCAGATCCAAGTGGTTAAAGCCAAAATTTTCTCCAGACTCATCGGTTACAAGACTTCGTGGTTCCAGCCTGAAGGTCCTATCCGAATCACCGCTGATCGAATATCAATGACGCCGGAATTTCGCCGGGCTCTGTATATTACGAGTAAGCAGCAGGGGAAAAGTGTAGAGGCGGACTACCTGGAGTCGGATCATTACGGCGACATTAGTGACGATGAATTAAAACGTGCGGTGGACAAAATATTCAACAGTGTTGAAGCGTCGCAGCCTAACGGCCTCTCAAAGGAAGCCTTCTGGACCAGGTTAACCTTTGATGCCAGAAGCGTGGAACAATATATAGGTATGACCATGCTTAAGAAATCCCTTGAGGGCTACGATGATCAGGTGGCAGAGATATACGACGCCACCCTCGGTGCGACATACTATGGAGTGGATGGAAATTCTATTCGAAGGTATTTAACGCGGCTTGCCGCTGATTTCGGTCTCTCAAAGATTTGGGATTTGGCGTCAAAGGCTGACGGTATCTTTCCGTCTAAGTATGTGCGGCTCGTCGTCGTCCTGCACGAATATAGTGCCAGGGATGAGGAGCAGACGAATCTGCTGATCGACTTGCTGGCGATCCGCTTTCGAGCCGCGGGCACCACGCACGGTGATATAAACAAGTTGCTGGAGTGGTTTGACTCAGGCACGGATATTCCGTGGCCCGCGTCGAAGGCCAAGGAGGATGAACACGCCCGGTCAAAGCGCGCTACTTCCGGCCTCGACATGTCTTACTTACTTGGGGCTTATAACCCGTTGCAGAATAACGGGTTTGACCGGCTGGAGGCCGCCCAAGTCCTCGAAAATGTTTCCAGTTACGTGCGGACAAAGTCGGGCGCCGACGATGCGACAGCCGACCGGACTGCTGTGAGCCTGGCAGACGAGCTGAACTTCCGCACGCTTTTCGAGGCGTTTTACAAGGCGGAGCCAGACAGCGTTGACAGGATCGAGAAGGCGGTAATGAAAACGCTGGACCGTATCGGTGCGGAAGCGGCCAAGGACGGTACCGGGGACAAGCTGTGGACGGATGCTCCCTTGATGGAGGAGTACGCCGGCCTCGCAGGCCTGCTCGACAAGGCATACACAGCGCTCAAAGGGGACGGGCTTGCCCAGGATGCGACAACGACTGTAGATGAGCTCGCAAAGTATCTGGAGGGTAAGGCATCTGCGGGTACGAAGACCGTGGGCGGAAAGTCGTCTGCCGACTCGAGTTCGAGTTCTGAGGTTGACAAGCTCGCGATTAGGAGAACTGCTGCGAGCTTGGCTGCCAAGCCTGACTTTATTAAGCTGTACAAGGCGGTGTACAACAATAAGCCGGCTGGAGCTTCCAGGGTTAGTGACGCGGCGACGACCACGATGGACCGGATTGGTATAGTGGCGGCCAAGGAGGGCGTAGGGGTGAAACTCTGGCGGGATGCTCCGTTGATGGGAGAGTATGCAGGCCACGCTTTCAGCGATGCATTACTCGAGGGAGCGGCCTCGGTCCTCAAGGCCACAGAGCTCGGGGATACTGCGACAGTTGTCGGCAAGGTCACGGAGTACCTGCAGGGTAAGACAGGCGTCAAGAAGCCGGACACGGCCCTTAAGGATACCGCTGCGAGCTTGGTAACTTCGGACAATTTTCTTAAGCTGTACTGGATGTCATACAGGACGGCAGGGGTCAAGGATGGTTTCGCTGCCGCGGTGGCGAAGACGATGGATCTCATTGCCACGGCGGCGCCGCAGCCGGATGACAAGGTTAAGGGTACGAGCGCGAGTTTCTGGCTGGATTACACTCGCCTGAATACATATGCTGGTAAGAGTCTAGCGGCCGAGAGTCTTGGCGCGGAACACGCTAAGTATTCGGACGGGTATGACGCGATCTTGAGCCTAAGCAACCAGACGGTTAACTCCCACAGGATTAACTTCCGGGATGCTGAAATATATCTCACGCAGATTGGGATGGATTTCAAGCAGCCGGATATTTGGAAGCTTGCCAAGCCTACGGCCCCGGGAAGTCCTTCCATCTACGTGAAGGCTGTCGCGAAAATTGAGCGCCTGAAGAGCATTGATCAGCAGACAGGCCAGCTGATTGCCAGGCTGGCGGCGTCGACGGGCTTCTACAACACGGCAACCGGTCTTGGCGATAGCGCGAAGCTGGTGGAGTGGACCCAGGGGGCCAAGGGTTTCCCCGCGTCTATGCCCTCCTATGACAGCGCGACCACCAAGCTGGTCAACGGGAAGAGTGCACTGTATTTTCTTGAATCGAAATTCGTCCTTGGCGGTAGCTTGTCACCCTGGTCTGCCTTAAGTTAATCGTCACGTTCCATAAGTGAGCTTCTTTCATTCTGGGCCTATCAGGTGAGAGCAGTTCAGGGAGCGGGAACGCAGGTCCCGGTCGTTGGCAGTGTTGATTTACACTCAACACCGCCTCCTGACCGGGGCTCGAGTCGTAGACTTCCATAGGTCTGGGAATTCTCCGTCCGCGCCTACCTAAAGAGAGCAGCCAAAACCTGTCTGGCGGTGACGGCAGCAAGACTAATTGGATGGGGTGCCAGGCCCGAGGCCGGGGATATCGTACGTGGGCGCGGGCAACCTTGAGCCGGGCCCTGGCCCGGTGCGCGGCCCTCTTGACCTTGCGAGACAGGTCCCGCTGCGCCTTCTTCAGCTTCATCCCGCCCCGGCGCAGGAAGCGCGGGTTACCGTTCTTCCTGCCGACGGCGAGGATCGCGAAGTGTGCAGTCCCAGGTCGGTGCCGACCACGGGCGCGACCTGGGGAAATGTTTCGTCCGACCACGAACGAAGCGAAGCCTGCGGAGTCTTTGACCCCGGTTACCGTGGACGGCACCGACGGCAGAGCACGGGACCACTTCACCCGCACATCGCCGGTCCTCCGAAGCCGCAGCTTCCCACCTTCGGGCCGTCGAAGAACTTGTATGCGGTGTCCAGGCCCCGGAGAGACTGCTGGAGTACCACCGACGACACCTCCGCGAGCCATGCCCGCCCGGAGTCTTCTCCGAGGCTGTGAGCGCCTGGACAGCCCGGCCGAGGTGACGAAC
The DNA here is from genome assembly GCF_042871845.1 of Streptomyces sp. NPDC005533. Lineage (NCBI taxonomy): Bacteria > Bacillati > Actinomycetota > Actinomycetes > Kitasatosporales > Streptomycetaceae > Streptomyces > Streptomyces sp. NPDC005533. The sequence goes on along the minus strand of NZ_JBIAJH010000072.1, from coordinate 678 downwards.
GGAAGCCCGGCTTTACGGGCATCCTCGCGGGTCCGCAGGGCATCGTTGTATGCAGCCCGAGCGCACCCGAATTCCTGAGCCGCGACCTGCGCTGACCAAGCGTCGGATAGACGCGGAAAGGTACCGGCGCAAGGCCATGACAGGCGCCATGCTGGCACAGTGAGCCTTTTCAGCTGGGCCACCGATCGGGTGACGGCGGAGTGACCGTGGAACGGGCAGAGCCCCAGGGCTGTTGAGCAAGGTGTCTACGCTCAACTCTTCAGCCTTGGGGCTCTGTTGGTTCCCTATCGTGCCGCACTCGATGTCCCGCATGCACTCGTGGAGTGGGTCACGATGCTGATCGTCACCCGGGAGGGTGACCGGCGGTGCAAGCTCCCGCCTTCGGGCCGTGCCATGGCCGCACTGGTGTACTTACGGAAGAACGAGACCCTGGCCCAGCTCGCGGCCGGTTTCGGGATCAGCGTCGGCACGGCCCACGCCTACGTCCACGCCGTCGTGACACTCCTGGCCGGCCGGGCACCGGGCCTCACGGCTGCCCTGAGGGAAGCCGACGCAAGCTACGTCCTGCTCGACGGGACCCTCGCCGAGTGCGACCGGGTCGGCGACAGTCGCGCCGACTACTCGGGAAGACACCGCCGCCACGGCGTGAACCTGCAGGTCATCACCGATCCCGACGGC
>NZ_JBIAJH010000071.1:0-17701 GCF_042871845.1 Streptomyces sp. NPDC005533 | reverse complement strand
GCCGTCAAGGCCAAGCTCATCGAGCAGCCCGACCTCGCCGGCATCTACGACCTCACGCTCCTGAACAAGGTCCTCAAGGCCGCCGGCAAGCCCGAAGTCTCCGACGCCGGCCTCGGCGCCAAGTAACCCCGCAATCCAGCAAACCCAGGAGGTGACGACCATGGCCACCACGCTTGCCAAGGCTGCCGAGGGCTCCGTAGCGGAGCAGACCCACGCCGCCCGCATCGAGCACGTCTCGAAGTCCTTCTCCGGCCCGGCCGGATCGCAGCTCGTCCTGGACGACATCAGCCTCGATGTCGCTCCCGGAGAGTTCGTCACCATCCTGGGGGCCTCGGGGTGTGGGAAGTCCACGCTCCTGAACCTGGTCGCGGGCCTCGACAAGCCGTCCGCGGGGTCCATCGGGACCCCCGGCGGCCGTCCGGCCCTGATGTTCCAGGAGCACGCGCTCTTCCCGTGGCTGACCGCGGGCAAGAACATCGAACTCGCCCTGCGCCTGCGCGGGGTGGCCAAGGCCGACCGCAAGCCGGAGGCCGAGCGCCTGCTGGAGCTGGTCCGCCTCGGCGGTTCGTACGGCAAGCGCGTGCACGAGCTGTCCGGCGGCATGCGCCAGCGCGTGGCCCTGGCCCGGGCGCTCGCCCAGGACAGCCAGCTGCTGCTGATGGACGAGCCGTTCGCGGCCCTCGACGCCATCACGCGGGACGTGCTGCACGGCGAGCTCACCCGCATCTGGGCCGAGACGAACCTCTCCGTCCTCTTCGTCACCCACAACGTCCGCGAGGCGGTCCGCCTCGCCCAGCGCGTGGTCCTGCTCTCCTCCCGCCCCGGCCGGGTCGCGAAGGAATGGACCGTGGACATCCCGCAGCCGCGCCGCATCGAGGACGCGGACGTCGCGGAACTGTCCCTGGAGATCACTGAACACCTGCGTGGGGAGATCCGCCGCCATGGCCAGCACTGACATCACTTCGAAGGCCACGGCCAAGACCGACGACCTGGCCGGCCTGGAGGCGGGCCTCGACGCCCTCGACGCGGTCCAGTCCCACCGGACGCCGATCCGCGAGGTCCTCGTCAAGAAGGTCCTCCCGCCGGTCCTGGCCGTGAGCCTGGTGCTCCTGGTCTGGCAGGTCCTCGTCGCGACGCACGTCACCGAGGAGACCAAGCTCCCCGCCCTGTCCGCGGTGTGGGACAGCCTGTCCGACATGTGGCTCAAGGGCACGCTGCTGGAGGTCGTCTGGACCAGCGTCTCCCGCGGTCTGCTCGGCTTCCTGCTGGCCCTCGCGATCGGTACGCCGCTCGGTCTGCTCGTCGCCCGGGTGAAGTTCGTCCGCGCCGCGATCGGCCCGATCCTCCAGGGCCTGCAGTCGCTGCCGTCGGTGGCCTGGGTGCCGCCGGCCGTCCTGTGGTTCGGCCTCGACGACGCGATGATGTACACGGTCATCCTGCTGGGCGCCGTCCCGTCCATCGCCAACGGCCTGGTCGCCGGCATCGACCAGATCCCGCCGCTCTACCTGCGGGCCGGCCGCACCCTGGGCGCCACCGGTCTGCGCGGGGCCCGGCACATCGTCATGCCGGCCGCGCTGCCCGGCTACCTGGCCGGTCTGAAGCAGGGCTGGGCCTTCTCCTGGCGCTCGCTGATGGCCGCCGAGATCATCGCCTCCTCGCCCGAGCTGGGCCTGGGCCTGGGCCAGCTCCTGGAGAACGGCCGCAACAACATCGACCTGCCCGGCGTGTTCCTCGCGATCATCCTGATCCTGGTGGTCGGCATCGCCATCGACCTGCTGATCTTCAGCCCGGTCGAGCGGTGGGTGCTGCGCAGCCGCGGCCTGCTGGTCAAGAGCTGAGTCCGATGTCCCCCGCACCCGCACTCCTGGTCATCGCCCACGGCAGCCGCGACCCGCGGCACGCCGCGACCGTGCACGGCCTCGTCGCGCGGGCCCGGACGCTGCGGCCCGGGCTGCGGGTGGAGACGGCCTTCCTGGACTTCAACACCCCGTCGGTGGGCCAGGCCCTGTCCTCGCTCTACCTGTCGGGCGTTCGGGAGGTCGTCGCCCTCCCGCTCCTGCTCACCCGGGCCTTCCACGCGAAGTCCGACGTCCCGGCGGCGCTGGCCGAGTCGACGGCCCGCCTGCCGGGGCTCTCCGTGCGGGTGGCCGGCGTCCTCGGCCCGTCCCCGCTCCTCCTCTCCGCCCTCGACCGCCGGCTCGCCGAAGCCGGCCTCACCCCGGCGGACCGCGCCACCACCGCGGTGGTGCTCGCGTCCGCCGGCTCCACAGACCCGGAGGCGATCGCAGCGATCGCTGAAACCGCGCGGGAGTGGCGGCACACCGGTTGGTGCGCCGTGCGGCCTGCGTTCGCCTCCGCCGCCCTCCCCTGTACGGAGGACGCCGTACGGGCGCTGCGCGCCGAGGGCTTCGCCCGGGTGGCGGTGGCCCCGTACGTCATCGCCCCCGGGCGGCTCCCGGACCGCATCGCGGCCGGCGCCGAAGCGGCGGGCGCGGACGTCCTGGCCGACGTCCTGGGCGCGGCCCCCGAACTGGCCCGCCTGCTGCTGCGCCGCTTCGACGCGGCCGCGACGGCTCCCGGCGGGCGGCGCGCGCTGACCGCGTAGCCCCCGCGGCGGTCAGGGCAGGGTCCAGATCCGGGTGGTGACCAGGTAGAAGACCAGCGCCCAGAAGGCGAGCAGGGCGACGACGATGCCGATGCCGATGAGGTTGGTCCTGGTGGCCGGTTCGTCCGGCGCCGGGCGCAACCACCGTCTGAGCAGCGGGTTCACGTAGTAGGGCATCGTCACGAAGCTCATGACGAGGCTCGACAGCAGGTTGCCGACCAGCAGTCCGAGCCACAGGGGCATCTCCAGCGGGGACATGGCGAGCGCCAGCAGGACGACGGTCGGATAGAGGCCGACCCAGACCGCGATGGCGGTCTTGGTGACCGAGGGCGGGGGTCCTTCCCGGCCGTTCTCGTCGAAGGCGAACCAGCTGCCGAAGGAGTTGTCGACGGTGCGGAGGTCGAAGTCGAAGTCCTTCCCCTCGGCGAGGACCTTGCGCCTGCGGTCCGACGTCAGCCAGGCGTCGAGGTGCTGGGCGTTGTCGAAGCGGTACAGCGTGGTCCACTCGTCCTGGAGGCCGTCGACGGGCTGGAAGAACTCGCTTCCGCGAAAGCCCTCGAACCTGCTCTCCTCCTCGGTCATGCGGCGCTGCCATGCGAGGAAGTCCTCGACGTGCTCCGGGTGCACCCGGTGGGTGATGACCACGGTCACCGAGGCGTCGTGCGTCGGGGTGTGGCCGGTGACGACCTGCTGGGTGCCGGGTCCGTCGAGGTAGCGGTCGCCGACTTCCAGGAGCTGCTGCCGGGTGGAGCTGTTGATCCAGGCCTGCAGGTGGGGCACCGTGTCGAAGCGGTAGACGATGACCCACTCGGGCTGGAGGGACGTCGGCGGGGTGACCTCGACGCCGAGGTACCCGTCGTAGGCGGAGGCGGCGGCGTTGACGCCCTCCTGCCACGTCTCGTACTCCCGCTCCCGGCCGGGCAGCACCTTCTGCGCGATGATCGCCGTGGCCTCGGCGTCCGCTGCGTGATCCTTCTCGGTGCTCATGTGCTCAGGCCCTCGGAAGCGGCTGCTTCTCGACGAGCCGGCTGTAGATCCGGTCCGGTGTCAGCGGCAGCGTCCGGTAGCGGATCCCCGTGGCGTCCTGGAGGGCGTTGGCGAGGGCGGGGGCCACCGGGTTGATGCTGCATTCGGCCATGCCCTTCGCGTGCATCGGCCCGACCGAGTCCGCCGAATCCACCAGGAGGACCTCGGTGCGCGGGACGTCGGCGTAGGTGGGGATGCGGTAGTTGCGGAGGTTCGGGTTGACCATCACCCCGTTCGCGTCGACCCGGAAGTTCTCGGTCAGCACGAAGCCGATCCCCTGGGCGACGGCGCCCTCCACCTGTCCCCGCACCTGGGCGGGGTTGATGACGACGCCGGCGTCGACCGCCTGGACGCTGTGCAGGACACGGATCTCGCCGGTGACCCGGTGGACCGCGATCCGGAACCCGTGCGCGTTGGAGACGGCGCTGCGGGGCGAGCCGTAGGCCTTGCGGGCGGCGGTGAAGCGGATGCCGCGCGCCCGCGCCGACGCGACGAGTTCGGCCAGCGACACGCGCTGGTCGCCGCAGACGACGCCGTCGTCGTCCATCGAGCACATCACGGGGTGGATGCCGGTCCGGGCGGCGGCGAATTCCACGATGCGGTCGCGCACGGCGCCCGCGGCCCGCAGGACCGCGTTGCCCGCCACGAACAGGCCCGCACTCGCGAAGGCCCCGGTGTCGAACCCCGTACGGTCGGTGTCGGACTGCACCAGGCGGATCCTCGACGTGGTGGTGGCCAACTGCTGGGCCGCGATCTGGACGTGGGCGGTCGAGGTGCCCTCGCCGAACTCGACCGTGCCCACGGCGAGTTCGTAGACGAGGTCGTCGCCGAGCGTCACCCAGGCCTCCGAGATGTGTTCGGTCGGGGGTGCGGTCTCGTGCAGGGAGGCGGCGGCGCCCGCTCCGACGAGCCAGTCCGGGCCGAGGTGCGGGTCCTGGCCGGCCGTCCGGGTCAGGGCGCGCTCCACCAGGTCGAGGCACTTCGCGAGGCCGTCCTCGGTGAACGTGACGTCGTCGGGGCCGTCGTGCAGGGCGACGACCGGGTCGCCCGGCCGCACGATGTTGCGGCGGCGCAGTTCGAACGGGTCCATGTGCAGGGCGAGGGCCAGTTCGTGCATGGCCGATTCCACGGCGAAGGCCGGCTGCGTCATCCCGTACCCGCGCAGCGCCCCGCTCGGGACGGTGTTGGTGTAGACGGAGTAGGCGTCGTACTTCTTGTTGGGGCAGCGGTAGACCATGACGGCCGCGCCGCCGGCGAACAGGGTCTCGCCGCCGTGGTTGCCGTAGGCGCCCGTGTTGGACACGTTGCGGACCTGGAGCGCCGTGAGCGTGCCGTCCGCCTTCGCGCCCAGGGTGACGGTCAGCGTCATCGGGTGGCGTGGCGAGGCGGTGGTGAACTCCTCCTCGCGGGTGTACTCGAAGCACACGGGCCGGCCGGTGTCCAGCGCGCCGAGGGCGGCCAGGTCCTCCGAGATGACCTCCTGTTTGCCGCCGAAGCCGCCGCCCACGCGCTTGCAGAACACACGGAGCTGGTCGGGGCGCAGCGCGAACAGGTGGGCGAGCTTGACCTTGGCGATGGAGGGCGACTGCGAGCTGGTGCGGACGTTGAGGCGTCCGTCCGCCATCCAGGCGATCGAGCCGTGGGTCTCCAGGTGCGCGTGCTGCACGCGCGGTGAGGAGTAGGTGGCCTCGCGGATCACATCGGCCTCGGCGAACCCCGCGTCGACGTCGCCGATGTGCGAGTGGATTTCGAGGAGGATGTTGCGGACGGGGTCGCGGACGAAGGGGTCGTCCGCGCCGTGGATCTGCGGGGCCCCGTCGGCCATGGCCTTCTCGGGGTCGAACACGGCGGGCAGCACCTCGTACGCGACGGTGACCTTGCGGCAGCCCTCCTCCGCGGCCCCGGGCGTGTCGGCGAGGACGGCGGCGACGCGCTGGCCCGCGAAGCGCACCGTGCGGTCGAGGATGTAGGTGTCGTCCGGGTCGACCAGGTGGTCGGTGTGGATCGCCGTGGTGAAGGCCCTGCGCGGTACGTCCTCCCAGGTGTAGACGCGCCGTACGCCGGGAACGGCGAGGGCGGCGCTCTTGTCGATCGAGAGGATGCGGGCGTGGGCGTGCGGCGCGTGCAGCACCTTGAGGTGCAGCATGCCCTCCATCCGGGTGTCCATCGTGAACTCGGCCCGGCCGGTGACCACGTCGTCGGCCGCGGGTGCGCCGACGCTGGCTCCGACCGCTTTCCCCGGCTCGGCCCTCTCCACGCCGACGACGCCGCGCACGGCGTCCTCGATCGCCCGGTAGCCGGTGCAGCGGCAGAGGTTGCCCTTCAACGCCCGGGGCAGGTCGGCCTTCTGGGCCTCGGTGAAGGTCGCCGAGGTCATGATCATCCCTGCGGTGCAGAAACCGCACTGGAAGCCCGGGGCGTCACGGAACTGCCGCTGCATCGGGTGCAGGCCGCCGGGCGAGCCCAGGCCCTCGATGGTGGTCACCTCACGGCCGTCCGCGCGGAAGGCGGGGGTGATGCAGCTGTGCACGGGACTGCCGTCCAGCCACACCGTGCAGGCTCCGCAGTCTCCCGCGTCGCAGCCCTTCTTGACGCCGTGGTGGCCGAGCGAGCGGAGGAAGGTGCGCAGGCACTGGCCGGGGGCCGGCTCCTCGTCGAAGGTGTTGCCGTTCACCCGGTACGTCATGACGCGCCCCCTGCGGAGAGTTCACGGCGGATCTCTTCGGCGTAGTACTTCGTGAGATGGCGGCGGTGGCCGGGGCTTCCGTTGGGATCGTCGAACCAGGTGCCGGCCGGGATGACGTCGATGCTCTGCTGGAGGGTCGGGGCGTCGGGCATGGTGTCGAACACCATGCGTACGGGCCGGGTGGTGCCGGCGCTGACCGTGAGCAGCAGGTCGTTGCGCCCGGGCGTGCGCGTGCCGATGAGGAACACCGTCGAGCGGCCGAGGCGGGTGAGCGTGAACCGGCGGTGCGCGGCGTGTTTGCGCAAGGCGTGCGCCGGGATCTCGACGCGCCGCAGGAGTTCCCCGGGCGTGAGGACGTTCCGGTGGTCGCCGATCACGAAGTCGAGGGCGTCGACGGTGCGCGTCGTCCCGTCGGGGGCCCACAGTTCGTACCGGGCCCCCAGTGCGACCGTCATCGTGATCATGGGTCCCGCCGGCAGCGACAGGCAGATGTTGCCCCCTACGGTCGCCGCGGTCCAGACCTTGAACGAGGACAGGAACGCCTCACAGCACGTCGCGAGGAGCGGGCCCGCGGCCCAGTCGGCCGGGGGCGTGAAGGCGTAGAGGTCGCGGATGGTGCAGGTCGCGCCGATCTCCAGGCCCTTGTCGCTCGGCACGAGGGGGGCCCAGCGCAGCGAGGTCAGATCGACCAAGCGGCGCAGGTCCGGCTGCTCCGCGGAGAACAGCCAGGTCCCGCCCGCCAGCCACGCGTCGCCCTCGCGCCAGTCCGCGCCCGGCCGGTCCGGGGGGCGACGGACGACTTCGGTGATCGTGTTGAGGTCCACGGGGATCGATCTCCCTCACGACGGCAGTCCTGTCACGGACCGCCCGCCGGCGAACGGCGCGCGCGGGGGCCCGGGTCAGAGCCCGGGGCCGGGCCCGCGGCCGGGGGCGGGGGCGGGGCCGGAGGCGACCGCTGCGGTCGAAGCAGTTCGACGCGGATCGGCGGACGGAGAGACTCCTTTTCAGCGTATCCCCGACCGCCCCCGCCCCGCCCGCCGTGGCCGCCGGGGACATCGCGGGGGCGGCACGGTCGGCGGGGCGGCCGTCAGGCGCGGGCCGCCGCCTCGTCCGCGAGGGCCGTCAGGTCCTCGACGGACATCGCGCCAGGGGGGAGGCCCTCGCGGGCGAAGATGTTCGCCGCGTGCCGCAGCACGTCGTTGACCGGGGTCGGGACCCCGTGCAGCCGCCCCAGCAGGGAGATTTCCCCGTTCAGGTAGTCCGCTTCCACGGAGCCCGTCCCGCGCGCCAGGCTCTGCCAGGACGAACCGCCGCGGACGCCCGCCGGCTGGTCGACCTTGCCGTCACGGGCGGCGGACTGCTCCGCCTCGGAGGCGTACGCGATCCCCGCCGCCACGAAGGCCGCCTTCGCCTCGCGCACGGCCCGCAGCAGCAGCGCCGCCTTCGCCGGGTCCGGCTCCGGGCCGGTCGTCGCCTGGACGGCGTTGCCCAGGTTCCCCAGCAGCTTCGCGTACTTCCACCGCATCACGTCCTCGACCACCGGCGCCTCGAACCCGGCCTTCCCGAGGTCCTCCGCGACGGCCCGGCACAGCGCGTCCGTGCCGCCCGCCGCCCGGCCCACGTGCAGGATGCCGGTCAGCGGCGCGCACAGGGCCGAGACCACGCCCGGCTCCAGGAAGGTCGAGGGCAGCCATACGCACACCCCGTACACGCGCGCGAAGCGCCGTAGGGCCATCCGCTCGCTCTCCACGCCGTTCTGCGCGCACAGCACCGGCAGTCGCTGCGCGGCCGTGCCTCCGCCGGCGACCTCCGCGTCGCCCCACGCGTCGAGCGCGGCGACCGCGTGCTGCGTCTTCACCGCCAGCAACAGCACGTCGTCGGGGCGCAGTTCGCCCATCTCGTCCGGTCCGGTGACCACGGGCAGCCGGTGTACCCGCTCCCCGTCGGCCGTGGTGAGCCGCAGCCCGTCGGCCCGCAGGGCCTCCGCGTGCGCGCCGCGCGCGACGAGGACGACATCGCTGCCCGCCTCCGCGAGCCGTCCGCCGATGGTGGCGCCCACAGCGCCCGCGCCGATGATGATGTACCGCATGCCACGAGCCTGGCACATCCGGCGCCCTCCGCTCCCCCCGGGGCCCTCGTCACGTGCCGGCTGAGCGTCGTCCTCCTTCGCGGCTCCCCCGTCGTGTCCGCCCCGGATCACCCCTGTCCGCCGCCCGTGAGTTCGACGAGCTTGGCGACGGTGTTCCAGTTGCGGGTGGTCGCGTCGATGCCCTTGACGACGGCGGGCTTGGCGAGGGCCTCGGCCAGTTTGGAGCGGCCCAGGCCGTCGGGGGCGTAGAGGTAGAGGACGCGGTCGCCGAGCCGGTACTCCTCGGGGAGGTACGCGGCCTGGTCGAGCGCGGCGAAGCGCTCCGCGCCCGGCTGTTCGGAGAAGAAGGTGACGTGGAGCTGCCTGCCCTCCAGTTCCGCGGCCGGGAAGGGGCAGGCGTCGGCGACGGCGCGCAGGTACGCCCCGTCCACCACCAGGCACGCCACCCGGAAGCCGAAGCGGGCCTCGATGGCCGTCTCCAGAGCCCGGGCGAGCGCCACCGGGTCCTTCTCCGCGCTGCTGAAGACGGCGTTGCCGCTCTGCAGGTACGTCTGTACGTCGCCGTGGCCGAGCTCCTCCAGTACGGAGCGCAGCTCCGCCATCGGGACCTTCTTGCTCCCGCCGACATTGATGCCGCGCAGCAGCGCCGCGTACTTCGTGGTCGTGGCCTTCTTCGTCATGGCGGCACCCTAGGGGGTGCCTATGACAGTTCCGCCTCGATGAGGTCGGCGGCCTGCCGCGTGCCCCCTTCGGCGGCCATCCGGGCACGCACGTCCGCGGCGCGGGCGGCCACCTCGGGGTCGCCCACCAGGGAGAGGACCGCCTCCCGGAGGGTCCGGGCGTCTGCGTCCGCCATCGGTACGTGCCGGGCCACGCCGAGCGAGACCAGCATGTCGGCGTTGCCGAACTGGTCGACCGCCTGCGGGACGGCGACCATCGGGGTGGCGGTGGCGAGGCCTTCCTGGCTGCCGCCGGCGCCCGCGTGGGTGATGAAGGCGTCGGCCTGGCGCAGGACGTCCAGCTGGGGAACCCAGCGGTGGACCTCGACGTTGGCGGGGATCGCGCCGAGGTCGGCCTCGTCGGTGAACTTGCCGATCTGGAGGACGACGTGCCAGTCGGGCAGGTCCGCGAAGGCGTCGATGCAGGCGCGGTAGAAGGCGGGCTGCTTGGTGAAGGCGGAGCCGAGCGAGACGAGCACGACCTTCTTGCCCGCGGCGGTGGCGGGCCTGTGCCAGTGGCCCTGGCTCGCGCGGTCGCCCTGGCAGGCGCCGACGAAGGTGTACGCGGACTCGTCGACGCGGTCCGCGTGGGGCTGGAGGGCCTTGGGGATCAGGACGAGGCTGCGGCGCGGCCGGCCCTGGAAGCGGTCGACGTCGGCGGCGAGGCCGTTCTCGGTGAGCCAGGCGGCGAATCGGGCGTAGTACGCGCGGCCCCGCTCGGAGGCCTTCAGCTCGGCGGCCATCGGCTCGGCCACCTCCTGCTCGTAGCCCTCCCAGGCGACGAGGTTCGGGGAGAGGGAGACGGCGGGGACGCCCCACCGGTGGGCGAGCACGGGCGCCGGATAGGAGGTGATGTCGTGCAGGACGAGGTCGGGCTCGTCGCCTTCGAAGGCGGCGGCGAGCTGCGGGAGCGCCTGGACGGCGTCCTTCAGGAAGGGCTCCAGGTTGTCGATGAGCTCGGTGCCCCAGGCCTCCGGGTCGTCGTCGGTGGGGAGGGTGGAGGTGTAGATCACGGGCGTGGCACCGGTCTCCGCGACCTTCTCGGCGAAGGCGGCGGGGATGGCGTAGCTGACGCGGTGGCCGCGGGCGACGAGCTCGCGGATCACTTCGATGCTCGGGTTCACGTGGCCGTGGGCGGCGATGGAGAACATGGCGATGTGGGCGGCGGGCTTGGCTGAGGTCATGATCGAACCCTAACGAGACGAGACGTCTCGTGCAATCGTATTCAGGCCACCCCGCCCCGCTCCCCGGCACCGGCACCGCCGACACCGGGAGCCGCCCCCGTCATCCGCTCGACGTCGGTGGTCAGCGAGTCCAGCCAGGCCAGAGCGGCGTAGAACCGCGGCGGCGCGGGCTCGCGCAGTGCGGCCGCGGACGCCGGCGCGGGCGTCGGGCCGCGCGGGGGCGCCGTGTCGGGGGTGGGCACCGCGACCAGGGGCGGGTCCGTCGCCCCCTGCGCGGCCGTGGCCGCCGGTGGGGGCGGGAGCGCCGCCAGTTCCGAGGCGGCGTCGAGGCGGGTGACCACGTCGGACGCGCGGCCGTCCAGCCGTGTCCGCTGATCCGGCTCCAGAGGGGTCGGGCCGCCTCGGGCGAGCAGCCGCCGTGAGCCCCACAGCACGTGATGGCCGGTCATCAGGGCCGCCTGCCAGTCCGCCGCCGGGGGCGCGACGGGCGCCCCGGACTCGCTCTGGCGCTGTGAGAAGGCGGACTCCGCCAGCAGCAGGGCGCGCTGCAGCGCCGTGTCGTCCGGGGGCCGTCCCGGCCCGCCCGCCGCGACGGCGGCCGCGGTGGTCGCGACCGTCTCGGCCGCCCGCGCCAACAGCGCGGAGACCGCCCGGTGCAGTTCCACCTGCGCCCCCCGCGGCCAGGCGAGCAGCCCGAACACGATGCCGATCAGGCTGCCGATGAGCACGTCCAGCATCCTGACCTCGGCCAGCTGCCAGGTCACCGGCGCCAGCTGGGCGAAGACGAAGGACACCACGAGCGTGAACATGCCCTGGGCCCAGCCCACGCCCCGCACCGGCCCGACCCGGAACGCGACGAACATGACGAACGGGAGGGCCACCGCGTAGACGGCGCTGTTCCCCCCGATCAGGGCCAGCAGGACGCCGGTCGTCAGGGCGCCGAGCAGGGTGCCGGTGAGGGCCACGCGTACGGTCGCCCGCGTCTGGGCGACCGTGGTCCGGGTCAGGCTGAGCACGGCGAGCATCGCCCAGAAGCCGTGCGGCAGGGAGTCGATGCCCGCGATCGTGCGGGCGGCGGCGAGCGCCAGGCTCAGCCGGACCGCGTTCTGGAAGTGCACGGACCGCGGCCCGGCGTGCGCGGCCAGCCGGTGCCACCACAGCCCGGGCGCGCGCCGCCCGGCGTACCAGAAGCGGCCCGCGTCGGTCTCGGCCGGCAGCCGCGCGTGCCGGCCCCGTACCGCCAGTTCGGCAGCCGTCGTGAAGGCGACGGCGGCGTCCGCCACCTCCAGCAGCGCCGCCCTGCGCACGCCCAGTGCCTCGCTCGCCGGCCGCTCGTCCACCGCCGCGGCCTCGGCCCGTACGTGCCGCAGGGCGCGGGCCGCGTCGACGCCGACGTCGGTGCCGCGCAGCAGGGCCGCGCTCTCGGCGACGGCCGCGCCGACCGCGGCGGGCACCCCGGGCGCCTGCTCCGGCGGCAGCCGGTCCGGGGGCGGCGGGGGCAGGTTCACCATGCGGTTGAGGAGCGTGCGGGCGGCCAGGCCGGCGTGCGCGAGTCCGCGGTCCCGCAGCCCCGGCCCGGCGGGCCGCTCCGCCTCGGGGACCCGGAAGGGCCGCAGCGCCTCGCCGGCCGCCCGGGCGCCCTCCGCCCCGGCGGCGGACAGCGTGTACGGGGCGCGGCGCAGCTCGTCGGCGCAGCGGGCGGCGGTGTCGGCGGCCTCGGCGGCCAGTGTCCGGTAGGAGGTGCCGCGCGGCTCGGGCAGGACGAAGACCTCGGCGAGGATCAGCAGCGCGAGGCCGACGGTCGCCCCCAGCAGGCGCTCGGCGAGGGTGTCGGGGGCGTAGGGCGGGAAGCACGGGAGGATGTAGAGCAGTTGCAGGCCGGGCGCGGCGCCCGACGGCCGGGGCCCGGCCACGGCCACGAAGGCGAGGCAGAAACCGATCACCAGCATGCCGGCGACGGCGGTCCAGGTGCGCACCGCGAGGTAGGTGCCGATCGTGATCAGTACCCAGGCCAGCGGCGTCGTGCGGGCGATGGCGGCCGCCCGCTGGGGGCCGGTGCCGGGGATGTGCGAGAGGGCCGCCATCGACACGACGGCGAACAGGGCGTACGTCGCGGCGACCGACAGGTCCAGCCCGTACAGGAACAGGAAGAACCCGGCACACGCGGCGAGCGTGGTGCGGATGGCGCGCCGCGCCACGCCGCCGGGGCCGCGGGCGGCGCCTGCGTCACGGTCGGCGCCCATGCCTCCAGCATCGGGCCGGCCTCCCGAAGCCACCACCCGCGGGGGCCGGCGGCGGGCGGTGGTAGAACTCGGTTCAGGCACGGGCACGGCACCGAAAGCGGACCAGGGAGCGGGAACCGACGGCATGGACGAAACGCAGGCCAGGCGGGTACTGACGGCGGCGGGCCTCACGCGCGGGGCGACCGGTGAGCCGGCCCTCCTCGCGTTCGGCGAGAACGCCGTCTTCGCCGTAGGCGACCTCGTGGTGAAGGTGGGCCGGGAGGCGGCGCTGCTGGAGCGGGCCCGGCGGGAGCTCGCGGTGGCCGACTGGTTCGCGGCGGCCGGGGTCCCCGCGGTCCGCGCGGCCGAGCCGGAGCCGCGGCTGGTCGAGGGGCATCCGCTGACCGTGTGGCACCGGCTCCCGGACGCCGTCCGGCCCGCGGGCGCCGAGGACCTGGCGATGCTGCTGCGCGCCGTCCACGCCCTGCCCGCCCCGCCCTTCGCCCTGCCCGCACGGGACCTGCTGGGCGGGGTGGAGCGGTGGCTGCGGCTGGCGGGGGACGCGATCGACCCTGCCGACGCGGCGTACCTGCGGGCCCGCCGGGACGCCTACGCCGGCGAGGTGGCGGCCCTGACCCCGCACCTCCCGCCCGGCCCGGTCCACGGCGACGCCCTGCCCCGCAACGTCCACGTGGGCCCGGACGGCCCGGCCCTCGTCGACCTGGAGACCGTCTCGGCCGATCTGCGCGAGCACGACCTGGTGGTGATGGCCCTCGCGCGCGACCGGTACGGCATGCCCGACGCGGAGTACGGGGCGTTCGTGTCGGCGTACGGGTGGGACGTCCGCGACTGGCCCGGCTGCGCGGTCCTGCGCGGGGCCCGGGAGACCGCGAGCTGCGCCTGGGCCTCCCAGCACGCCCCGGGCAACCCGAAGGCACGGGCCGAGTTCCGCCGCCGCGTGACCTCCCTCAGGGCCGGCGACCAGGACACGCGCTGGCATGCCTTCTAGGACCGGGGGGGCAGGTGACCAAGCACGTGCAGAGGGCGTCACCGTCCCTCAGGCCCGGCTCGGCCCGCAGGAGAGCGCGCAGAGGGCCAGGCCGTTCCCTTCGGATCACCTCGCTGACCAGATGAAGAGCGCGGCGAGGTGGAGTCCGGAGGTAGAGGGTGGCGGTCTTGTCGTAGCGGGAGGCCAGGTAGGCCTCGCGGTCGAAGGCCGGAGGGCGGCCGCCGAGCCGGCCCAGCCGCTTGCGGCTCGGGGCTTGGTCCGCAGGCTGCGGAATCACTGCCCGGATCCCGTGCCGACGCAGATGTCGGCGGATCGTCCGGGACGAGTAGGCCTTGTCGGCCAGGACAACATCCGGTGTGGTCTTTGGGCGGCCGATCCGCCGGGGCACCCGTAATCGGGCCATGACCTGGGCGAACGCCGTTGCGTCACCGGCCTGTCCCGGCGTGAGGCGTGATCGCGCGGCTCGCCGACCGGGGGCCCCTTTTGACGGGCCCCGGCGGCGTGCTGATGAGCGCGGACGATCGTGGAGTCGACCGCGACGACCCAGTCCAGGTCGCCTGCGGCGTCGGCCTGGGCGAGCAGGGCGGTGAAGACCCTCTCCCAGGTGCCGTCGGCGGCCCACTTCCGCAGGCGGTTGTGGGCTCCCTTCCATGACCCGGTACTTGAACGCGATCGGCAGCAACGGCTCGATGCGGGCCCACTGGGCGTCAGTCAACGGCACACATCAACCAACCATCCGATGATCTGAAGGAAACGGCCTGGATCAAACCGCTTTCCCGGGAAGCGAGAAGGTGCTCCCCTGGTGACGTCACGACCTGATTTACCATCAGAACGTGCACATACAGTCCGGGGTTGTGCTCGATTTTGGGGACTGCAACTCTCACTTGAGCAACTCGCCCACCAGCCAGTGGTGTTCAGAGGAGACTGAGCGAGCACCTTGAGCCTGGCGTCCCGACCCGGCGCAGTGGCACCCCCTTGTTCGCTTTCGGAACCCGGTCCGAGTCTCCTCGTGCACCGCACTTCCGGCCGGCAGCCTCCGCCGGACGATCTCGGAGACCACACAAAGATGAAAAGCGTGCGCATACCCACCATGGCCGCGGTTCTGCTTGCGGCGTCCGCTGCCCCACTCGGCCTCGTCACCCTGGCAGCCGGTACCGCAAGCGCCGCGGGCCGCATCTACTTCGTGAGCCCCAGCGGCGACGACAGCAATGCAGGAACCTCGATCGAGGCCCCCTTCCGCACAATTCAGAAGGCGGCGGACAACACAGAACCCGGCGACACCGTCTCGATCATGAACGGCACATACTCGGAGCGCTCCGCCGGGTCGAACGTCCTGACCGTCAACCGCTCCGGCCGCCCCGGCGCACCCATCACGTTCACCGCACACCCGGGTCATCACCCGGTGATCCATCCGATCAAGGCCTGGAACGGCATCAGCGTCCACGGCTCGTCCCACATCGTCATCCAAAATTTGGAGATCAAGGGCAACAACGCGGCCTTGACCCTGGCCGGGGCCGAAGGCGGCTCGAAGGAAGGCGACCCCACCTTCAACACCAACTGCCTGTCCGTGGAGCGAAACAGATCGACGGGCGTCCCCTCGCATCACATCGAGGTGACGGGTAACAACGTGCACGGCTGCGCCGGCGGTGGCATATCGGCCATCGACTCCGACCACATATCCATCTCCGGCAATCACGTGTACTCGAATTCCTGGTACACGGTCTACGGGACCAGCGGAATCTCCGTCCTCACCCCACGGGACGTCGGTGGTGCCGACTCGCAGACGTACAAAATCCAGGTCACCGGTAACCGGGTCCACGACAACGAGACCAAGATCAAATGGGGAAAGTGTCGCTGCTACTCGGACGGCAACGGCATCATCATCGACACCCTCAAGGGGGACGCCGACCATCCCGCATACGGCGGCCGCGTGCTGGTCGCCAACAACCTCTCCTACGACAACGGCGGCTCGGGCATCCATTCCTACAGGAGCCAGCACGTCGACATCGTCAACAACACGGCCTACCTGAACGGCCGCAGCACCCGCATGAAGAGCTACGCCAACATCTTCGCCCACGACAGCACCGATGTTCGCATCCTCAACAACATCGCGTACGGACGCCCAGGGCAGGCGACGAACAGCAAGTCCCGGAACGCCGATGTCACCTATGACTTCAACATCTACTTCGGCAGTGAGGCACCCGAGGTCAAGGGACCGAACGACCTCATCGCCGACCCGAAGTTGGCCCACGCCGGCACGGCTGCGGACGCGGACTTCCACCTGGCCAAGGGTTCACCTGCCATCGACTCGGGCACCGTCTTCGCGGCCTTCGGCAACGGCAACGGCAACGGCGCCGGCACCGGCACCGGCGCCCCCGACCGCGGCGCATACAGCTTCGGGGCCGACACAACAGCAGGCGAAAAGGCGTCCGCCTCCAACGGCAACCGACAGAGCACCGCTCCCACCTCGGGGGAGCAGCCGAATGCGACCACTGCGGACACGGCGGCCTCCGACAGCGCAGGTGACTCAAGCGACTCCGGCCAGCGGGCGAATGGCGCGAGCAGTCCGCTGGCGCAGACCGGCGGTTCCCGTCCCGGGCTCCAGTTCGCCATCGCGGCATCGGTGCTCGCCGTCGGGGGCGGTCTTCTCCTCGTCGCCCGGCGCAGGCGGTCCTGAGTCACAGGTTTTCCGACGTGGCGCCGGCCCCTCCCCCCGGTACCTGGGGGCCGGCGTCACTGCACGCCCGGCATCACATGCGCAGGCCCTGTCCCTGCCAGGACTTTGGACCGCCCTGACAGACTTGCACCGTGGCGGTACAGCGGAGGTACACGATGCAGCCTCTCCCTCAGGCCCCGGCACCAGACCCCCCGCGCGTCGCCTGGCGCAAGCAGACGAGGGTGCGTGTACTGGATGCCGCGCGCGATCTGACGTGCGAGTCCGGCTGGGACAGGGTCAGCCTCTCCGCCGTCGCGGCCCGCGCAGAGGTCTCACGCCCATCGGTGTACAAGGAATTCGGAAACCGCGCGGGTCTGGGACGCGCTCTGGTCATCCGCGAGACCCAGGAATTCCTCACCGGAGTCGCGGCCACCCTGTATCCCGGCCTCCCCAACACCCGAGCCTCACTCGAAGCCGCCGTGTTCCACGTCCTCACGGAGGCCGAGAGGCAACCGCTGATCCGCGCCGTCATCTCCGCTGCCCGTGAAGGCTCGGACAGTCTGCTGCCCTACCTCACGGCCCGCGCGGACCCCATCTTCGACGCCGGCCAATCCCTGCTGCAGGAGTGGCTGCGCGAGCGATGCCCGGACCCGGACGATCAAGACATCGAAGTCGCCGCCGACATCGCGGTGCGCATGACCATCAGCCACCTCATCCTGTCGACCCACCCACCCCGGCACACAGCGCGGCGACTGGCGGCAGCAGTGTTGAAACTGCTGGACACGGCCTGATGGCGACCGCCCGCGGTCACGCAGTCGCATGACCAGGGCGTGAGGCACCGCCCTCCGGGCCGGGCACCGACACCCCCCGGCAAGGCACGGCCGACGGCCGATTCCCCGAGCTGGTGGCGGCCGCCACTCAGCTGCCGGACGGCCTGGTCCTCGACGGTGAGCCCGTCGTCTGGAATACGGCAGCCGGGCGGCTGTCATGAGTACCTCGGCAGGAGCGTGGAGACCGGGTCGCAGTGGATCTTTCCGCGTCGCCTGCGGGCTAGGGAGTGTCTTTCCGATCATCGGATCGTTGGTCCGGACGTGAGGGAAGCCGAGTTGTCTGATGCCGCGTGGGCGGTGATCGCGCCGTTGCTGCCGCCGGCGGGCCGGGCTCGTGGGCGGTGGCGCGATCACCGTCAGGTGCTGGAAGGCATCGTGTTCAAGTTCCGCACCGGTGTGCCGTGGCGGGACCTGCCTGAGCGGTTCGGTCCGTGGCAGACCGTCCACGGACGCTTCGCCCGCTGGGCCACCGACGGCACCTTCGACCGTCTCCTGGCCGCGGCTCAGAGTCGGGCGGATGTGGACTGGCTGGTCGCGATCGACTCCACGATCGTGCGGGCCCACCAGCACACCGCCGCCAAAGGGGGCTCGACGAACGAGCCCTCGGACGCTCGCGCGGCGGGCTGACCAGCAAAATTCACCTCGCCTGCGACGGGCGCGGCCGGCCACTGGCCT
>NZ_JBIAJH010000070.1:0-17972 GCF_042871845.1 Streptomyces sp. NPDC005533 | reverse complement strand
CCGAAAACACCATCTGCACAAGCTCGTTGACATCCATCACACCGACTACAACGACCTCCACCACTCAGCGTTACCACCGCATGTGAGACAGAGCCGTTTGCTGGACAGGCCCCCGAGTAGGTGCTCGGGGGCAGATCGGTGCACAACGCCCCTTTCCCGGAGGCCAGAAGTGGTTCCGAGAGGGGAGTCGCTCGCACCTGCAATTCACCACGTGAGCGCGGCGACGCCTGGCTCTGCCGTTTACTTCCTGCCGTTACGAGACGCATGCGACGGGCGGGAATCGCCGCTTCCTTCGGCAGGCCTCCTCAGACCCATGGCTTGCCTTAAATGTCCATCCTCATATGAGCCATGGCGCCGGCGCAACGCGCCTGTGCGCGCTGACCGCGGCTTCGGCCCATCGTTCGTGGAAGTCCGTCGCCAGGTCGGCATGGTCACTCCTGTGCCGCTGCAAGCCTGTCGGGAACAGCGGTTGGTCTGCCGATCCTGCCGATCCGGATCGTCGGCCCCGTCCCGAGGGCGCCGAAAACGCTTCGCTGGCCGATTGTTGCGGCCTGGCTCGGCTCGGCAGCCCTGTCGAGGCGGTTTGGCAAAATTTGAACAACCTCAGCACTTTGGAACGGAGGCGGACACGACCGGGTAGGACTGGCACTCACCGTCTCCATGTAGACGCCGTGTGCGTCGGGTCGCGCGACCGCTTCCTGCGCGAAGCCGCGGGCTAGCGTCACAAACCGCCGACAGCGCCCTCTTATCAGGTAGACAGCCAGGGCGTGGGGGAGCTGCCCTTGCTCCCCCTGCCGCCACGCTCTATCTCCAGAAGGTTGAGGAACAGGGTAGTCATGACTCCACTCACAACTGGCGGCAACTATCACCTCCTAATTCTTGGAGCAGCCGCCCTCACTGCGTAAGTGGACCGTCCACGAGCGCCTCGTCGTTGCCACCACGCCCGCCCCAGCCCAGAGAATCACCAACGCCCAGCCGTTCACGGGGCCGCCTCCCTCGCACTGCTGGCCCACAAATTGCAACTCCGCATATTCCGCACCGCGTGATCATTACTGTGGATGGCTGAAACATGGCCAGAAAATCTGTGGCGCACCGTAATTCCCCCCAAAGTCGCGGTGAAATAAGACCAAAACAACACACACCAGGAAGGAAGGCAAACTTTCGTGACGATCTTGATCGTTGTTGAGTGCCTCATCCTTGCGGCAGCCTGCAGCATCGCCGCATTCGCCGTCCTCGGACATGGCCCATCCACCCGCCAGACCAAGACGTATTATAAATACATTGAAGCGGAAAGAAGGCGGGCACAGCTGCGACATCCTTCATCGGGCGAATTCCAGACGGTGGTCGGCTCCGCCCCCACCCTCGTCCCCCATCCTCGAAGCGACCATCGCTTGTGACAGGCGCGATCCATACAAACTAGACACGCCGGAGCTGGCTGCCACTCAACACGGTCCGATCTCGAGGCCCACAGTGGAAGGAGATGAAAGAGTGGACATTCACACAACCTATCGCACCCCCCACGACAAAACCGGCGCCAGACAGGACGAAAAGCAGCGCAAGAACCGCAAAGCGACTCGACGCTGTCGCATCGCGCTGTGGGCAGGCATTCCCCCCCTCCTCCTCCTGGCCACCGGAGGCTGGCTCTACCAGCATCTGAACAGCAACATCAGCCTTACCGAGATCAACGACAAGCTCGGCGGCGGACGCCCAGTCAACGTCAGCCCCGCCGCTGAGAACATCCTGCTGGTCGGATCCGACAGCAGAGAGGGTGCTAACGCCGAGTATGGCAAGGGCGTGACCACCATGCGGTCAGACACGGTGATGATCCTTCACATCGCTGCAAACCGGAAATGGGCGGCGGTAGTCTCTCTCCCCCGCGACTCCTGGGTCCAGATACCCGCCTGTGACAGAGGGAACGGCGTCGCGTCCGCCCCCCACTACTTCAAGCTCAACTCTGCCTATGCTATAGGGGTTGGCGCTGGCGGAGCAGCCGCCTGCACAATCAAGACTGTAGAGCACAACATCGGTCTACAAATCGACCACTTCATCAGCATCGATTTCCGCGGCTTCAAAGACATGGTCAATTCTATCGGTGGAATCAAAATCTGCCCCAGGCAAGCGATCCGCGACAAGAAGGCCCAATTGGACCTCGAAGCTGGCTGTCAGACCATCAAGGGCGAACAGGCCCTAGGCTACGTCCGTACACGCTCCAGCGCCGGCTCCGACCTGGGCCGTATCGAACGTCAGCAGGAATTTGCGCACGCCCTGGCGCTCAAAGCGCAGACAAAGCTTTCCAGCCCAGACGACCTCTACAGATTTATAGACTCTGCCACAAAATCCATAACGGCAGACAAGGCCCTGGCCAGCGTCCGTGCACTCTACGGTCTCACCTCCAAACTCTTAGATATCCCCAAGGGCCATCTCGCCTTCCTCACCGTCCCCAATTACCCGCGTGAAATCGACTTCGCCGCCGATAAGGCTAACGTCTCGTGGCAGTACCCCCAGGCTCGGCATCTGTTCACCGCCCTGATTAAGGACCAGGAGATCACGGAGGAACAATTCAAGGCAGGGGCACGCATCGCAGCAAGATTCATCAAGGTCCTGATAATCGACGGCACTGGCACACCCGGCAAGGCGGCTGCCATAGCCACCGAGCTACGCACCGTAGGTTACGACGTGACCGCGATAGGCGACGCTCGACAGAAAGCTGCACACACCAACGTGACTTACCCGCCGGGCCTCGAGGCACACGCGAGGGCCTTCGTCACCCGCCTGAAAGCAGCAACCGGTCCCAAGTTGACCCCAGGCGCCGCACCGAAAGTCGTCACTCTCACAGTGGGCGCCGACTACGCCGGGTTGTTCGGCTGATGTTGAAGGGCGCTTGACCCTCTTCCGTCGTGGAGCGCTCTTCGCACGAGATGGGTTCAGTAAGAGGCGGCTTTGCTCGTCAGAGTTTCAGTGCCACACTACACCGGGCTCTATGCCGGAGGCGTGCCCGTCGGCCTCGCATGTGACGTAACCACCCCGCTGTGTCTGCAAAAACCCTCCCTCCCTTACGCGCCACTCGGAGGTGGAACCTGCGCTCTCGGCAGGGTCCGCTAACGTACGCGCCTCAGCGGACCCGGCGCTTCTGGCGCCGCCACCCTCCAACATGCCGAGAGCCAAGCATAGCCAAATGGACATGTCCGTTTTCGAGCAACCAGGGACGGTTCGGCTAAAATTGGCGCGTATTAGCTCTAGCGCATTCAACGGTCCGGCGTGGCTCGAGTCCCGCCGGAAGCCATGAGAGGAGGGCGCGATGCCGCGCATCCACCACGGCAGGCCGACGACGGCCTCCCTGGACTGGAACCGGAATTCTCGTGCATTAGATGCTGCATACATGGACCTCGGTGACGCGTTGGCCCATCTGATCTCCCTGGCCACTCAAGTCCAAGACATGTGTCACACGGCAGATGTCCCAGCGGGAACGGAGGAATGCTTTGCTCAATCTTTCCGTTCTGTCATCATAAGCATCCTGCGATGTGAGGTCCTCAAGAGGAGCGAAGAATCGTAGATCTACCAAGAGCCATCGGTCATGGTGGTGTAGCCGTTCTGCATGACGGTGGCTCGGTCACAGGAAGAGGCGGCCCACCCGTGGATCATCTCGCATAAATCTGATGGCGCGGTGATTGCCATGTCCGGGCAAAATCCGTGGCAGTAGCCTTGGGCGCCTGGCCAGCAGACTTTATTCCTACTTGAACCGGTGTCCAGCGGCAATACCATCTCAGCAGGCGGACATGGTATCCGGCACGCATGTTGGATGTAATTGCGGCAGCCGGGACCAGAGGTCGGCGCCGGGGACCGTTGCACGCTGTACTGCCTGTCGGACGACGCGCGACCGACCAAGCCGATTGATTGCGACCTCGTCCGACATAGCGGAAAGTTGGATCAGCAAGAGCCGACCAGCAAATGGAGGGCGTGCTCCATCACCGGCCTGTGGCTGCCACGCTTTAACCCGTCTTGATGGCTTTGGGAGCAATCAGACCCCCATCTCTTCGTATCCGCGGCCGCAGCTGAAGGTAGCGTAGCCAACCTACATGCAGACATGAGGGTGGGCATTGGCGCTCACGCCACCTGACCTTGTAGCGGTGGTGTCGTGGGCTGACAACTTGTGACCGCCGCGGGTACCCCTGAAGCGGGTGGTATCGGGGTGGTGTCTGACCATCCAGTGAAAAGCCTTCCGCGAGCGGATCCAGATGGCAGCACCTGACAAGTTCGGCAGCGGGTCTCAGCAAAGACGTGGGGTCGTCGCCAAGGAGTTGCGGCTCAGGCATCGGCGGAGTCCGTGGCAGGAAGAGCAGCAAAGCTGACTCTGCATTCTCAACCTCAGCAGGACCATATTCGCGGTTCTCTAGGGGAAGCTGGTCAGTAGCTGGTGGTCCACGGATGGCTGGAAGCGAGGGGTGGTCTCGTATTCGGCGGGGCTGCTGTGGAGGCGGTGCAAGTTGTACCGGCTCTCGCTCCACTCGGATACTGCGGTGCGGCGAGAGGCGATGCGAGCCCCCATCAGTGGAGATACAGGTGATGCCGCCGCGCCAACGGGTACCGACCGCGGCGGGCTCCGGCGGGAAGCCGAGAAGGGTCAGGCCAGGACAGCTCGCCGCCCGGACCCCGCCCGGTGCGGGACGCCGAGCCGACCGGGCAGATCCCCGCCGACCAGCAGTCCCGCGGGACCTACCATGCCGTCCTGCAGCGCGAAGGTGCCGGCTGGGGCCGCCCCCGGCACGCACGGCTGAAGCGGTGCCGGCCTGACCGGCCCCCGGCACCGCAGACGACTACACCGCACCACTCCCGGCCCACACGCGGCCACCCGTCCTGGCCCTGTCCTTCGCGACTTCCAGCCCGAGCCGGCAGCCATCGCCACCCGCTGGTGCGGCGACGGGCCTTGACCTCAAATCTTAAACACGGGCTATGCGGCTTGTGCCAGCGTAGTTGCTGTGAGTTGGAGGGCGTTCTCGAAAGCGATCGGTGATCGTTGTCCGAGGCGGGAGTGTCGGCGGCGGGTGGAGTCCATGTCACGTCCTTCGAGGAACTATCCGGCCGAGCTGCGTGAGCGTGCGGTGCGGCTGGTGGCTGAGGTCCGGCCCGAGCATCCAACCGAGTGGGCGGCGATCTGCTCGGTCGCCGGCAAGCTCGGCATCGGCAGCGCGGAGACGCTGCGCAAATGGGTGCGCCAGACCGAGATCGATGCCGGTGCCAGGCCGGGAACCAGCACCGCCAGTCGGACCTCGCGCTCGGTTGGCCAACTCTTTCGTCCATGCAGGCTCGCGCGTTTGAAGGTCGCGTTGAAGGACTCGGCGAGTGCGTTGTCAGCGCTGGACAGGACCGCGCTCATGCTGCATCAACGTGAGGATCCGGGAGCGCCAGGCCGCCAACCGCACCATCTACGTGGCCCTCGCGGTCACCGCATCATCTTCACCACCAACGCCATCGAGTCCGTCAACGCCCGCATCTGCCGGGCCGTCTGGGCCCGCGGACACTTCCCCTCCGAGAACGCCGCGCTGAAGTGCTCTACCTCGCGACGACGACCCTCCAACCCCACCGGCACCGCACGCAAACGCTGGACCACCCGCTGGAAGCGCGCCCTCCACACCTTCGACATCACCTTCGACGAACGCCTCACCAACAACCAAATCTCACCCCAGAAAACAAGCCAGTTACACCGCCTACAGAACAGACGCGGATCACACGCCGCCGTTCCAGCCAGGTGCAGGCCGAGTCAAGACCTCACCGCCAACAGAGGTAACTCAACCGCCCCGCTCCCGGCGCAGCACCAGGACCGGCGGATTTCGGCGAAGCCCGTATTAGCTTCCAGAAAACTGACGCCTATCGCCACAGTCAGCATCCCGTGAAGATCACTCCTGATAAAGCTCGATGATTCTACCGGGTCATCGGCCGACCTCGCAGTAGCATGATCTGCCGTTTTCTTAGCCCGGCACTCTCAGGTACGATCCATGAGCAGCCGGGCACTGGAAAGGCGCGCATTCATGAAATCCACATCGAAATCACCGCTAGGTGGATCTTGAGCACTGTCGGACACCTCTGGAAATCCGACCCCTTCGACACAGAGAGGATCGCACATTTCCTGCCCGGATTGCACGTCTACCTCCTCCACGGCAATGTACACCCTCCAGGAGCCGGCATAGTCGTAAGCAATTCGTTCCCCTTTCGTGACCTCAAAAACATCGTCAAGTCGGGTCAAATATTCGACGGATGGTACACGGAAATTATTAGACGGCTCACCAGGCGGACGAGTTTGCAACTCAAACCTGTGAGCATCGTTGCCGCCGCCCCAACCCATAAGGATCTGAATAACTTCGTGAAGTAATTCTAAATTTG
Organism: Streptomyces sp. NPDC005533; assembly: GCF_042871845.1. NCBI lineage: Bacteria > Bacillati > Actinomycetota > Actinomycetes > Kitasatosporales > Streptomycetaceae > Streptomyces > Streptomyces sp. NPDC005533. Next base: position 11,594 of record NZ_JBIAJH010000070.1, on the reverse strand, counting down.
CGTCAGCTGGCAGCACAACAGATCGCCACACAGGAAATCGACTGTAGGCGAGATCCATCTTCAGCCGATATATCGAAGGACTCTTCCTCGCAGGGGCCGTGACGTGTACTTTACTAACCTGCTGAACTAGCATTTCTGCTTCGGGGTGCCCTGTGCGCACAATATCATCAAGAATCTTACTAAACGTGGTTTTCGCGTTCTTCGCAACGCGTCGCCACACAGCAGTGTACGCATCGCCGGCTCCCCGCGATTCAAGGATTCGTACGATCTCCTCTACCGCCAGCCAAACCTGCACCTCTTCCCATACCGAATCATCCGCTTCGGTTTCTGATCCAGTGATAGAGCGAAGCCAAGGACGTAGAATGGGAGGGCACTTACGCCGTAGAATTTTATCTGCCTCGGTCCCGCGCAAGGAGATCAATTCAAGAACTGCATCACGGCCATTCGGCCCCATTGCTACTGCCAGTTCAAGGAGTTCATCAACTGCGCCCTCTACTCCTCGGTCGCGAAACCAAGAGTGAGCTGCGAAATGCGCTTCTGGAGACGGGGGTTGGCCGAGATAGGCCAATACTAGCCGTCGAGCTGGCGAAGTTTCGTCAATGCCGGGATTACCTTTTCCTAGGCCATGTTGGAGCGGTTCTGCAGCTGCCGCTTTTCCTGCATAATCTGCCTGACTGAGGCGGGGAGTAAATTCCTCTTCAGTGTAGGCACCAGGATTTTGGCCCTGACTTGGCAGCCTATTTTGCTTAGGCTTCGGGAAGCTTGCCGCTGGTCCTGCTGTCTCAACACTGGCTCGGCCGGACGGAATTGTCGGATCGAGATAGCCGACCGCTACGGTAGCTTTCGAGTGTTTCGGCGGCGGGGGCGGCGTTCGTGATTTCCGGCGGTCCTTTCGCTGCTGAAGCTGATCAATTCCATTACCGCCCATATTTCAGCACCGCCTTTGCCACTTCGCGAATCTCCTCCACAAATGGGAGTTGCTTCTTGGCTACGGGTTCAGAACAAATGGCTACGCGTAGACGCCTCGTTGCAATCCAAGCGTAGTGCCCGACCATAGGGCCAACTGGAACATTGTATACATCGGAAAGTCGCCTAAGTTCGTTGATCGCCCATTGAGAGGGAGACCTGGGAACCATATACGGAATGAGAAGAAGTGGATAATCGCTCGCCTCCTGTAGCAACTGCTCCAACGACCTCATTTCTCGCGTTTGCAGTACCACCGGCGTAACTACCACGCGGGCCGCAGCCATGGCACCGTTGGTGGATGGGCAGGCGTCGGGATGAGTGTCAATTACCAGTCTGCGACGCAGTTCCTGCGCCCAGCGGTTGACATCCTCTGCCACTTTTTCAGCCGACGGTTGATGTTCTGCGAAAGTAGTATGCCCGGGAATGAGATCCGGTTTCCTCCCACCTCCACGGATTGGAGTTGGAACCTTGCCGCCCTCGAAGGAGTCCAAGATCGGGATACCGACGCGTTCCTCCTCTCGATATCCCCAACCCGCCGTGAGGCCACCTTTTGACCAATCAAAGTCGACGGCCACCGCGTCTAGAACCTGGGCCAGCTCCTCGGCTAGTGTGGTTTTCCCAATTCCCCCCTTGTATGCAAGGGACGCAATTACGTCAGGCTCTTGAATTGGAAATGGCGCAATTCGACGTCCGATCGCATTGGTTTCCCTCTGCGCGAGAATCGTGAAGGTCATTTCAGCGTTACTCTCAATTGATGTTTTTCTAGTTTAGTATACTATTTGCGCGTCCCCATTGAGGGACTGCACGAGAAGTGCACGGGCTGGAACGCCCGACAAAAGGTCACTATTGCGCGACCAAACGAAGATCGCGCGATACTATGATACTTGTCATTGATTCCCCGCGCCTATCGAAAGCTGTCGAACCCAAGCTTAACCATAATTGGGTTTAAATAGGGCTAGGGTGACTGACGCGGTTAGCTCCGAGGGGACTGACGGATGCCGATCAAATGGACCATCCGTGGTCCACGGCAAGACGGTATCCGGGGTGGCAAGGGGACGTTTCACTGTCCAGGCTCTGATGTAGACCTTGTTCAGGCAGTTCCGCCAATGCTGAACCAGGGGCAGTGCTCCTGGCAACATAAATCTCTGCCTGGTCAGTCCCGTCCAATTTTTCGCGTCTGTAAATTCGGGTTACCGACGTCGAAGGGATCTACTGGTGCTTCCCGCTGCGCGCCCCCTGTGGCCGGGCTGCCGGCACTATCGTCTGTATGCTGCAAGATCGATCTCGAGGATTCGCTTTAATGAAAGAAAGCCAGATCAGGCTTGATAGCGTTCAAGCGGTCACGAATCCAGTCAATCGATACTGTGGGCGCAAATTAGCTGGTTTAGGTTTAGCGCGGTCGTGAAGAAACTCACTATGGCTTCTTCTCCACCTAGGGTTAGCAATCTTTGCTTCGTTTTAGTGGACACCCCAATTTGTGAGCTGACAGAGACGTCCATAGCGAAGAGCACGCTGGCAAACGAGTACACCTGGGGTTCGAATTCACACCGAACTTCACAGCGGAACGGACGAGAGCGACCCCTGCGAGCCGTCTGCTTATCCCCAGTACCCCGGCACCAGCTCAGCTGGCTACACTCTGCAGTTGCGAACAGCTGATGCTCCGAATTTCTCGCCACGTCTTGCCAGCAAAGACACCTGCATGCCTGAAGGAGAAACAGCGGCGGCCGCAGAGGCTAACTTTCTGGATTATTTCTTGGTCCATTGTTACCAACAGCGGAACCTCGCTATAGAATCCCAAAACTCCACTCTCTCCTATCCGCGCGAGGTCGCAGCATCAACCTTGCAAGGTCTGCTCATCGCCGATATTGACTCATAAAATATCATTCCTGATGCTGTTCTCTGTGACTCAGTAGGGAGACCAATATCTCGACTCCTACTCATTCTTCGGGGCGCTATTTTTCCGGCCTACGGCAGACTGGCGGCCACTGTGAGATGCTAAAAAGCCCAAGCGAGTAGGCACGTGCCACCAGCTCACCCCTGCTTGAGGCGTCCAGCTGGACACGCAGCAATTTGAGTCGATAGTCCAAACCTTGCCGACTCAGGCGCAGCATAAAGGAGATCTCTGAATTGCTGTGCCCTGCGGCAAGTAGTTCGAGAATCCGGGCATCGATCTCTTGGACCGCGAGGCTAGCGCGAGTCGTTGGAGTTTGGTCTCGAAATTGATCTACTTCATCGATCGCAATCAAAACTGAGGACGAATCCCCTAGTCCGATAAATCTAAAGGCGGAAATGTTGGCCAAGAGCCCTGGGGCATTCTCTCCTTGTAGGAGGACTCCATTCAGCCTACTGGGGTCTCCAGCTTGGACGCTGCGCCGTATCACGCCGAAATTCGTACGAGATGAGGCTCCGATCCATCGGTCGATTGACGTACCCAGCAGCTTGCCTTTGGAAACATTCAAGATTCCCGCGAACGCCCTATTAGCCTGTTCGATCTCGCCGGCGTCGCCCAGGATAGCCAGGGGCCTGCCGGCGACGTCAAAAATGAGGTCAAAATGTCTAGAGTATTTCTCCAGCTCGACCCTAAGAGCCTCTTCTCTCGTCAAATCACTAGCGACATGAAGGGAAATTTCCATGCCGCCGGCATTTTTTACTGAAACGATCTGAGACTGAAACGATTCTCCGTTGGCTCCGATCCAATTAGACTGATGGTTAGTCGACATAGGAGAGTCTGGCAGGCCGTGCGCAGGCGAGGGCAGGGCAGGAACGGGAGGCTGCTCGGAGCGTGCAACCACTTCATCTTCGCTTTTTCCCACCGCGTGCAAATATGCTGCGTTAACGAGCATGACCCGTCCATCGCCGTCCATAACCGACACAGGGGACGGGAAGGCCTGCAACAGATGCCGCAGGAGAGACTCCACGCTTCTTCGGCGCCGCTCTTCGTCCGCTTCCCTTCCATAGTCGACAGCGAATCCGATAATTCCGGTTACCTGTTTGTCTGCGGAGAAAATCGGAGCAACACAGGCATGGATGCGGCCCTCGGGCCCCGTCCGCCAAGTGACTCTTTCTCCATTTCGTGCCCGGAGATGAGCAAAAACATCTGGATGCTGCGGGTATTCCACGTCATAGGCGACCTCCTCGCGGCCAGACACTGCAATGCCGGAGGTTGAGAAATGCTGGTCCAGCCCTGGGCTTCCAATGGAAGTGACGAGGCGGAGCTCCAGATCGGTCATCCACACCCTGACTGGAAAGCCAGAAAGCGGCAGCGATGAAATAGTGTCAAAATTCATATGACCGTAATTGCTCACGAAGTTGATTATGTGCGTGCTGCTGGGAAATCTGGTTCTTTCTAGGTTAGAGGCAGAGAGGGACCGCAGGAGCAGGCTATCTGATCCGAAACTCAAATAGTTCTATTCTGTGGGTGTGGCCATGCTGGGAGTTCCAGCCACGTCGTCATTGGCTCCTCTCGGGGATGTTTGTCCAGGGCATGTCTTCTGTACCTCAATGCCATCACGGTTTTGAGGTACTCACGCCAAGCTGCGGGCGACGGGCCAGATCGACTGGTCGATCGATCCAGCGATGTCCGGACCACGAGACGGGCCACAAAGTCGGCCAGGCCCGGATCGGCCCCGCGCCTGCGGGCAGCAAGCACCGCCTCGCCCACGTCTCGGCACACGCACCGTGCCAGTCGAGCGCTGCTGCACGCGGCCCGTGAGGGCCGCGTTGGCTGGACTCTGGCCATTCAGAACACGCGGCACGCCGCGGTGATCGCGTCGATCCGTGACGTGCCGTATACCCAGGTGCTTCAATGACCAAGCAAGGATTGCCGCTTCATTGCCGCGAACCTTAAAGCCCTGCTAGCACCGCAGCAGGGTCATCATGGACGCACGTGCCATGCCCAGCCGGAGACCTGGGCACGGCACGTGCGTTAGCCAGACACATGATCAAACAACGGGCTCCACCGCGCCGGCTCCCTATCTGCATTGTCCTCGCCGAGCGTGAACACCCGCAACCGCCACCGTCGAGAAGCTGGGCTTGCATGCCCAGCACCAACAGCAACTATTTCAAGCGCATGTGGCCAGCTCTTCCACTAGCTCCAAATCAGGATGCTGTTCGGCGAGCACTAGGCATCCTCCTCCCTTCGGGGGCGCTGAGCCGTCTCTTGCGGATTCGCTGCCGTGCATCGCGAGATCGTGGATGCCTTGTAGTGGAGAAGTACTCGGGCGTCCCTACCAACGCGGTGCGGTGCGGTGCGTCGTGGGCCTGGAGGTACCTCCCAGCGGCAGGTGGGGAGCAGCACGCTCGCCGAGTGCGACCGCGTCGGCAACGGCCAGGACGACCACTCCGGTACTCCGGCAAGCATCGCAAGCACGGCGTGAACATCCAGACAGTGACCGGCCCGGTCAGCTGAACTCAGCTGGTACTCGCGGCCCTTCCCGGCCGGGCCGCGGACATCACGGCCGCCCGTAACCACAAAAAGTCACCATCTGTGGCCGTCCGAAGTTCCCCGCCCTCGCGGCAAGGCCTTCCAGGGAATCGGCGGAACCTTCGCGGCTCCCCTCAAGAAGCGCCGAAACCGTGAGCTCACCATCAGAGAGAAGTCCGTCAACCGGGCACACGTCCGGCTCCACTCCCCCGTAGAACGATCCTTCGCCCGCCTCAAAGCATGGCATCTTCCACGAAGCCCGCGTCCGCTTCAACACGCTCACGTCAATGACCAATGCCGTCCTCACCCTGGAGAGGCAACACTGAAGAAACTCAGTGATCTGATTTAGAGACCCTGCCGCGGTAGCGGCAGACGCGGTCGAGAATCCGGTCGACGGTCTTGGACCATTTGAAAGGCTGGCGTCGTCGTTTCAGACCTTGATCCGGTTCTCTAATACGGCTTCGAGATCGTCAAGGGGCCCGAACCTGCCGCGTTCGATGCAGCGGCGGTACAGCTCAGCGAACCACCGCTCGATCTGGTTGATCCACAACGAGTACCACGATCTATGCCCGCTGCCCCGGCCCCTGCACAGTGGACCCCGCCTGGCCCAGCTCCAACATCATCCTCCGACAACCAACGGCGGCGGCCTGGTACCGCCGTTATGTTTTTCGCGGTCCTGCAATGGGGCCGCCGGCCTCCGAGCCCGGTATGACTGGTTCCCCTTCTGTCGAACGGATGGCCTGGGGGGTGGTGTCGCCGGGCCTGGAAGGTGTCGTCACAGACGCTGACGAGAGACCCGGCCACCGCCCGGTCCGGCGCAATGCCGGACAGAGACATGGGCGGCAGGTCTGCACAACGTGGTTGCGCGAGCACGGTGGCCATTGCCGAGGCCGGCACGGTCAACACCTTCACACGGTGCGATGTTAGACACCGAAGGCGAAGGAGTGTTCCTCGGGATGGACGTCGGCAAGACAGCCCACCACGGTCACGGGCTGACCCCGGCCGGGAAGAAGGTCTTCGACAGACCGATGCCCAACAGCGAACCGAAGCTGCGGGCCGTCTTCAACAAGCTCAAGCCTCGATCGTTCACGTGCGCGCGCCGGGGTGAGCGGTTCGGCTGGGTGCCCGGTTTCTAGTAGTTCGCTCCGTGGGCTGGTTGCTGTGGGGCAGAGCGGTGGGCCGCGTGTCGTCGCGGCGGTCGTCGGCGTCCACTCGCCAAGGGGGCTGGCGCTCTCCTCCTTCCGGTGGCTGGGGCGGCGGCGTGGTGGTCAGCCGGGGTCGGGCAGGGCCGGGTCCGGTTCCAGGCGGTAACGAGAAGCCCGATGGCGGGACAGGCGGGTCGAGTTTGAGTTCGCGGCGTCGGGCGTGCTCGGCCAGTCTGGCGGGGACGTCGAACAGGTCGCTGCGGACGGTGGCGGGCTCGGCACGAGCGAGACGGCCGTCGAGTGCGAGCAGTTGCAGCCAGGACAGCAGGTCCATGGCCAGGGCGAGCAGGGTGCACCAGGCCTGGTTGAGGGCGAACTTGAACGACGGCAGTCGCAGCACGGTTAGGGCCTGCGACCTACCTGCCGATCCCGGACTCGACGTGCGCGTGGGCCCGGTGCCGGGCGTCCAGCCACTGCAACTGCTGGCCGACCGTATTGGTGGCGATCACCGTGTAACGGAAGCCGGTCGCCTGCTCGTAGGGCTTGAGGTCCTTGGTGTACATGGGGTGGACCGGCTCGCGCCGAACAACGATCCGCAGACCGGGCGGCCAGCCCGAGAGGTCGAGCAGGTCGGTGATCTCCACCAGGGCGGCGTCCTCCCGGGGGTCGCCTTTCGCGTCCAGCGCGGGCGTCCACGCCTTGGCGGGGACCTTGGCCAGGCCGGTCCAGAAGCTCTGCGGAAAGCTGGCCGCCGCAGACTCGTCGAGGTGATCCGTCCCAAGGCCCCACGGATGGCACAGAGGCTGGTCGACGACGTCTCCACCGCCCTCGACGAATAGAGCGTCGTGATTCCGGGAACCAGCACGCTCGACGTGGTCATCCCGTCACTGGCCCGCTCGCTCGCCGCGGTCCACGATCAGCGCCGGGCCCTGGAGGCCCAGATCAGCGCTCTTCTGGAGGCCCACCTCTTTATCCGGTCCTGACGATGTCCGGAGTCGGAGTCAGGACCGCCGCCGTCCTGCTGGTCACCGTCGGCGACGGCACAACTTTTCCCCAGGGCCGCCCACCTCGCCTCCTACGCCGGCCTCGCCCTCACGACCACGTCGCCTGGGACCTCGATCCACGGCGCGCCCGCACCCCAGGGACGGAAACGGCAGCTCAAACCGCCACGTTTCTCTCCGCCTTCGCCTGCATGACACACCGCGGCGGTTCAGGAGGTGGGTGACGCTCATTCCAGCACCCACAGTGTTTAGGTCAACCACGGCCAACCTAGGCGAACGGGTGAAACTGCTCCAGGTATCGGCAGATCAGAGCGTGACGCGCCCACCGATGACTCACCAAGCCATCAAGGTCCGATAAATTTCCGGCGCAACACGACGAAAAGTCGTGCCGGGTGATGGGAAGGAGGATCCTGTGCGCAGGAATGCAGCACACAGGGTCGAGAGCTTGGTACGCGGCAGTGTCTCCGCCGTCTTGGTCGTCACTGGAGAGAACTGGACAGACCTCGGGGCAGCGATCGGCTTAACGACGGACACGGTGAGCCGCCGCCAGCGTGGCTACAGCCTCTGGACCATCGCCGACTTGGGCCGGTTGGCGGACCACTGGCAGATCGCTGCGTCCAGCCTGATCGCCGGACCAAACGACGCCCTCTCAGAACTGCAACCTTCACGCGTCGACTCGATCCGCTCCGCCAAGGGGCTCGCCGCATGGGAGGGCACGCTCCCTGCGTGGGTTGGCGCGCTCGCTGCCTGAAGAAAGACCAACAGCCCGGGATTCCCGTCCCGGGCCGCCGATAGCCACTCGCCTCGCCGGCTTTGACGTCGAGTGGCTCCTGCAAAAGCTGTGGTCAGCGCCACCCGGTTCCCGCCGGGCAGACCCCACGCGCCGCTTCTCATTCTACAAAGATCTATCAAGGTCAGGGTAGAAGTCGGCCTGTCTGCGCGCGGATGGTTACGCCACACAGTGGACAAGGATCTCGCGTTGCTCTGCATGACCAGCGCCGCTACCAGGCGCATCACCCCTATTGTCCACCGCTCCGGCCGAATGCACCTCGCCAGCCTTCCCGCCTGGGCGCCCTCCCGCCAGATCATCGTTGAGACAGCGATGCGCTTGCGCAGCCAGCCTGTCGCGGCAAGCGGCTACTGGATCGGACTTTCAGGCCTTCCGGCCTGCGGTCTCCGGCAGCGTCCCGCCGGTGATGCGCGGTGAGCATCTTCGACGCCGATGACCTCGATGCGAAGCTCGAGTTCTCACAGGGAAGCCGCCCTCCTTTCACAATGGTGGGCGACTGGGTCTACCTCTCCGGCGCCAGCAGCGACGCTCGGACCCTGTACTGGGGCATGGCCGCCCACGTGAACCAAAGTCGCGACGATGAAGACGTGTGGCCGAACTTGCGGACTCTCGCTCGTTTCCTAGGCTTCGCAAAGGACGATACGGTCACATCTTTGATGATCGAGCTGGAGTTGATCACAGCTGTCACCGTCAAGCGCTCCACAACGGGTCTCATCCGGCGCAATCGATACACCATCCACGGCACCCACCCGGCCGAATACCCCGGCCCACGATCACTGTCCGACTGGTACGCGATGAACCGGCCTCCCCGGCATCGTGAGGAGAGCAAGCAGGAACGTATCGACCGCGAGAGGGCATTCGACTCCTGGCTCGACGCCCGTCGCAGATACATGAAGGGCATGGTCGCGCAGGTCAAAGCCGAACGTGCGAACGCCCGCAAGCACTGCCTCCCGCTCCCTCCCCTCCCTCGATGGCAACCGCCGGTGCTCGCCGTATTCCGAACTCCAGTTGCCATGGCCTGCGACGACGACTCGACCGTGACCCTACCGCCCCGTCCCCCCGCACAGCGGGGTACGTCTTCGCCTGAGGAAACGCGCGACTTCACCAGTAAGTCGTGTGAACCTGCAGGTCGCCCCGTACCCCGCACTCAGGGGGTACGTCCCTCCTGGGAGCGGGGCCCCGTACCCCCTGAGTGCGGGGATGAACTAGACGAAGGACAACTAGACGCACCTCAACAAGAGATCGCGCCTTCGGCGCGGAGCGCTGCTGACGCCCGTAGGGCATCTACAGGCAGTAGTGCGCGTGTGAACAAGAGCGGCTTCGCCGCGTCCCGCAATGCGCGATCGTCTCGTGGCTCAGGCCAGGGGAAAGGCGTACGCATGACGCGAGCGCAGGCCGCCGCCGTGCGCATGGTCGAGGAGGCGCTCCCGCGTGAACTTGTCGAGCTGCTACCGAAGAAGCGCCCCGCCATCATCCGAGACGCGATCCTGGCTGCACTCGACAGCCGGAATGCCTCACAGCTCACCGAGCGAGTGGCCCGGCGCTGGTCGTCGCACAACTACGCGGCTGCCCACTACGGCGGAAAAGGGCTTTCCTCTCCGGTGGGCGTGGTCGTGGGCCTAGTCCGCCCACCGAAGGACTGCCCAAACCTCGGGTGCGAGGACGGCCAGATGATTGACACTGGAGCAGACTGCCGAACCTGCGCCCAGCGTCGGGCCGAACGGCGGGATGACCATCGTGCCGGACGCACTCGCAGAAGTGAGGGCCCGAGCCAGACCTGGGCATGCTCGATTCCCGAGTGTCCGGTCAGTGGCGGGGGGCCCGGCCATCCCAGCGGGCTGTGTCCCGCGTGCCGGGTCGAGGTCAAGAAGGCTGAGGAAGCGGGGAAGGCACTCAAGGCTCAGTGGGAGGCCGACGAGCGGGAAGTACGAGCAGCCTGTGTTGCAAAGGCACGGGCCGCGCTGGAGTGGAACCGGACGCTTGCCGCTGCCTACTCCGAGGACGACGAACGGGGCCGGCCAGCTGAGGGGCGTCAAAAGGCCCGTGTCGCCGAGGAAATGCGCGCGCGTTTCCAAACTGCTGCTCAGACTTCAAATCTCCGCGACTACGCCCAGGCCGAGGCCATCGCGTTCCCCGAAGCCATCAGCTCTCGACAGCAGCTTCTATCGGAAAGTCCCTCTTCTAGCGATCTCGTGCACAGTGAGCGTGAGCAGGTGGTCAGCCACGATCACCGTGTTGCTCGCGTCGTCTGGAGATCCGTAACTGCCTTGGAACAGCGGCCAATCTGATGATCAGTACCTTGGGCATGTCGAGCAGGCCTCTGGGACTATGCCCAAGCGAGGGCCCTGCAACCCCCTTGAGGGGGCCGGCCCCCAACCGCTGCAAGCTCGCCGTGCTCGCCTGCCGCGTCTGGCGACTCACGAACAGGGCTGCTGGAGCCGGTTGGAGGTTTGCGGGCGTACGAGGCCTCCGCGGTGATCGCGAAGGATCTCCGTGTGCGCTCGGTGGAACGCTGGCGCCACGTCTGGCGCAAGGGCGGCATCGAGGACCTCCAATCGCAAGGGCCGACGGGTGTGCCGAGAGTTTCGGGCTGCCCCCTTCCGCGGTGTTGAAGGAAGAGGGAGCACGGAGCAACTCTTCCTGGAATGACTACAGAGGCCTGAGGGCGAGGTCAACGTCCGGCTCGGTGGGCACATCGTGGTGCTCTTGGCCAATTCCAACACCCATCCGGTCCCTCATGCAGTACTCGAGTTTACGGAGGTTGCGTGGGGCACTCTGATTTTGACGTAGCGGGCGCCTGCCTTCGGCGGCGGGCCAGTCACAAGCCAGCCCAGCTGCATCACGGGCAACACGGGACCAATGTCGACCAGCCCTGAACCTCGGCTAAGGACTACACCATTCACCCCAGCCGGAGCTGCCTTAGACAGGCGGCTACCCAACGCCGAATGCAAGCTCCGTGAACCCTTCCGACCTCTCTGCCGCTCCTTACGTGGTTTGCTGGGTCGATTCTGGTGACTCCTAGGATTGGGAGGCCGAGGGGTGGCGGGTGTGGCTGGGCTGCCTCTGCCCTCGATGGCTTCAACGGACTCGTTGCCCGGCCCCGCGACGACTCGGGCACTGATGGGGATGAGCAAACAGGGCCGCTCTGCAAGGACACGCTGTCGAGGCCGTTTGCTAGGGTCCGTCTTCAAAAGATCGTTCGATGGTGGATCATGTTTTTCGTGATCCGTCGCCATGAACTGACCGATTTCGAGTGGGAGTTGCTGGCT
>NZ_JBIAJH010000069.1:0-19290 GCF_042871845.1 Streptomyces sp. NPDC005533 | reverse complement strand
CCGAACCCGCACCGCCGCCAGCTCCCCAGCCCTCATACAGCCAGCGAACTACCGAACACCCGACGTGACAAGACCGGCTAACAAAGCACTACTAGCGCGTGTCTCTGTGGCTACGTCGGACGTCCCGGTGGTCCCGTTGCCGGACGGGACCACCACGGAGCGGAGCGCGGCAGGGTTGAGGTCGCCAGGCGGCGTGTACTTCCCTCTGTCTCCACAGACTGCGCTGTTCATCGGCCCGCCCGGCACGGCCCCAGCCGCAGACCAGGTTGTCCAGGGCAATGCGCGGCTGGCGCGACAGCTCACGAACGCCACGTTGACCTGGGCTCGGGACTGCCTGTTCCATCACCCCGACGATGACCCTCTCCTCGGATTCACGCTGCCGGAGCCCCGGCGCGGGGAAGTCCGATGGGAAGTTTGGGGCCGGCCTGAGCCTGGCCCTCCGGCCTGACCGCCACGATGGCGGGCCTGCCACGTGCGTTGGTAGGCGGTCTACACCGTGTGGTCGTCGCAGTCGTCGACCCAGCGGGCCAGAAGGCTGAGGGCTCCGAGCCTCTCAAGGGCGTCCTGTGCGGTCATCTCGTCGGTGCCGTGAGCAGAGGTGTTTCGAATGGTCATCTGCGCTCCGGGCGCGAAGAGCCTCAAGCCCGCATTCATCGTCTTCACGCTCTGGTTCGTCGGATCACCAGGCCAGCGCAAGCGGGGTTCTCCCGTCTTCGGCGGCGCTTCGGAGAAGATCTGCTGCCAGAGGCTGGTGGCGGGCACGTCGTGGCGGCCGGTACGGGACTGGACGTGCGCGACGAGCGCCTCCGCCGCCGAGGCGACGGCTTCACGATAGTGCTCGTTCCTCCAAAGCCGGGATGCCGCCCCCCACACCAGGGGGTGGAAGTGCTCCGCCCCGGAGACGGAAGGGGCCTGCGCCTCGGCCCGGCGTTCCATCGCCTCCAGGCGCCCCAGCATCTGCTCGCACGCCCCCAAGACGTCGTCCGCCTCCAGCACCGGCTTGGGCAACGTCATAGACGCCCAGGCGGCGATCGGGTCGATCTTGCCGTGCCCTTCGACATGCACGTAGGCGCCCGTGAGGCTGGGGGCGTAGCTGGCGCGGCCAGCCGCCCGCGCCACCTTGGACCGGAGTTCCTTGATCTCCTCCGGGTCCGCGTCATCACGCGGGAACTCCGCCGGTGCCAGGCCACGCCCGAAGTGCTTGTTCGATATGTGGAGGGAGAGGAACTCCTCCACCGCGTCCTTGAAGTCAGCGACTGCCTGGGCGGTCGCCTTCAGGTACTGGGGGTCACGGGATGCGTCCATGGCGCATTGTGACTGAGTGGCCTAACAGTCCGCTATGCGCAGGCCACCCAGTTCGCACTGCTGTCGAGCAGATGGGGCCTGTGGCAAGAAGGCAAAACCCGCTGTCAGAGCGGCAGCGTCGTACTGGAGTGTCGCGCGTAGAGGTCCGCGCTCTCCTCTTCCACCCACACCGTCGGTAATCCCTCACCGCCGGTATTCGGGTCGATCCCGACGAACCGTAACGTCATCGCGTGCTCCCGTGTCGAGTCGGTTGCCCATAGTTGGCCGATGACCGTCCCGCGCGCTGGACCCCTCGGTCAAGAGCGCCGTCCCAACGGTTCGTCGAGTGTCAAGGGCACTCCTCAAGACGGGAGTTGTCTCGCTCCAAAGGGCACTCGTCCGAGCGCCCTGGTGCCCTATCGTCTGCCGGATGAGCGACATCATCCCGGGCATCAAGATCTACGATCCCGCCGATAACCATGGCCACGTCCTGACGTTCGACTACCCGAACGGCGCATACGTCGAGGTGGAGAGACTGAAGGAGCGCGAAGACCCGGACGACCATGATTCGGAAGCCCTCTTCCAGATCACTCTGTACGCGTCCTCTCCGGAGACCGATGAAGACGCCGCGATCATCTGCAATGAGTACCGCATCACCGCGCGGCGCATGACTGAAGCTCTGGCGCAGTGGCGGACGATCCTGGGATAACTCGCGGGACCTGAAAGGGCTGGCGCTCTCCCCTCGCCGAACCCTGAGCGCAGCCGACCTGTGCAGGCAACCTCCAATGCAATCCTCATCCGGCCCTCGCAGGCTCGTGCGACAGGCAGGCGGGCCAGGCTTGCCAAGCCCTTCCAGCATGCCGCGAAAGGTCGGTCCGGAGGGGGTGCTTGGCTGACCCGTCTCTTGCGTCCGGGTAGCGGCCTGCCCGACCGTTTGGGGATCTGCTGTGCAGCTCGGGGGGAGTACGGGTTTGGGGAACAACCGGGTGCGGCTCAGCGGTGGTGCGGCGTGGCAGACGGACTTCCGACGCCGAACCACCGGGCGGGCTACCAGGACCGCGATGGAGATCGCCACGGTCCGCCGCACGCTGAACCACACGCTGACCGAACTGAAGCGAGCCATCGACAGATACGCAGTCGCGGTCGCCGCCGACCTGTACGCCCTGGCCTGGCAGCAGGCGGCCGGAGCTCCACCGAGCGAGACCCGCGAGCAGCGGGCACAGCTGAAAAATCTCAAGGAGATCCTGGGCTCCCGCCAGTGGCAGGAGGAAGAACGGCGCCAGGCCGCCGAGGCTCCCCTGCAGTCCGTGCCTGCGCAGCCCAAGCAGACAGTCCCCGCCGTGCCGCGGATGCGGCCGAACGTCACCCGGGCCGACGAACCTGTCCGCCGGTCTCCACGTCGGAAAATCCAAGCGTCGCCAGCGCCCAGGCGTTCCCCCGCACCGCTCCCAGCCCCTGTCCCGACATCGGAGCCCACACCGATTCCGGTCCCGGTCGTGAAGGCCCGCCCGCCGTGCCGGGAAGAGCCGGCGCTCCTGGAGGCCGGACAGCTGTGGGAGTTCGCGACCGAGTTGCGGCCGCTGCTGGAGAAGACCGCCCGAGCCGGCTCTACTACGACCTGGCCCCAGATCCACAAGCGCCTGCCGGGCTTGCCCCGCCTGCACGCCTACGACCAGTGATGCTCCTGTGGCTGGTCGACGAAGACGGTCGGAGGGGAGAGCCTCTCCTGTCCGCGCTCGTCACGGTCGGAGACCGCCAGATGCACCCCCGGTTCACGGCCGTAGCCGAACAACTCGGCTGGACGAACCCCGTCGGCACCCGTCCGCACACCGCATGGAGCTACGAAGTCCTCAGGGTCCACCAGCACTGGCGCCACCGACGCTGAACCGACCGGGTCGCGGCCCTGGACAAGCCCCCCTCGGGCGGGCTCGCCCAGACGATCAGGACTAAGGGGTGCCGGACCAGGGTGGTGGTGAGCTTGCGGGCCCTGGCCGTGGGTCAGCCGCTTCGCGGCCGTCGCGCAACGAGCCAGGGGCGTTCCGTCCGGGTAGGTGTCGGTGTCGGTGTCGACGTGTTCGTACATACAGCCGAGGCCGGGAGCTCCGTCATGGTCTCCTGGGTGCGCTCGTCGAGGTCGGCCCACGCGCGACGTCTACCCGCCGAAGACCGCGTTGTAGGCCTGCTGGCCTTGCTGGCGCGTCGTGGTCAGGGCGGTCGATGCGGCCTTGGCTCGCCGACCGACCGTGGCCCGGCCGACGAGTCGGGAGCAGGAGGCTCAGCGGGCCAGTAGGTCCTGGATCGCCGCCGTGATCTCGTCGGGTGCCTCTTCGGCCATGAAGTGCCCGGCGCGGGTCAGCCGGTGGTCCAGGTCCGGCGCCCACGCCTTCCACACCCCGGCAGCGTCGTAGCCCAGCTGCGCGCCCCAGTCCTGCTGGACGACCGTCACGGGCATGGCCAGCTGCGACCCGGCGTCCAGGTCCGCCTGGTCGTGCAGGACGTCGATGTCCGCCGAGGCTCGGTAGTCCGCGACGATCGAGGTGACCGCCGCGGCGCTCGCGCGCAGGTATTCGGCACGCACATCTGAGGGCATGGCGGTCGGGTCGTTGGCCCAGGCGTCGAGGAACGAGCCGAAGAACGCGTCCGCACTGCCTGCGATCATCGCCTCCGGCAGGCCCGGCGGCTGCGCCATCAGGAAGAGGTGGTAGCCGATCGCCGCCGCGGTGCCGTGCAGGACGTTCCACATGTCGAGCGTCGGCACGATGTCGAGGATGCCCAGGTGCGTGATGGTCTCAGGGTGGTCCAGCCCCGCCCGGAAGGCGACCAGGGCGCCTCGGTCGTGGCCGACGAGGGCAAAGCGTTCGTGGCCGAGCGCCGCCGCCAGGGTCACGACGTCGGCGGCCATGGTGCGCTTGGCGTACACATCGGGGTCGGTGGCCGCGGGCTTGTCACTGGCGCCGTAGCCCCGCAGGTCAGGACAGATCACCGTGTGCTCGTCGGCGAGCCGCTCGGCGACGTGTCGCCACATCAGGTGGGTCTGGGGAAAACCGTGCAACAGCACGACAGGGCTGCCGCTGCCGCCGACAGTGGCAGCCAGCTCAACACCGCCCGCACCGGGCAGGCGGACGTGATCGAAGCCGGGAATGGTGAGCGTCATGCGGGACCACCCTTTCGGGTCGGGGACTTGACCGGATCAGCCTGGGCGCCGGTGATCAGCAGCCGGCCCCGGGCGCGGAGGACGTGAGGGTGTTGAGCCAGCCGGTCAGCAGGTGGTTGATCTCCTCGGGGCGTTCCTGCTGGATCCAGTGGCCGCAGCCCTCTACGAGGTGGGAGGCGGTCAGGCCGGGGAGGGTGGTGGGGAAGGCGTCGATGGCGTCGGACATCCAGGTGGTGGAGGCGTCCAGGGCGCCGCCGATGAACAGGGACGGCTGCTTGATGGGGGCTCCGCGGTGGGGGGCGAGGTCTTCCCAGTCGCGGTCCATGTTGCGGTAGCGGTTGAGGGCGCCGCTCAGACCCGTGCGCTCGAACTCTCCGGCGTAGACGTCGAGGTCGTCCTCGGCCAGCCAGGCCGGGAGGACGCCGGCGGGAAAACGGTCACGGAGCCGGCCGCCGTGGGCGACGAAGTGCGGGTCGGGCTCGTCCTGGGCGGGCATGGTGTCGGCGGACAGGGCGGCGTAGAAGCCGGCGAGCCAGCCGCGGACGTCGGGCTCGATCTCCGTCTCGGCGCGGCCGGGCTCCTGGAAGTAGGAGACGTAGAACTCCTGCTCGGGGCCGCCGATCCGGCCGAAGATGTCGGTGGGGCGGGGGCCGCCGGGTGGCGCGTAGGGGATGCTCAGCAGGGCGACGGCCCGGAAGACCTCGGGGTGGAGCAGGGCGGAGGTGGCCGCGATGTTGGAGCCCCAGTCGTGGCCGACGACCACCGCGTTCTCCTCGCCGAGGGCGTGCACGAGGGCGACGTTGTCCTCCACCAGGTCCAGCATCCGGTAGGCATCGGTCGCCGCGGGCTTGGCGGAGCGGCCGTAGCCGCGCACGTCGAGCGCCACCGCCCGGTAGCCGGCCGCGGCGAGGGCCGGGAGCTGGTGGCGCCATGAGTACCAGGACTCGGGGAAGCCGTGCACGAGCAGGACCAGCGGGCCGGTGCCCTGCTCGACCAGGTGCAGGCGCCCGGCAGGGGCCTCGACGGTGCGGTGGCGGAGTACGGCGGACGGCTGCATGGGGTCTTCTCTCGGTTCACGGGTGGACGCGGATACCCGTCGATCATGCGGCGCAGCGGCCGTCCACCGCGACTACCCTTGCCAGTCTGGCAAACTTGCAGGTCAGGGTGATGGAGGCGGCACGTCCCGGAAGGGGGGCAGCGCGGGTGACAGGCGACGACGTGGCCGACACGCTGGCGGCGATGGGCCCCCGGCTGCGGGCCGCACGCGAACACCGCGGCTCCACGCTCACCGGCGTCAGCTGCGCGACCGGCATCTCCCCGAGCACGCTGTCGCGGATCGAGACCGGCCGGCGCAAGCCCACCCTGGAAGTGGTGCTGCAGCTGGCGAAGGAGTACGGCGTCTCCCTGGACGAGCTGGCCGGCAACGCTCCCGCCGCCGAGCCTCGCACCTCCGCGTTCCGGCGTGCCGGCGACGACAAGGCGGTGCTGCCGCTGACCCGGTACGTCGGGGGCCTGCACGCCCACAAACACGTCCTGCCGGCCGTCCAGGAGCCGCCGGTGCGGCCCCGTCAGGTCTCCCACGACGGCTGGGAATGGCTGTGCGTCCTGTACGGGCAGCTGTGGCTCGCGCTCGGCGACCAGGACCTCGTCCTGAGTGCCGGAGACGTCGCCGAGTTCGACACCCGCAATCCCCATGGGGTCGCGAACGCCGGCCTCGGCGGCCCGGTCGAGTACCTGATCATGTTCGGGCCGCAGGGAGAGCGCCTGCGACCGCGCACCCCGCCCGCCCCCGGCCCCAGGGCCCGGTAGCAAGCAGCGAACTCACACCCGGCTCCCGGGCCTCGGGGGCGGTCTTCTTCGCCATGGCGGGGAGCCCCTGCCCTGTCTGCGCATCGCGGACGGACCGGAGGGCAAGCCCGCAGTACATGCCCGCAGATTCCGGGAGCCCGGCTGTGCGCGCGTCAGCAGGAGGCGGGGCGGAGTCGCAGATGCGTGATGTTGGCGTGTGGGGGACGGTGGAGGCTACGCCGTCGGATCCCGAGGAGCGCCATGATCGTCAAGTTGCTGCACGACAAGGGCCTGCGGAGCGAGCACGCGTACACCGTCGCCTGCCTGACCATCGGGCTGTCCGTCGCCTCATGGGCGACATCGATGAAGGTGGAGCCGACGGGCATCGACCGGGCGGACCGGTGGGGCATCTTCGTCGCCACCTGGCCGGCTACCTGGTTCGGCCTCGGCCTGGCACTGGCCCAGTACGAAGGCGCTCAAGACCTGGCCGAAGACCTGCACCAAGAGATGTAGTCACCGACCAGGGCCCGACCTGCTCCGCACGGTCGGGCCCTGGCTTGCGGCAGGAGCCAGATGTCCGCAAGTGTCGTGTCCTGTCGGCGCCGGTCCTCGTTGTCCCGGCTGACGCGTGCCTTTTCCGTCCCCCACGGAGGCGCGTAAGGAGGGGCTCCTGCCGCGCCCGGCCTGGGGCCCCTCACTCCCCCGTTCACACCGCGCCTGAAGAGCGCGCCTCATTCGGCCCCGGGACACGCCGGGCCACGATGGAATCCCGCAGGCCCGAGCCTCCGGGTGACGGGAGAGAAACTTGATCAACGTGGACGTCCAGCACTGCGGCAGCTCGGTCCTGATCAGCGCCGACGGCACACTCGACGAGGACGCGGGCGAAGCCCTCCTGCAGGCCCTGGACCACGTCAACGCCCACGAGCGGGACCTCCTGGTGGACCTGCACGGCGTGACAGACATGGACACCGACGGCCTGTTCCACCTCCTGGACCTGCACCGGCGCGCGGAGCACCTGCGCCTGAGGGTCCTGGTCACCGGCTGGCAACCCCAGCCCCAGCAGGTCATGGCCGAGGTGGTCGGGATCCCGGGGCCCGGCGCGGCCACCGGGGAGCGGTACGCAGTGGCGGGCTTCCGCCGGCTCCTCGCGGACCGGACCCAGCGCGCACGCGACCACGCCGACTTCGCCGCGGGCTGGCTGCCCCGCGCCTAGGTTCTGTCTCTTTGGTCAGCGTCGGGTGCAGATGAGGATGCTGGCGAGGTGGAGTGCGGCCTGGTAGGCGATGGCGAGTTTGTCGGTTCGTGTGGCCCATGCCGCGCCACTGCTTGCATCGGTTGATGCACCGCTCGACGGTGTTCCGCTGCTTGTAGACCTCGAGGTCGAAGCCTGGCGGTCGGCCGCCTTGGCGACCCCGCCGCAGGCGGTCTGGTCGGACGGCTGAGGGATGACCGCCCGGATTCCGCGGCGCCGTAAGTGGCTGCGGATGGCGCGGGATGAGTACGCCCGGTCGGCCGGCACGGCGAAGGGCCTCGTTCGTGGTCGGCCAGGCCCGCCGCGGGCAACGCGGATGCGGGACATCACCGTCTCGAAGGTGGGTGCGTCACCGGCCTGGCCTGCAGTGACGACGAAGGCCAGGGGGCGTGCCCCGCCGTCTGCGGCGAGGTGAACCTTGGTGCTCAGCCCGCGCGGGAGCGTCCGAGTGCGTGATCGGCGGGCTCGCCCGAGCGAGCCGCCCCTTTTTGCGTGCGCCTGCGGCGTGCTGGTGGGCGCGGACGACGGTGGAGTCCACCGAGACCGTCCAGTCGATGTCGTCGTCGGCGTCCGCCGTTGCCAGGACGGAGGCGCGGATCTTCTCCCAGGTGCCGTCCACGGCCCATCTGATCAGGCGTTTGTGTGCGGTCTGGAACGGGCCGAGCTCGTCGGGAAGGTCCCGCCAAGGCGAATTGGCGCGGTACTTCCACGCGATGGCCTCAAGGGTGCGGCGGTGGTCGGCCCACCGCCGGCCCCGGACCGGATCGGCCGGCATCAACGGCTCGATCCGGTCCCATATGACATCAGTGATCACTAATCGGACGGACACATCCGATCAACTGAGCAACCCATCAAAGAGACACGCGCTAGTGGTGCCGGGCCCGCCCGCCCGTGTTGTGGATGAAGCGCTGGAGCACCTTGAGGGTGGTCAGGTACTCCTCGTCCGAGATGCCCGCGTGCCGCTCGTCCCGCAGCCGCTCCTGGAGGGCCGCCGCCTCCTCGTAGAACTTCCGGCCCTCGGGGGTCATCCCGAGGCGCTCCCCGGCGTCCTGGGTGATCCAGCCGCGGGCGATGGTCGTGTCGATCTCCTCGCCCAGGGCCTCCTCGCCCAGGGCGAGGTAGCCGCGCAGGACCGCGGTCACCTCCGCCCGGGTCCTCCCCTCCTCGGCCACGGCCACCTGGGCCAGGACCCACCATTGCGGCTGGGTGGTGCCGATCCCGGCGAGCGCGCTCCGGGTGCGGGCGACGACCGCGTCGTAGGCGGCCCAGCTCCAGTAGCCGATGGGCTGCCGGACCAGTTCCGCGTCGCTGTGCGAGTACTCCATGGTGGATCCGCTCCGTTCGCTGCTGTTCGTCGCCCCGACGGACAAGACCCTATGACCCGAAGGGCACTTGAGGTCTAGTCCGCCGTTCGCCGATCCGGACCCGGGCCCCGGCCCCCGCCCCGCAGCCGCCGCAGGAGCGCCGGGCCCGCGCTGATCAGCAGGGTCAGGCCCACCGCCAGCGCCACGCCCTTCCACGGCTCCGAAAAGAGCGAGCCGCCCAGGATGCCGATCAGGCCGTACGTCGCTGCCCAGGCCAGGCACGCGGGGGCGTCGCCGCGGGCGAAGCGGCGGGGCGGCATCTGTGCCAGCAGGCAGGCCAGCATCACCGGGATCCGGCCCGCCGGGACCAGCCGGGAGAGCACCAGCACCATGACCCCGTGCTCGTCCAGCCCGGTCTGCGCCTGCTCCAGCCGTTCGGGGGTGGCCCGGCCGCGCAGTTCCGCCAGCCAACGCGAGCCGTTGCGCGAGCGGACCCCCCGCCGCCCGAGCCAGTACAACGCCATGTCCCCGGTGAACGCGGCCAGGGCCGACACCGCGACCACCAGCAACACACCGAAGGGCAGCGACTGGTGATGGAACGCCACCACCGCGGCCGAACTCACCAGCGCGCCCGTCGGGATCACCGGAACCAGCGCGCCCAGAGCCACCAGCACGAACAACGCCGGGTAGCCGACGGCCTGCTGGGTGGTCTCCGGCGGCACCTGGCCGGCCGCCGCCGCGAGCTCGCGCCACGTCACGGCAGCCGCACCCGCTCGCCGTGCCCGGGGACCCGTACGGCCACCTTCGGTGCCAGTTGTCCGGCCCGGCGCTCGAACTCCGTGCCCGGCGCGTGGAATTCGTGCGGCCGCACGGCGTCCATGCCGACGGGCCAGTACGTCCCGTAGTGCACCGGCACCGCCGCCGCGGGCGCGAGCCGGGCCAGCGCCTGCGCCGCCCGCCCCGCGTCCAGGTGCCCCGGGCCCAGGTACGGGCCCCAGCCGCCCACCGGCAGCAGGGCCACGTCCACCGGCCCGACCTCCTCGGCCATCGTGTCGAACAGCCCGGTGTCCCCGGCGAAGTAGGTCCGTGCCGAGCCCTGGACCACGTACCCGAGCGCGGGCGCGAGGTGCGGCCCGAACGGCAGCCGCCGCCCGTCGTGCCGCGCGCTGACCGCCCGGACCCGTACGCCCTCCCGTACGCCCTCCCGTACGGTGACCTCCTCGCCGGGCGCCACCTCGGTCACCCGCAGCCCGCGCAGCCCCGCGGCCCGTGCCAGCCCCGGCACGGCCCGGCGCGCCCCGCGCGGCACCAGCAGCCGGGTGCCGGGTGCGAGCCGCTCCAGCGACGGCAGGTGCAGATGATCGGCGTGCAGGTGCGACACGAGCACCACGTCCGCCACCGCGGCTTCGGCCGGTGGCAGCGCCCCGCGCCGCCGCCGCAGGTGCGCGAGCCGCCGGGCGAACAACGGGTCCGTCAGCAGCCGGACCCCGGAGTCCTCGACGGTGCACGTGGCATGACCCCACCAGGTGATCTCCACCGGCACCCGGCCCTCCCTCCCTCGGCCCCCGCCTCGACCTCGGCCACGAGCCTAGATGCTGCCCCGAGGATCCGCCCGGAACCGGAAGTGCCGGGCCCCTCCAATCCGGCGGCGGATCGGAGTAGGGTCCGGCGGCATGGAAGAGTTGCGCGTGGCCGCGATCACCAGCCTGGCCCCGCTCGAAGACCTGGACGTCGACCCCTTCGCCGTGGACACCCGCGGCCAGCACGCCATGTGCGCGCGCTGGGCCGCCGACCGGGGTTACGTCGTCACGAGGCAGTTGCTCGTCTACGGGCTGCGCGCCGACCACTGCGGGCTCTGGTCCGACGTCGACGCCGGACAGGTCGACCTCTTCGTCGCCGCCAACCGCCGGGTGCTGGCCCGCGCGCTCCGCTCGGTCGAGGAGTTCACCGCCGAGTGCGAGCGGCGCGGCGTACGGGTGGAGACCGCCGGGGACGCCGAGCCGCAGTACACCTCCGCGATGAAGGCCGAAGTCCACCGCAGGCTCTCCATGCCGACCGCCGGCTACGACGGCACCTGACCCCCCGCCGCACGCCGTCCCGCCGTACGCGCCGCGCGCCGTCCCGTTCAGCGACGGCCCCCTCCGCACTCCGGTGCGCCTCCGTTCCGCCCGGGCGGCCGGCCCCGGCTGTGCGAGCCTGGAGGCGGGACGGGGCTCGCGGGAGGTGGCGGCGTGTGGCGGGGACGGTGGCGGACCGCGGGCAGCGCCCTGCTGCGGGTGATCCTCGTCTGGGCGGCGTCCACCCTCACCATGCTCGCCTTGGCCGGGATCCTGCCGGACTTCCGGCTCCAGTCCGACGACGGTGACAGCATCACGCAGATCGGGCTGACCGCCGCGTGGGGCGCGGGAGCCTTCGGTCTGCTGAGCGCGGTGGTCTGGCCCGTGCTCGTCCGGGCCCTGCTGCTGGTGCCCGCCCTCGTCCTCGGGCTGCTCGTCTTCTTCCTGAACGGCTCGCTCCTGCTCATCGCGCTCGGCCTGATCCCCGCCTGGCGGGGCGAGGCGGCCCCCGAGACCGCGGTGGTGGTGGCCGCCGTGATGTCCGCGGTGGCGTCCGCCACCTCCACGGCGCTGGCGGTGCGCGACGACGAGGCGTACCGGCGCCGTCTCTACCGGCTCGCCGACCGGCGTCGCCGCAGGCAGCGCGGGGCGGGCGCGCCGGGGGCCGGCGAGGCCCCGCCCGGCCTGGTCTTCCTCCAGCTCGACGGGGTGGGGTACGAGGTGCTGCGCGGCGCGTGCGGCAGCGCACTGATGCCCACCGTCGCCGGCTGGCTGGACCGCAGCCACCGGATCACGCCCTGGCGCACGGACTGGTCGAGCCAGACCGGCGCCAGCCAGCTCGGCATCCTGCACGGCTCCAACTTCGACGTGCCCGCCTTCCGCTGGTACGAGAAGGACACCGGCGAGGTGATGGTCTGCAACCGGCCCACCAGCGCCGCCGAGCTGCAGCGGCGGGCCGTCGCGCGCACCGGGGACGGCGGGCTGCTCACGCTCGACGGCGCCAGCCGGGGCAACCTGTTCAGCGGGGGCGCCGACCAACTGGCCCTGGTGCTCTCGGTCTCGGCCCGGCGGGGCCGGGCGAACCGGTCCCGCGCGGGCTACTTCGCGTACTTCTCCGATCCGGCCAACGCCGTCCGCACCGCCGTGTCCTTCGTCGCCGAGGTGGCCCGGGAGATCGGCCAGTCGCTGCGGGCGCGGATCCGCGGGGACCGGCCCCGGGTGTCGCGCGGCGGCCTGTACCCGCTGATCCGGGCCTTCGCGACCGTGGTCGAACGGGACGTGGTGGTCGCGGCGGTGATCGGCGACATGCTCGCCGGCCGCGCCGCGGTCTACGCCGACCTCGTCGCCTACGACGAGGTCGCGCACCACTCCGGCCCGCGCGGCCGGGACACCGACCAGGTGCTGGCGCGCCTGGACCGCAGCCTCGCGCTGATCGCCCGGGTCGCCGAGCACGCCCCGCGGGAGTACCGGATCGTGCTGCTCTCGGACCACGGCCAGAGCCCGGGCGAGACCTTCCTGAGCCGCTACGGACTGACCCTGAAGGACCTCGTCCGGGCGGGCTGCGGGCTGCCGGTCTCCCGCCGGGCCGGCCGGACCCGCAGTGGCGCCGAGGCCCGGGCCGCCGTCCTCGCGGCCCTGCACCGGCCGGTGGAGGAGGGGGAGGAGGCCCGCCCGGGGCCGGGGTCCGACCCGGTGGTGCTCGCCTCGGGCAATCTCGCGCTGATCTCCTTCCCGGACGTTCCCGGCCGGGCCTCGCGCGAGCGCGTCGAGCGCGCGCACCCCGCCCTGCTGGCGACCCTGGCCAACCATCCGGGCGTGGGCTTCGTGCTGGTGGACGGGGTGGTGCTGGGCCCGGGCGGGGCGGTGGCCCGGCTCGACGTGCCCGGCGAGGCGGAGGAGCTGCTGGCCCCTTTCGGCCCCGGCGCGGCGGAGGCCGTCCGCCGGACCGACGCCTTCCCGCACGTGGCCGACATCATGGTGAACTCGGCGTACGACCCGGACACGGGCGCGGTACACGCCTTCGAGGAACAGATCGGCTCGCACGGCGGCCTGGGCGGGGAGCAGGGGCACCCGTTCCTGATGTGGCCCACGGTGCTGTCGGACCCCGCAGCGGACCCGGAACCGGCAGCGGGAGCGGGAGCGGCGCCGGCGGGGGAACCGGTGGGCGCGGAGGCGGTGCACGGCGTACTGCGCCGCTGGCTGCGGGAGGCGGACGGCCCGCAGGTCCCGCTCGGCCTGCGGCGGGAACCGGTGCAAGATCCCCGGCCGGAGGGTGCCGGCGACGCAATCCTTCCTTCCGCCGGGGTGCCCGTGCGGGACGAAACGCGCTGATTTGGTACGTACCGTGCGGTGGCGGAGCATGTGTCGACCTGCCCAGCATGTGAGACACCCAGAGGCGCACCACCGATGACCAGCACGATATCCACCGCGACCCCGACCCCGGGCTCCGCCCCGGCCCCCGCCCCGGGCTCCGCTCCCGGGACGGCCGAGCCCCGCCCGCGGGGCGAGCGCCGCTTCGGCCTCCCCGTCGCCACCTGCCTGGTCATGGGCAACGTCATCGGCGGCGGGATCTTCCTCCTCCCCGCCTCGGTGGCCCCCTTCGGCACCATCAGCCTCGTCGCCTTCGCCGTGCTCACCCTCGGCGCGATCGCCCTCGCCCTCGTCTTCGGCCGGCTCGCGAACCGGCACCCCCAGACCGGCGGACCGTACGTCTACGCCCGCGCCGCCTTCGGCGACTTCGCCGGTTTCCTCGCCGCCTGGAGCTACTGGATCACCACCTGGGTCTCCAACGCGGCGCTCGCGGTGGCGGCCGTCGGCTACATCGGCGTCCTCTTCCCCGCCGTCGGCGCGCACAAGTGGTCCATGTGCCTGGCCGCCCTCGGCGTGCAGTGGCTCCCGGCGCTCGCCAACCTGGCCGGCACCCGCTACGTCGGCGCCGTCCAACTGGTCTCCACCGTGCTGAAGTTCGCCCCGCTGCTGCTGGTCGCCGTGGGCGGGCTGTTCTTCTTCGACCCCGCCAACCTCGGCCCCTTCCAGGCCACCGGCCAGAGCGCGGTCGGCGCGGTCTCCGCCTCCGCCGCGATCCTGCTCTTCAGCTACCTGGGCGTCGAGTCCGCCGCCGTCAGCGCGGGCGAGGTCCGCGACCCGGAGCGCAACGTCGGCCGGGCCACCATCCTCGGCACCGTCGGCGCCGCCACCGTCTACCTGCTCGGCACCCTCGCCGTCTTCGGCCTCGTCGCCCACGAGAAGCTGGTCGCCTCCGCGGCCCCCTTCAGCGACGCCGTCAACGCCATGTTCGGCGGGACCTGGGGCGGCACGCTCGTCGCCTGCGCCGCCGTGATCTCGATGGCCGGCGCGCTCAACGGCTGGACCCTGCTCAGCGCGCAGACCCCGTACGCCGCCGCGAAGGACGGGCTCTTCCCGAAGGCCTTCGAGACGAGGAAGCGCGGCGTTCCCGTGACCGGAGTCCTCGTCACGGTCGTCCTCGCCTCGGCGCTGACCGTCTACAACTACACGGCCGGGTCCCCACGCGTCTTCGAGGTGCTGGTCCTCGTCACGACCTTCACCGCGACGGTCCCGTACCTGCTCTCCACCGCCGCGCAGATCTACTTCCTGGCCTCGGGCCACCGGGAGCGGGTCCGGCCCGGCCGCCTGGTCCGCGACGCCGTCCTCGCCTGCCTGGCGTTCGCCTTCTCGATGTGGCTGGTCGCCGGTTCCGGCTACGCGGCCGTCTACCAGGGCGTGCTGTTCCTCTTCGCGGGCGTGCTCGTGTACGCCGTGATGGCCGCCCGCAAGCAGCGCGCCAGCGTCTCGCCCGCGGGGTAGTCCCGCGGGGGAGACGCGCGGGGGTAGCGTGGAGGGAGAAGCCGCCCAGGGGGGCTCCAGGGGGTCGCCGTGTCCGCGATCAGCAAGAGCATCGACATCGACCGCACGCCCGAGGACGTCTACGCGTACGTGACGGACCCCACGCACCTGCCGGAGTGGCAGGACAGTGCCCTGTCCGCCGTTCCGATGGGGGACCTCCCGGTCCACGTCGGTTCCCGGGTCCTCGTCACCCGGCGCATCGGCAGGCGGAGGATCCCCACGACCATGGAGTACACGGCCATGGACCCGCCGCGGAGCTGGCACCTCCACGGTGTCGACGGGCCGGTCCGGCCCGACGTACGGGGTTGGATCGACCCCCTCGACGGCGGGACCCGCTCGCGCGTCACCCTCTCCGTCGACTTCGAGGGCCACGGCATGGGCCGGGCCCTCGTCCCCCTCGTGGTCAAGCCCGTGGTCCGCAAGGAGATGCCCCGCGGCGAGGAGAAACTCAAGCACCTGCTGGAGCACCCCGCGAGCTGACCGGACGCACGGCGCGCCCCCGGCATGCCGCGCATCGCCGGGGGAACACCACCTGCCGTCTAGGCCGTCTCTCCGGATCTTGCCTCGCCCGCGCCGCCCGGCACCGCACCTCGCCGTGTTGGCGGAGCACCCCAGTACGTCCAGTACAAGGGCGCCCCGCCAACACGCCGATGCACGGCACCGGACGACGCGGGCTTGACCGGCAAGATCCGAAAGAGACGACCTAGTCGAGGTAGTCGCGCAGCACCTGCGAACGCGACGGGTGGCGCAGCTTCGACATGGTCTTGGACTCGATCTGGCGGATGCGCTCACGGGTGACCCCATACACGCGGCCGATCTCGTCCAGGGTCTTCGGCTGGCCGTCGTTGAGGCCGTAACGCATCGAGACGACGCCCGCCTCACGCTCCGAGAGCGTGCCCAGGATCGACTGGAGCTGCTCCTGGAGGAAGGTGAAGGACACCGCGTCCGCGGGCACGACCGCCTCGGAGTCCTCGATGAGGTCACCGAACTCGCTGTCGCCCTCCTCACCCAGGGGGGTGTGCAGGGAGATCGGCTCGCGGCCGTACTTCTGGACCTCGATGACCTTCTCGGGGGTCATGTCGAGTTCCTTGCCCAGCTCCTCCGGAGTGGGCTCCCGGCCGAGGTCCTGGAGCATCTGGCGCTGCACGCGGGCGAGCTTGTTGATGATCTCGACCATGTGGACGGGGATGCGGATCGTGCGCGACTGGTCGGCCATGGCACGCGTGATCGCCTGCCGGATCCACCACGTCGCGTACGTGGAGAACTTGAAGCCCTTGGTGTAGTCGAACTTCTCCACGGCGCGGATCAGACCGACGTTGCCCTCCTGGATCAGGTCCAGGAAGAGCATGCCGCGGCCCGTGTAGCGCTTGGCGAGGGAGACCACGAGGCGGAGGTTGGCCTCCAGCAGGTGGTTCTTCGCCCGGCGGCCGTCCTCGACGAGGATCTCCAGCTCGCGCTTGAAGGCGGGCTTGTGGTCCTCCTCCTCTTCGAGCTTGTACTCGGAGAAGAGACCCGCCTCGATGCGCTTGGCGAGCTCCACCTCCTGCTCGGCGTTGAGGAGCGGCACCTTGCCGATCAGCTTGAGGTAGTCCTTGACGGGGTCGGCGGTGGCGCCCGCCACCATGACCGTCTGCGCCGGGGCGTCGTCCTCGTCGTCGTCGGACAGGACGAAGCCCTGGGTGCCGCCGGCCTTGGGGGCCTCTTCCTCGGCCTCGTCGGCCAGGTCCTCGGCGGCCCAGTCCTCGCCCTCCACCACGGGGGTCTCGCCCTCGTCGGCGTCCTTGGCGCTGGTCTTCTTCGCCGCGGCGGTCTTCTTCACGGCGGTCTTCTTGACGGCGGCCTTCTTGACCGTGCGCTTCTTCGGCTCGGCGGCGGCCTCGGCCGACGCCTCCTCCGGGGCGGCGGCGGCCGGCGATGCGGATATCGCCGAAGCCGTGGCCGTGGCGGTGCCGGCGGCCGAGGTCTTGCGCGCGCCGATGGGGCGCGGCGCGGCGGCCGCCTTCTTGGCCACGGTGCGGGCCGGGGCGGCGGCAGCCTTGCGGGGCTTCTTCGCGGCAGCCTTGGTGGCGGGCGCCGCGCTGACGTGGAGGGCGACACCCTCCTCGTCCAGGACCTGGTTCAGGCTGCGCAGGACCCGCTTCCACTGGTCCACCGGGATGCGGCCGGCCTCGAAGGCCTGGCGCACGTCGTCACCGTTGATGTGACCCTGCTCGCGGCCGCGCTCGACGAGCGCGACCAGGGCCTCGGATTCGGCGATCTCCGGAGGGAACGTACGGGACGGGCTGAGCGACACAAGGAGCCTCTCGTTGCGAACAGATAAGGGGTGGGCGGGACATCATCGCGCGAACTCGGGAAACAGACCCGAGGGGGGTCTGTATTCCGGGCCGCGCGAGGACACCTGTCGGTTCATCGCATGCCCGAGTCGATTCGTTACGCGCTGAATTGAGTGACCTGCGCCACGCTGTGGCCGCGCAACCGATTCGGCGTGGATCCGTCCACCCCCCTTTCAGCCCTTTTTGCGGGCCTCGATCAGGAAGCGGGCGGTGTGCGCGACGAACGGACCTTCGCGTTCGATCTGTTCGTGCAGCTCGCGCAACCGGTCCCGGTACTGCCCGACCGTGAAGCCGGGCACCATCCAGATCACCTTCCTCAGAAAGTAGATCACGGCTCCGATGTCGTGGAACTCCGTGCGCAGACGTTCGGACCTCAGATCGACGACTTCGAGGCCGGCTTTCGTGGCCTCGGCGACCGCGTCGTCGGGGTGCCGGCCGCGCCGGACCTCCTCCGGCTGCGGGCCGAGGAAGTACTCGACGAGCTCGAAGACGCTCGCCGGGCCGACCTGCTGCGAGAGGTAGGTGCCGCCCGGCGTCAGCACGCGCGCGATCTCCTCCCACCAGATGGTCACCGGGTGCCGGCTGGCCACCAGCTCGAAGGCCTCGTCGCCGAAGGGCAGCGGGGGCTCGTCGGAGTCGGCGATCACCACCGCGCCCAGCGGGTGCAGCAGCCGGGTCGCCTTCGCGACGTTGGGCGGCCAGGACTCGGTGGCGGCCATCAGCGGGGGCAGGGGCCCGGACCCGGCGAGGACCTCGCCGCCGCCGGTCTGGACGTCCAGCGCCGACCGGACCCGGGACAGGCGCTCGGCCAGCAGCCGCTGGTAGCCCCAGGAGGGGCGCTGCTCGGTCGCCCGGCCGTCGAGCCACGAGAAGTCCCAGCCGTCCACGGAGACGGACTCGGCCTCGGCGACAAGATGGTCGAAAGTGCGCGTCATGTATCGATCGTCCCAGGTCGGGCGCCGGTCATCCACCGGATATGTCGACTACAGTGGGCGGCGGGCCGTGACTGGCGTTCGGGTGGATCACCACCGGGGAGCGGCCCGGCGTACCGGCGGGCCTCCGACCTCCGGACATCCGCTCCCGGGGCCTCCCCGGGACCTCCGGTACGTCGACTGCCGCGCGCCTGGGCGAACCGCGATCCGCAGCGACGTTCAGGAGACCCCGTGACGACTGCCCAGACTGCCCAGCCCGCCACCGGCACCGCCCGCCTGATGGACGGCACCGCCCTCGCCCGCCGCATCTCGGAGCAGACCGCCGCGTACGCGGCGAAGATCACCGAGCGCACCGGCACCGCCCCCTGTCTCGCCACCGTGCTGGTCGGCGAGGACCCGGCGTCCGTCACCTACGTGCGCATGAAGCAGAACCGCTGCGCCAAGGCCGGGATCACCTCCCGCCACGTCGAGCTGCCGGCCACGACCACCACCGAGGAGCTGGTGGCCACCCTCACCGCGCTCTCCGAGGACCCCGAGATCAGCGGGATCCTGCTCCAGCACCCCGTCCCGCACCACATCGACGAGCGCGCCGCCTTCGAGGCCATCGCCCCGGGCAAGGACGTCGACGGGGTCACCATGCACTCCTTCGCCGCCATGGGCTTCGGGCTGCCGGGCTTCGTCTCCTGCACCCCCGGCGGCATCATGCGCCTGCTCGCCGCCTACGACGTGGACCTGACCGGCAAGCACGCCGTCGTCGTCGGCCGCAGCGCCATCCTGGGCAAGCCGGCCGGGATGCTGCTGCTGGAGCAGAACGCCACCGTCACCTACTGCCACTCCCGCACCGTGGACCTGCCCTCGATCGTGCGCCAGGCGGACGTCCTGGTCGCCGCCGTCGGCAAGGCCGAGTTCATCCGGGGCGAGGACATCAAGCCGGGCGCCGTGGTCCTGGACGCCGGGTACAACGAGGGCAACGTCGGGGACGTCCACTTCGAGTCCGCCGCCGCGCGCGCCTCGCTGATCACCCCGGTGCCCGGCGGCGTCGGCCCGATGACCATCGCCGTCCTGCTGGAGCAGACCGTCCGGGCGGCCGCCGCGCAGGCCGGGCTGGACCTCGCGGAGCTCTGACCCCACCGCGCGTACGCCGGACGCCCCGGGCCTTCGGGCCCGGGGCGCTCCGCTGCCCAGAGACGACCTAGGTCGTCTCTTCCGGATCTTGCCTCGCCCGCCCCGCCCGGCACCGCACCTCGCCGTGTTGGCGGAGCACCCCAGTACGTCCAGTACGAGGGCGCCCCGCCAACACGCCGATGCACGGCACCGGACGA
>NZ_JBIAJH010000068.1:0-19400 GCF_042871845.1 Streptomyces sp. NPDC005533 | reverse complement strand
AGCACGCTGGACATCGGTCACCGACAACGGCGGAATCTTCGGGCCAGGACGACTCATACCCCAACCAACGACAAACCTCTGACTCAGGTCACTAGTCGATACCCGGCAGGATGTGCGCTTCCGCCAGGTCGTCCTCGTAGCCGGCCAGTCGGATCGGGGCGGAGCGGGCCCAGACCTCCAGGCTGCCGAGTTCGTCGGTACGGGGCTTCGCCCGCGTCGCCGTCCGCTCCATGACCGTGGGTTCGGGCTTGGTCTTCTCAGTCACCGCGCACTCCTTTGCGTCGCGCAACCCGGCAAGCGGACCGCGAGCCGGGCAAGGGATAAAGGGTTTCCGGACGCGGTGGCGCCTTAGTGGAGCGCGGCCCGGATGGGGGCCGTCTTGATGCCCCACAGTACACATATGAGCGGACCTCCGCTCGATCGGAAGGCAAAATCCGCTGCGCCCTCTTACTTTCGCTCCTGGTTCAGCAAGTCGTCGGGCTGCGGGTGGGTGGCGGGTGATCTGCTCGACCCCGGACGAGCAGGGTGTGACGGAGGGGGTCGGCGGTGGCGAAGTCCTGGGTGCCCGAAGCTCAAGTCCCGTACGTCACAAGCGTGCTGGAGTTGATGGAGCTCCTGCGCGGCAGCCCCGACGACCGGGGCCTGCGGACCGCGGCCCTGCTGCGCCGCTCGCACCCCTCCGACAAGGAACTGCAGCTCGCGGGCCTGCTCCAGGACATCGGCCGGCTGCTCCGTCTGAGTGACGGGACGGTTACCCTCGGGGTGGCGGCGGAGGCGATCCGCCCTCTGCTGGGCCGGCGGGTGGCCCGCCTGGTACGGCTGTCGGGCGCCCTCGGCGACGACGGCGTCGGCCCCGACGCCGAGGCGGTGGCCTCCCTGCGCCACGCCCGGGACTCGGCCGCCGCCGCGGGCCTGGACGCGGGTGTGCTGGAGGACTGGCTGCCGCTGCTGGACCTGGTCGCGGCCGGGGCCTGCCGGGTCGGGTCCGCCCGGAACGCGATCGACCCCCTCGGTGCACCGAGGGGGTCGAGAAGGTCCGCCTGGGGCCTCCCTTAGCGGGACGGTCCGGAGGGACGGCCCATGAGCGGGGTGGCCGCGCGGTCAGGTCACCAGTTCGCCGGGGCGTAGTCCTTCAGGAAGACGCCGAACAGGTCTTCGCCGAGCTCGCCGCGGACGATCGGGTCGTAGACCCGGGCCGCGCCGTCGACCAGGTCGAGCGGGGCGTGGAAGCCCTCCTCGGCGAGGCGCAGCTTGTCGAAGTGCGGGCGCTCGTCGGTGATCCAGCCGGTGTCGACCGAGGTCATCAGGATGCGGTCGGTCTGGAACATCTCCTGGCCGCTGGTCCGCGTCACCATGTTCATCGCGGCCTTGGCCGCGTTGGTGTTCGGGTGGCCCGCGCCCTTGTAGCCACGGCTGAAGACGCCCTCCATCGCCGAGACGTTGACGACGTACGCACGCCCGCTGGCCGCCTTCCGGGCGGCCTCCGCCATGGCCGGGCGCAGGGCGCTGATCAGGATGAACGGCGACGTGTAGTTGCACAGCTGGGTTTCCAGCAGCTCGACCGGGGAGATCTGGTCGATGGTCTGCACCCAGGTGTTGCTCTCGACGACGTCGGGCAGCAGGCCGCCCGCGTCGATGGCGGTGCCGGCGAGGTGCCGCTCCAGGCTGGCGTTGCCCGCGACCAGCGCGAGGTCGGCGACCTTCTGCGCTTCGAGCCCGCTCACCCCGACGGGCAGCGCCGCCAGGCCGTCGACCGCGCCGGAGTTGAAGGCGCCGATGACCTGGTGGGCGGGGAGCTCACCGGCGGGCAGCGGGGCGGCCTCCCCCTCGACCAGCGCCGCGTAGGCGCTGGGCAGGCGGCGCACGGTCTGCGTCGCGTTGTTGATCAGGATGTCGAGCGGACCGGCGCCGGCCACCTGGTCGGCGAGGGCCACGGCCTGGGCGGGGTCGCGCAGGTCGATGCCGACGACCTCCAGGCGGTGCATCCACTCCGCCGAGTCCTCCATCGCCTTGAAGCGGCGGATGGCGTCCTTGGGGAAGCGGGTGGTGATCGTGGTGTGGGCGCCGTCGCGCAGCAGCCGCAGCGCGATGTACATGCCGATCTTGGCCCGGCCGCCCGTGAGCAGCGCGCGCTTGCCGGTGAGGTCGGTGCGGGCCTCGCGCCTGGCGCGGTTCTCGGCGGCGCACTCGGGGCAGAGCTGGTGGTAGAAGTAGTCGACCTCGACGTAGCGCGTCTTGCAGACGTAGCAGGAGCGCGGGCGCTGGAGTATCCCGGCGATCCGGCCGGCCTCGGTGACCGAGGAGGGCAGGATGCCCTCGGTCTCGTCGTCGATGCGCTCGGCGGAGCCGGTGGCGGTGGCCTCGGTGACGGCCTTGTCGTTGGCGGTCTTCGCGGCGCGGCGCTCCTGGCGGCGGCGCTGCTTGACCGTACGGTAGACGCCGGCGGTGGCGCGGCGGACGGCGATGGCGTCGGGGTGGTCGACGTCGATCTTGTCCAGCTCTTCGAGCACGCTGAGGCAGAGCGCCAGCCGCTCGGGGTCGATGCCCGGCCCGTAGGCGTGCCCCTGCTGTCGGCTTTCTTCGGTCACCGTCATGGCCGCTGCGTTCCCTTGATCACTCGTCCGCATCCGCCTGCTGCGGAAGTCCTCAAAAGGGGAACTGTACGGATCCCACGCGCCCGGAGCCAAACCCGATCCCGGAATCCTCACGGACCGCGAGCGGGTGGTCACCTCAGGGGGTTGGCGCGGTGACTCGCGGGCGCCTCGGGGGTCGTCGTCCCCGCGCGGGGAGGGCCACTCCGGCGTACTCCCGTACTACGTCGGGAGTATGACCGGTGACCACCTGTGGGCGGAGGAATAGCGCAGATGGGTCGGGCATTGTGGACCTTATGAGTGCACTGGCGCCGGCGGTCCTGCTCTGTCTCGTGTCCGCCCTGGCGTACGCGGGTGGCGCGATCGTCCAGGAACGGGTCGCGGCGAGCACGCCGGACCGGCCCTACCTCCCGCTGCGGCGTGCCGGCTGGTGGGTGGCGGTGGGACTGAACGGCCTCGGCGCGCTGCTGCACGTGGTGGCCCTCGCGTACGGGCCGCTCAGCCTGGTGCAGCCGCTGGGCGCGCTCACCATCGTCTTCGCCCTGCCCCTGGCGGCCGTGTTCGTTCGGCGCCGGGCGGGCAGGGCGGCCTGGCGCGGGGCGGTGCTGGCCACGGTGGGCCTCGCCGGGCTGCTGGCGCTGACCGGCGGGGCCGGTCGGGCGGAGCAGGCCCTGGCGGGCGGCGAGCGGAACGTGCTGCTGGCCGTGACCGGGGCGGTGGTGGCGGTGCTGTTCGTGGCGGCGCACAGGATGCGCCGGGCGGTGCTGCACAGCGTGCTGCTGGCCGCGGCGGCCGGTACGGCCTTCGGCATGGCCTCCGTGTTCACCAAGTCGGTGGCCGAGAACGTCGCCCCCGGGACGCTGGGCGGACTGTGGCCCGACCTCGTGGCGATCGCGGCGCTGGCGACGGTCGGCCTGCTGCTGTCGCAGGCGGCCTACCGCGGCGCGGGACTGACCGCGCCCCTGGCCACCGTGACGGTGGTCAACCCGGTGGTCGCGGCGACGGTCGGCATCACGCTGTTCGACGAGGGCTTCCGGTACGGGGCCGCCGGCACCGCCGCGGCGGTGGCCAGCGCCCTCGTGGCGGCGGCCGGGCTGGTCCTGCTCACGGCCGTGCCCCCGCACGTGCGGGGGTCAGATGCGGACTCCGTGACCCCGGAGGTACTTCAGCGGGTCGATGTCGGAGCCGTAGCCGGGGCCCGTGCGCATCTCGAAGTGCAGGTGCGGGCCGGTGGTGTTGCCGGTCGAGCCGGAGCGGCCGATCCGCTGGCCTCCGGAGACCTGCTGGCCGGCCTTGACCGCGAGGGCCGAGAGGTGGGCGTACTGGGAGTACCGGCCGTCGGTGTGCTTGATGACCACCTGGTAGCCGTAGGCGCCCGCCCAGCCGG
The DNA here is from genome assembly GCF_042871845.1 of Streptomyces sp. NPDC005533. Classification (NCBI taxonomy): domain Bacteria; kingdom Bacillati; phylum Actinomycetota; class Actinomycetes; order Kitasatosporales; family Streptomycetaceae; genus Streptomyces; species Streptomyces sp. NPDC005533. The sequence continues at coordinate 15,422 of NZ_JBIAJH010000068.1, read as the reverse complement.
CGGAGACGACCTGGCCGGGTCCGACCGACTTGACGGTGGTGCCGGTCGCCACGGGGAAGTCGACGCCCGTGTGGTAGCCGCTGGACCAGTGGGAGCCAGAGACGCGGTACGCGGTGCCGAGGGAGGCGTCGACGGGGGCGGAGAAACCGCCCGCATCCGGCTTCTGCTGCGCTGAGGCGGGCTTCGGCGCGGGCTTCTCGGCCGGTTTTTCGGCTGGTTTTTCGGCCGGTTTCGGCGCGGGCTTCTCGGCCGCCGGTTCCACGGGCTTCACGGGCTCGGCGGTCCGCGGCGGCTTCTCGGGGTCCTGCCTGGCGGGCGGCGGCGTCGACGGTTCCGTCGGCGGCTTCGCCGGTGCGGCGGTGATCCGCAGGGTCAGCCGCTGGCCGGGGAAGATCAGGTTCGGGTTGGCGCCCACGGTGGCCCGGTTGGTCTCGTAGAGCGCCTGCCAGCCTCCGTCGACGCGCTGCTCGGTGGCGATGGCGGAGAGCGAGTCGCCGGGCGCGACGACGTACGGGTTGGGCAGGACGGAGGTCCCCGTCGGACGGGGCGTGGCGCCCTGGCCCGGCGCCGCCGTCCGCACCGGCTGGGACGCCGCCACGGCCTGGGGCTGCGCCGCGGACTGCGCCCTGGGCTGCGACGGCGCCTGCGCGCCGACGGCCGGCGCCGGACCGCTGCGGGTCAGGCCCGCCTTCTTGCCGCACTGCGGCCACGCCCCGGGTCCCTGGCCCTTCAGGACCTTCTCCGCGACCGCGATCTGCTGGTCCTTGGTGGCCAGGTCGGCGCGCGGGGCGTAGGCGGCGCCGCCGAAGGCCCGCCAGGTGCTCTGGCTGAACTGGAGGCCGCCGTAGTAGCCGTTCCCGGTGTTGATCCGCCAGTTGTTGGTGGACTCGCACGCGGCGACCTCGTCCCACGTGTCCACGGTCGCCGCGTGGGCGACCCCGGCGCCGATGAACGGGAGCGCCATCCCCGCGCCGCCGGCCGTGACGGCCAGCGAGGCCCGGTTGATGCTGCTCGGCTGATACCGGCGGTGCCGGCCCCGTACACCCATGGGAGCCCCCCTGGAAGACATCAGGAACCGCACAACCTAACGTTGCGAACAGGGCATGACAAGGGGCGCAACGGGGCGCTCGTCGGCGGTACTTGACGGTGTGTTGCCCGTCGGGTGATCCACACGCGGCCGCGTGGCGGTAGCGTCGGCAGTCCCGCACACGGAAAGCACACCGAAGCACGCAGGAGCGCAACGATGAGCACCAGCACAGCCCAGATCGGCGTCACCGGGCTCGCCGTCATGGGCAGCAACCTCGCCCGGAACTTCGCCCGCAACGGATTCACGGTGGCCGTACACAACCGGACCACCGCCAAGACCACGGCCCTGGTGGAGGAATTCGGGCACGAAGGCACCTTCGTGGCCGCCGGGTCGGCGAAGGAGTTCGTCGACGCGCTGGAGCGCCCCCGCCGCATCGTCATCATGGTGAAGGCCGGGGCGCCGACCGACGCCGTGATCCACGAGTTCGCCCCCCTCCTGGAGGAGGGCGACGTCATCATCGACGGCGGCAACGCCCACTTCGAGGACACCCGGCGGCGCGAGAGGGAGCTGCGCGAGCAGGGCATCCACTTCGTGGGCGTGGGCATCTCCGGCGGCGAGGAGGGCGCGCTCCTCGGCCCGAGCATCATGCCCGGCGGCTCGGAGGAGTCGTGGGCGTCACTCGGCCCGATGCTGGAGAAGATCGCCGCGAAGGCCGAAGACGGCACGCCGTGCACCTCGCACGTGGGCCCCGACGGCGCCGGACACTTCGTCAAGATGGTGCACAACGGCATCGAGTACGCCGACATGCAGCTGATCGCCGAGGCCTACCACCTGCTGCGCGAGGTCGCGGGCTACTCCCCCGCGCAGATCGCGGAGACCTTCCGGGGCTGGAACCGGGGACGCCTGGACTCGTACCTGATCGAGATCACGGCGGAGGTGCTCGCGCACACGGACGCCGCCACCGGCCGCCCGTTCGTCGACGTCGTGGCCGACGCCGCCGAGCAGAAGGGCACCGGCCGCTGGACCGTGCAGATCGCCCTGGACCTGGGGGTGCCGGTGTCGGGGATCGCCGAGGCGGTCTTCGCCCGGGCCGTCTCCGGCCACGCGGACCTGCGGACGGCCGCCCGCGGGCTGGCCGGCCCGAGCGCCGCCGCGCTCGCGCCGGAGGCGGCGGAGGCCTTCGCCGCGCAGGTGGAGCAGGCGCTGTACGCGTCGAAGATCGTCTCGTACACCCAGGGCTTCCACCAGATCCGCGCGGGCAGCGAGGAGTACGACTGGGGCATTGACCTGGGTGCGATGGCCTCGCTGTGGCGCGGCGGCTGCATCATCCGGGCCGCGTTCCTCGACCGCATCCGGGCTGCGTACGACGCGCGGCCGGACCTTCCGAGCCTGCTGGCCGACCCGGGCTTCGCGGACGAGATCGGCGCGGCACAGGAGGACTGGCGCGCGGTGATCGCGACCGCCGTGGGCCAGGGCATCCCGGTCCCGGCGTTCGCGGCCTCGCTCGCCTACTACGACGCCCTGCGCGCCGAACGGCTGCCGGCGGCCCTCACCCAGGGGCAGCGGGACTTCTTCGGGGCGCACACCTACCGAAGGATCGACCGCGAGGGGTCGTTCCACACCCTCTGGAGCGGCGACCGCTCGGAGGTCCGGACGGACTGACGCCGCCTAGGGCCTGTGTGATGTCGTGATCAGTCGGCGGGTTTGAGGAGGTCGTCGATCCAGATCATGGCGGCGCGGAGGTGGAGGCCAGCGAGGTAGCTGCCTGGGGTTTTGTCGTAGCGGGTAGCGATCCCTCGCCAGGCCTTCAGCTTGTTGATCAGGCGCTCGACGGTGTTCCGCTCCTTGTAGAGGTCGGCGTCGTGGCTGATCGGTCGGCCGCCTCGCGCGCCCTTCTTCCTCCGGTTGGCGGCTTGGTCTCGTTTCTCCGGGATGACGGCCTTGATTCCGCGTTTGCGCAGGTAGGAGCGATTGCCGCGAGACGAGTAGGCCTTGTCCGCGGCGACCGCGCCGGGCGTCGCGCGGGGACGGCCGAGGGGCAGACGGACTCTCACCTTCGCGAGCACAGGGACGAACTGCGGACTGTCCCCAGCCTGCCCAGCCGTCAGTACCAGTGCGAGCGGACGGCACCTGCGGTCCGCGGCGAGATGAATCTTGCTCGTGAGGCCGCCCCGGGACCTGCCGAGCAGGGCTTCGTTCAGGCGGAGCTTGCGTCGGCGTCGGATCCGCCCGCGCTCGTCCTGTCCGTTCTGTTCCTCCGCGTCGCCCCCTTTTGCCGTGCCGTCTCCTGCTCCTGCACGGCTTCCTCCAGAGCCTTCATGAGGTGCTTGCTGACGCGCACTCCGGCCGCGTCCTGGTGAGCGCGGACCGTGGTGGAGTCCACGCTGACCAGTGACAAGTCCACTCTGCCCACCCGGGCCCCCTCCGCGATCAGGCCTTCGAGCAGAGCGGTGAAGACACCGGCGTCCCGCCAGACGCGGAAGCGTCCGTAGACGGTGGCCCAGGGGCCGAACTCGGCTGGCATTTCCCGCCACTGCCCACTGGAGCGGAACCGCCAGATCACACCCTCGAACTGTTCCCGCAACCGCTCCGGGTATGGACCGTACCTACCGATCGGAAGGTACGGCTTGATGAACTTCCACTGGGCATGGGTGAGTTGCCTACGTGTCACGACCACAGTCCTACCGGGTTCCACCTCACGAGGAAGACGGAACCCAGAACCCGGGAACTGATCACGACATCACACAGGCCCTAGCTGAGGGGCCCGGGCTGGGGGATCGGCGCGGGTCCCGGAGGCGGGGGGACCGGGTCCGGCTCGGGCACCGGCCCGGGCACCGGCGGCACGGGCCGCGGCATGGGCTCCGGATCGGGGACCGGCCCGGGCCCCGGTACCGGAGGCTGCGTCTGCTCTACGTTTCGTCCCATGCTGTTCAGTTTCCCGCGATCGCGGCGGGTATGCCCCCCAACGCCCCCTGACGGGCGTCCTGCCGCAGCCGCAGACCGGCGGCGAGGCCCGGGGCCGGGCTGGACAGGACCGGGACCGGGTTCGTGGTGAGGGCGGCGGCCCCGGCCATGGAGGCCTGGGCGAGCACGATGACGTCCGCGCCGGTGACGGCGTCGGCGGCCGCGGCCACCCGGGCCAGGTACCCGGCCGTGTCCCCCGCCTCGAAGCGCTCCCAGGCCCCGGCGACCAGGTGCGTACGGACGGACACGCGCCGCCCGCCCGCCCCCTGCTCGCCCGCCTCCTCGGCCAGCAGCGCGGCCGTCGGGGCGAGCGTGGACTCCAGGGCGGCCAGTACGGCGATCCGCGCGCCCGTGCGCACCGCGGCGGCCGCCATCGGCCGGTCCACCCGCAGCACGGGGGCACCGAGCTCCGGAGCCAGCGACTCCGCGGTCGCGCCGATGGTCGAGCAGGTGACGAGCACGGGCGCGGGCCCCGCGGCGGCGGCGAGCAGGGCCAGGAGAGCCGGGGCCACTGCCCCGGGCCCTTCGGCGCGGGCCCGTTCCAGCAGCTCCGGCGCCACCAGGTGCCGCAGTACGGCCCCCGGGTGGTGCCGGTCGCGCAGCGCGTCGAAGACGGGGACGTGCACGGGCGAGGTGTGCAGCAGGACCAGGCCCGGGTCCGTCACCAGAGGTCGGAGTCCGCTGCGAGCTGCGCCTTGGCCGCCGCCACGACCTCGGCGGCCGGCTCGGGCGCCAGGCCGGGGTGCTTGGCGGCCCAGCTCGCCGCGTACGGGCAGAGCGGCACCACGGGCACGCCCTCGGCGGCGGCGATCTCGTAGAAGGTCCGCACCAGCCCCCCGGCGATGCCCCGGCCCTCGTGGGCGGGCTCGACGACGGTGTGCACCGCCACCAGGGCGTGGGGCGCCTCGGCGAGCACGAAGTAGGCGATGTGTCCGACCACCGCCCCGTCCTCCACGGCGAGCAGCCGCCCGGCCTTGCGCTCGTCCCGGAACTCGATCGGTGTGCTCTGGTTCTGCGGCATGGTCCCCGACTCCCGTCAGACAGCCACCGCGTGGGGGCTGCGCTCCTGATCCGTACCCGGCACCGGGGCGGAGGGATCCGCGCCCAGCTCGATGATCCGGTTGTCGCCGTCCACGTGCACGACGCGGGGCTTCAGCGCCCGGGCCTCCGCGTCCTCGACCTGTGCGTAGCTGATGAGGATGACCAGGTCCCCGGGGTGCACCAGATGGGCCGCGGCCCCGTTGATCCCGATGACCCCGGACCCGCGCTCACCCTCGATGACGTAGGTCTCCAGCCGGGCGCCGTTGGTGATGTCCACGATGTGGACGAGCTCCCCGGGCAGCAGATCCGCCGCATCCAGCAGATCGGCGTCGACGGTCACGGAGCCGACGTAGTGCAGGTCGGCCTGGGTGACGGTAGCCCGGTGGATCTTGGACTTGAGCATGGTGCGCAGCAATTTGAACTCCTAAAAGACGGCTCCCTGCCGGCTTTCTGCAGGTCAGGGGCGGTCTCACTTTACACTGACACGCGTTAGATCGAAGATTGAAAGGAACATCGATTCCCGCTGCCGAGAAGGCTCCCTACCTGGGCATCCGTGCGGGCCAGGCTGTTGCGGCGCCGCCGACCAGGCGTCGAATCGGACAGCCCCGTCGGGCGCATGCGACGGACACCGGACGACATCACCCTGAGACCGCAGGGCACTTATGCCATGGTCGAGATGAGCCCCAGGCAGGCACGCAAGTTCTGGAAGGCGACCTCCGCGCCGTAGACCTCGGCCAGGTGGGCGGAGATCTCGCCGTGGGTCAGGCCCTTCGCCGAGAGCGACAGGACCATCTCGTCGACGCCGGTCAGCTGGCGCTGACGCTTGTTGACGCTCTGCGGCTCGAACGCTCCCTCACGGTCCCGAGGCACGTCGATCTCGACCGGACCGACATCGGTGACGAGCGTCTTGGAGCGTTTGCCGTTCCTCGAGTTGCCGTTGCCGCAGTTCTTCCCGGCCGGATCGTGCCGGTCATAGCCGAGATGGTCCACATCTCGCCCTCGGGAGCGGACTCCAGCAGCCGCTTCGTCAGCTGCTGGAGCAGCCCGCCCTCCCTCGCCCGTCAGCTGCAGGCCCTCGGCCTGAGCCCGGGCCACGCGCTCGTTCAGGAACCGGTCATCCACGCCCGCCGATGCGGCCCCGGCCTCGGACGGTTTCGCCGGGTTCTCGCTGGTCACAGGTGCAATCCTCCATGATCGGAGTTACACCGTTTCTTTTACAGTCCCGCAGCAAGCGCGAACCGACCGGCCTCAACCCACCCTCCCACGGCCGGGGTCGAGGGCTTCTGCGTCTGGGGGGTGGGTGGGCTGTTCCACAGCGGCCGGGGGTCGGGGCTGGGGCCAGGAGAGTCCCGGGACAAGCCAGGTGCGTCCGTCGCTTCCCCGGTCCGCCCGTCACAAGGCGGCCCGGGGAGTGCATCAGCCATGGGGGCGGGCGCCCGTCACGTGCTCGGCCGCGGCCGCCCTGGGGGGTGGGGTGTCCCGTTTCCTGACCCGGAGTCCGAAGGCGACGCCGATGAGGACGAGCGCGGCTCCCGCGATCTGGTTGAGGGAGGCGGTTGCCGTGCCGGTCACGGACAGGGCCAAAAGTGAGGCCAGGGGGATGAGGCCGTTGAAGAGGCCGGTCCGGCCGGTGCCGAGCCGCTCGACGGCCCCGTACCACATCAGGAAGACGACCATGGTCACGCCGAGGGCGAGGAAGGCCAGTGCCGAGAGCTCGGCGCCGCTCGGTCGCGTCAGCACAGGGGTCCCGGTCACCAAGCCCGTGATCACGGCGGTCAGGAAAAGCATGCCCGAGGCGAGTGCGCACGCGTAGGTGATGGCGGTCAGCGATCCGAGCGCCTTGGTGGCGGGCGCACCGAGCAGTGTGACCGCGCACACTCCGGTGAGGGCCAGGCACGACCACGCGAAGCCCTGGGCGCTCCACTGCACTGTGCCGCCGGTGGACAGCTGTGCCACTGCGGACCCGCAGGCCACACACAGGGCCCCGGCCATCAGACTCAGGGAGGGACGCACCTGAGCGAGCAGGGACTGGACCAGGACGATGATCAAAGGTGCGGCGCCCAACGCGACACCGACGTTGCCCGGCGAGGTCATCGAGGTGGCGTAGACGAGCACGACGCCGTACCCGGCCATCCCGGTTGCGGCCAGCAGAAAGACCCATGCCATCTGGGCCGGGGAGGGCCGTATGAAGGTGTGCCTGCGTATGCGGGCCCAGACCAGCAGGAACACGGTCGCGAGCCCGTAGCGGACGGCCTGCCCGCCGAGGAGCGGATAGCCGTGAAGGTGGGTGACAGCGGCGACGGACCCGCCGACGAGGCATACCGCCCCGAGAGCCAGGGCGGCCCCGGAGCGTTCTCGTGCATCGAACATCATGCGGCCACGCTGACAGCGATGCGTCGTAAGCAGAAGTACGATATTGCTCACTATGCAGTAAGGGGTACTGATGATTGAGGTGCAGCGGCTCGTCCTGTTCCGCGAGGTGGCCCACCGCGGGAGCTTCGCCCGCGCGGCCCAGGCACTGCACATGACCCCGTCAGCGGTCTCCCAGCAGATGGCGGCCCTCGAACGCGCCGCCGGGTTGCGGCTCTTCGAACGCAGCACCCGAGGCGTCACCCTCACCCCGGCGGGCCAGATCCTCGCGCGCACCGCCGACACCGTCCACGGCGAACTGCACCGGGCCCACCGGACACTGGCCCAGCTGCGCGACCAGGGCCCGCCCACGGTGACCGTCGCCACTTTCCCCAGCGCCGGCGCCTTCCTACTCGCGCCCGCACTGGCAGCACTCGCGGCGCGACGCGACACCCACGTCGACACAACGGTGATCGAATCCGAACCCACTGAGGCTCTGGCCGCCCTCGGTGACGGCCGCGCTGACATGGCCCTCGTCTACCACTTCAACACCAGGCTTCCCCCACCGAGCTGGAAGGACGCCGCAGCCCGCTGCACCTACCACCCGCTCCTGCACGATGACCTGCGCTTGGTTGTACCCGCCGACCACCGACTCGCCTCGCGCCGAGCGGCCCGTCTCGAAGACGTCGCCGACGAAGCATGGATTCACGGATGGGACCTGCCAGGAGACGCGGTCGACGCACTCACCTCCGCGCACGGCATCACGCCCAAGGTGGTCTGTCGCTCCAGCGATTTCCGCTTCATGCAGGCGCTCGTCGCGGCGGGAGTCGGAATCGCCATCATCCCTTTCCTGGCCGTCGAGGACCGGAACGACACCCGCGCCCTGCCCGTCACGCCCACCGCCAAGCGCCGCATCGGCGTCTACACCGCACCAGGCACGCCACCTACACCACCCGTGCGCGCACTGCTCGAAGCCCTCCAGGAGCGAGCCGAAGCCCTGCACCCGGACTGACCGCTGCCGGGCCGCCGACCGGACCCGACGCCGTTCACCGCACCCGGCCCCGCCGCGGGAGACCACCGCCGGAACCCTCGTCCACCGGCGTCGCCCGCGAAGTAGCGGCCCGGAACCGGCTTCACACAAACGATGGCACCCTCAAGTGAAGATGTTCCGCGCATGTCAGAACGTACTGACAAGCGCGGTCGCGCGCGGCGTCCTGGAGCCTGCGAATCCGGATTGCGCGACGCCCTGCGCTCGCAACCCGGCGTCCCGTTCTGCCCGGTGCGTTCCGCATCGCCGACAGTGGTGCCCCCGCCGTCCTTGCCGACCGCGCCCCTTTCCGAGGGGGCTGCCCACCCGGGGCACAAAGCCCTCGGGGGTAGCTCACCGCCCTCGCGACGGACCGGTGCAGGGGCCCACGGCGGGAACTCATCGTCGCGCGAATGGCTCCTTCTCCGCACCGCCCACGGCGCCCGGGCCGGACGGCTCCTCGGTTCCAGCACGCTTCGGCTCGTCTTCCCTGGTCCGGGCGGGCCGGGTCTGCTCGGCCCAGATCGTCTCGCCCGTGCGTGTGGCGGCTGCCCCAGCGCTGGGTGAGCTGGGCAACGAGCAGCAGACCGCGGCCGCCCTCGTCGAAGCACCGCTTCCACTTGGCCGTGACTGCCTTCAACTTCGGCACGGCAAGCCCCTCGACTGACGAGAGCCCCGCCGGACGGGCAGGACAGGCGGGCCACTTTCGCGGAATTGGCCTTCCTTTGGTGACGGTTGGCCTCGCTAAGTTTCGCGGCATGCAAATCCAGATCGTAGACGCCTTCACCACCCAACCCTTCGCCGGAAACCCCGCCGGTGTCTGTCTGCTCCCGGCCGGGGAGTGGCCGGACGACACGCGGCTGCAGCAGATCGCCGCGGAACTTAACCACGCGGAGACGGCCTTCGCCCTGCCGCTGCCGGCCGGGGGCGAGGCCGATTGGGAGATCCGCTGGTTCACCCCGACCGTCGAGGTCGGCCTGTGCGGCCATGCCACTTTGGCCACGGCGCACTCGCTGGAACGGGACGGGCTGCTGCCGGCCAGCGGGTCGGTGCGGTTCCGCAGCCGCTTCCACGGCCTGCTCATCGCGCATGCCGGGAAGGAGGGGGAGATCATCCTGGACTTCCCGGCCGCGCCGGCCATCGAGGTCCCCGTCCCCGGCGGCCTCGCCAAGGCACTGGGGCTGCGGCCCGAGGCGACCTTCCGTACCGGCGCCCTGGGCCATCTCCTGACCGTGCTGCCCAACGAGGCGGCCGTACGGGGGCTGCGCCCCGACCTCGGGGCGATCGCGGCCCTGACCAGGCGCGAGGAACTGTGGGGGGTCATCGTCACCGCCGCTGCGGCCGCGCCGGGGTCCGGCTACGACTTCGTCTCCCGCTTCTTCGTGCCCGCCAACGGCATCCCCGAGGACCCGGTGACCGGCAGCGCCCACACGGCGCTCGCCCCCTACTGGGCGGCGCGGCTGGGCAGGTCCGGCGTCCTCATCGGATTCCAGGCGTCCGCCCGCACCGGCCTGGTCAGTACGGAGCTGCGGGCGGACCGTGTCCTGCTCACCGGGCACGCGGTCACCGTCCTGGAGGCGACCCTGCGCGTCTGACGGTCCGCCCGCGGCGACTGTAACCGCGGGACCCCTGCGGCGGCGTCTTCCCTGGCGCCCGCGTCCCCGTCGCCGTCCGCTTCGGCATCCGGGTCCGCGACCGTTCCCGCCTCCCCTTCTGGTACTCCGACGGCTGTCGGCTCCTCGGTGCCCTCGGCCCCGACCCGGCTGAGGGGCGCGGTCGACACCAGGATCCGAGTAGGAACGGCACAGCCAGATCATCCAGGCCGGCGCAAAACCGCGCCACGTCCGCCTTCAGGAACCCGATCGTCGGGTCACCGCTCGCCCGCACACCCTGATGACCCTGATCACGGCCTGTCAAAACCTCTGACAGCAAGACCGGTTTCCGCCGGGTCCTGGGTCGCTGGTGTCCACGGCGAGTTGCACGCTGCCACGCCTCGTGACGGCCGAGCTCGCCGGGGAACCGTGAGCAGCGCCCGGCCGCCCCGGCGGCGTGCCAGTGCGGCGGGCGACAAGATCACCCGACCAGGCACCCCCATCGAACAGAACCGTCCTCATGACCGATAGGAATACGGTTTCTCGTGTCCAGGTCCGAACGGGACTCGACTTGGTCGCTCACCTGGGCATTCACCGGACGCACGGGTGGCCCCCGCCTGATCCTGTACTCCGACCGTTGCGCACTGCCTCGACGGTGCCACCCAGGACTGAGGCGGAATCACGGGCGATGCGGGGCGTCGGGCACAGCGAACCAGTGCTCCCGCACCGCATCGGTGGGCTGGGGCTCGCCCAGAGCGGATGCGCCCCATTCCGCGAGGGCGGTGAGCACCCGGAGCAAATACCGGCCACGTCGGTGAGTTCGTAGACGTACCCGGCGCCAAGAGGCGGAAGCCGGCGGCGGGTGACCAGGCCCTCGCGCTCCACGTCCTTGCGGCGGGAGGCCAGGACGTCCGTGCTGACGCCGGGGAGGTCGGCGTGCATGATCATTTTGCCCATACATCTTCTGAATGTTCCAGGGGTTGGAAACGCATCTCCGTCCACATGGACCCGGCGCACGACGGAGCTCATCGCCGCGCGAGTGGCTTTTCCCCACCACCGCCTACGGCGCCTCGGCTGGATCCTGTGTCGCTTACGGTGCCTGAGGCCCCGTTCTCCGCGCGTTCGGTGGGCAGGGCCTGCTCGGCCCAGATCGTCTTGCCCGTGCGGGTGTGGCGGCTGCCCCAGCGCTGGGTGAGCTGGGCGACGAGCAGGAGACCGCGGCCTCCCTCGTCGAAGACGCGGGCCCGGCGCATGTGGGGGGCCGTGCTGCTGGAGTCCGAGACCTCGCAGATGAGCGCTGTGTCAAGGATCAGGCGCAGTTGGATGGGGGATCCGCCGTAACGGATGGCGTTGGTGACGAGTTCGCTGACGACGAGTTCGGTAACGAAGCCGAGGTCCTCCAGGTGCCAGGTGGCCAGTTGCTCGCAGGCCAGTGCACGGGCGCGGGCGACGGAGGAAGGGTCCGCGGGTACGTCCCAGGCGGCGACCCGGCTCGCTTCGAGCGCACGGGTACGGACCACGAGGAGGGCGATGTCGTCGGCGGGCCGGTCGGGCACCAGACTTCGCAGGACTCCGTCACAGATCTCCTCCAGCGCACGGCCGGGGCCGCCGAGAGCCCGGCGGAGCATCGCGAGTCCGTCGTCGAGGTCGCGGTCGGGGGCGTGGACGAGGCCATCAGTGTAGAGGGCGAGGATGCTGCCCTCGGAGATGTCGAACTCCGCGGTTTCGAACGGCAGACCGCCCAGCCCCAAGGGGGGTCCTACCGGCAGGTCGAGGAAGGAGACCTTGCCGTCAGGGGTGACCATGGCCGGGACAGGGTGACCGGCGCGGGCCATGGTACAGCGGCGTGAGACGGGGTCGTAGACGGCGTAGAGGCAGGTGGCTCCGACCTCGCCCGGGCTCGGTGGTTCCTCGGCGGCATCCTGTGTCCGCTCGGAGTCCAGGCGCAGGACGATGTCGTCGAGCTGGGTGAGCAGTTCGTCGGGGGCGAGGTCGACGTCGGCGAGGGTGCGTACGGCGGTGCGGAGCCGACCCATGGTGGCGGACGCCTGCACCCCGTGGCCGACGACGTCGCCCACGACGAGGGCCACCCGGGCTCCGGATAGGGGGATGACATCGAACCAGTCGCCGCCGATGCCGGCGCGGGAGATCGCTGGCCGGTAACGGGATGCGACCTCTACGGCCGCCTGTCTGGGTGCGTGCTGCGGGAGCAGACTGCGCTGGAGGGCGAGCGCCGTGTCGCGTTCCCGTGTGTAGCGGCGGGCGTTGTCGACACACACCGCCGCACGTGCTGCGAGTTCCTTGGCGAGCAGCAGATCGTCGTCGTCGAAGGGTTCCGGTGTCCGGTGGCGGCCGAGGATCGCCAGGCCGAGCGTGATGCCGCGGGCCCGCAGCGGCACCACCAACAGGGTATGGATGCCGTGGGTGTCGATGCTTCGGACACTGTCAGGGGAGTCCGCGGCCCACCATCGCCGCCCGGCTTCGTCGACGGCGTGGAACAGACCGCGGCCGTCCGTCAGCACGCGTCCCTGCGGCGAGTCCTTGCGGTAGCCGTGCGTGGCACCGACGGGGATCGTCACCTCGGGACAGCCCTCTAGCACGGACCGGCAGGCGGTGCGACGGAAGACGGGCGCGGCCTCGGGCATGACGCCCGTCTCGTCCCCGGCCAGCGCGGACTCCAGCAGGTCCACGAGAGCGAAGTCAGCGAAGTGCGCCGTGTACACCTCGGCCAGTTCCTCGGCGGTGCGGGTCACGTCGAGGGTGGAGCCGATCCTGACGCCGGACTCGTTGAGGACGCTCAGTCTGCGCCGGGCGAGGAACTGCTCTGTACTGTCCATGGCCGCCAGACACAAGCCTCGTATCCGGCCCGCATTGTCCTTCAGCGGGCTGAGGGACACCAGCCAGGCGTGTTCGCGGGGCTCGCCGGGGGCATGTAGCCAGGCCTCGTAAGGCATGGTCTCGCCCGTGCGCAGGACCCGCTGCACCGCGTCACCGAGGCCCTCGAAGCCGGGGAGGCGCCGCAGGCCGTCGACCGATTCGCCCACCCGACGGCCGAGCAGACCCCTGGAGGGCCTACCCATCACCCCCTCCATCGCGGAGTTGGTGGACACCGCGAGCCCGTCCTGGTCGAAGAGGGCCACCGGGACAGGGAACTGCTCCAGGGCCCACTTCTGCAGCTGCGCCGCCGGCTCTGGCACGGTGGCCGTGAGAAACCAGTGGACGGCACCGGCCCCGTCGAGCAGCGGGTGCGCGTCCAGCCGCACTTCGACGGGGTGGCCGTCCCGGTGCTGCACCACGACCGTACCGCTCCACTCGTCCGGCTCGGCGAGGCTGCGCAGGGCATCGACCGGCAGTGGTTCGGCCAGCAGATCCGCCACGGAGCAGCCGATCACGTCCCCGGGCTCGAAGCCGAGCAGGCGGCGGGCCGCGTCGCTCCACGCGGTGACCAGCCCTCCGGCGTCCGCCGCGGCTGCGGCGGCGCCCCGGGTCACCGATGCGGCCCTGCGCTCGTCCACGGGTTCATCCTTCTCCACGGCACCAGTGTTAGTACTCATTGTGCGCCGGACCCGCCCGAGTAGGCGCTGTCGCTCCCGTGACCTGGACGGACGTCGAAGGCGCCCGGGCCCACGACAGCAGGTACTCCGCTCTACGGCAGGCGTTGCCGGCCGCAGACAGGCCAGCTCCGGCGCGTGATCGTGTGTCGTGAGGGCTGGGAGACGGCTCCTGCCCTGCTGTGACTCCGCGGGCCTCGCCGGGGCCGCTCATCGATGGTCGAGGCCCCATGGGTTTGAGGTGGCGGAGGGGGCGGTCGTGGCACTTTCCGCCGCCCCGGTGTCCGCCTCACACCGCGCCCGGTCCGGCGGCGGAATCAGCCGGTAAGCAGCGAGCCGGTCGGTCCGGAACGTCACCTCCGGTGCCCCGTCGCCGCCTAGGCGGCCGATTCCTTCCGGCAGTTCATCGGCGGTCAGGGGGGTGCCGGCGTAGACGGCCATGAGGACGCCGGTGCAGGCGTCGCGTTCCGCAGCGGAGAGGCCCGGCGGGAACCCGAAGAGCCGCTTCTCGCTTCCGTCCGTGCCCAGTTGCACGCGAAGAGCCGGAGTCAGTTCGCTGCCCGACGCCGTGGTGGTGAGCCGCCAGAACTGGACCTGCACGGTGACTGGTGCGCACAGCGGCCGGCCGTCGGCCGTGCCGCGCGGGCGGACCTCGACGACTGCCTCCTCGGCGGACGCGTCCTCGTCGAATGACACGGCGGAGCGCAGCCACTGCGCCTGTTGCTGCGCTGACCAGCCTCCGTCGTCCCGGCAGCCGCTGGCTTCCACGCCGTCGGCCCTTCCCGCACAGCCAGTCGCCAGCAGTGCGGCAGCCGCGGCCAGCGACGTCAGCGAGGCCAGTGCGATGGGCGTTCTGGACATTGTTTCCCTCGATCGGAGTGGGCGCGGCCGGGCGCCTAGACGGGCGGGCGGGAAGCAGTCTCGCCCGCCAGCCGGGGTGGCGGGGGCGTCGGGACGGGCATGTCGCCGTTCTGTGATCGCCAGACGCAGGCGGGTGTTCACGAGCCGTCGCGCAGTCCGTCTCGCCGAGAGGGGCGCCGTCTGGCCCAGCTCTGCAGTGTCAGCTGCTCAGTTTCCGACAGCACCAGTGGTGGCAGCCTGTTATCGCCGATGCCATGAGGACACCGGACCCACATGATCTGAAACAGAACACGACTCATGGGGCGAGCCCACACCTTAAAACCCGGTCACTAGGCCGTTTCCTTCGGATCACCTCGCTGACCAGATGAAGATGGCGGCGAGGTGGAGTCCGGCGAGGTAGATGGTGGCGGTCTTGTCGTAGCGAGTGGCCAGGCCGCGCCACTGCTTGAGCTTGTTGATGCACCGTTCGACGGTGTTTCGCTGTTTGTAGGCCTCGCGGTCGAAGGCAGGCGGGCGGCCGCCGACTTGGCCGAGCCGCTTGCGGTTGGCGGCCTGGTCAGCCGGTTGCGGGATCACCGCCCGGATCCCGCGCCGCTGCAGATGACGGCGGATCGCCCGGGACGAATAGGCCTTGTCGGCCAGGACCGCGTCCGGCGTGATCCTTGGGCGGCCGATTCGGCGGGGCACTCGCAACCGAGCCATGACCTGCGGGAACGCCGGTGCGTCGCCCGCCTGGCCAGGGGTGATGACGAACGCCAGCGGTCGGCAGTGGCCGTCCGCGGCGAGGTGGATCTTGGTGGTCAGTCCGCCGCGGGAGCGGCCGAGGGCATGGTCGGCCGGCTCGCCCGCCGGGGCCCCTTTTGACGGGCCCCGGCGGCGTGCTGGTGAGCGCGGACGATCGTGGAGTCGACGGCGACGACCCACTCGAGGTCGCCTTCGGCGTCGGCCTGGGCCAGCAGGGCGGTGAAGACCTTCTCCCAGGTGCCGTCGGCGGCCCATTTCCGCAGCCG
>NZ_JBIAJH010000067.1:0-19516 GCF_042871845.1 Streptomyces sp. NPDC005533 | reverse complement strand
ACAGCGGCTACCCCATGCCAGCCACACCCGACTCCCCTGGGTGTCCCGATCTTACGAATGACCCGAATCAACCCACGAAGAAAGGTATGGAAGCCCATGTGCCTGGCGGTACCCGGCAGAGTGCTTGACATCGGGGAGAAGGACGGCACCCGCATGGCTACCGTCGACTTCGGCGGCGTGCAGAAGGAGGTGTGCCTGGAGTACCTGCCGGACCTCCAGGTCGGCGAGTACGCCATCGTCCACGTGGGCTTCGCCCTCCAGCGCCTCGACGAGGAGTCGGCGCGCCAGACCCTCGAACTCTTCGCCGAACTCGGCATGTTGCAGGAGGAGTTCGGCGATCCGTGGGAACAGGCCGCCGAAGCGGGCGGCGACCCCTGGCCGTTCGCCGACGGACCGGCCGTCGCCGCGCCGCACGAGGAGGTCACGCCGTGAAGTACATCGACGAGTTCCAGGACCCCGAGCTGGCCCGCCGGCTGCTCGACGACATCCACGCCACCGTGACCCGCCCGTGGGCGCTGATGGAGGTCTGCGGCGGTCAGACCCACACCATCATCCGGCACGGCATCGACCAACTCCTACCGGAGCAGGTGGAGTTGATTCACGGGCCGGGCTGTCCGGTGTGCGTGACCCCGCTGGAGGTCATCGACAAGGCGTTGGAGATCGCCTCCCGTTCGGATGTGATCTTCTGCTCCTTCGGGGACATGCTCCGGGTGCCCGGGACCGGCCGCGACCTGTTCCGGGTGCGCAGCGAGGGCGGCGACGTACGCGTCGTCTACTCCCCGCTCGACGCGCTGAGGGTCGCCCAGGAGAACCCGGACCGGCAGGTGGTGTTCTTCGGCATCGGCTTCGAGACCACCGCGCCGCCCAACGCCATGACCGTCCATCAGGCGAAGAAGCTGGGCATCCGCAACTTCAGCCTGCTGGTGTCCCACGTCCGGGTGCCCCCGGCGATCGAGGCGATCATGCAGTCGCCCAGCTGCCGGGTCCAGGGCTTCCTCGCCGCCGGACACGTGTGCAGCGTGATGGGCGTCGGCGAGTACCCGGCGCTGGCGGCGCGCCACCGCGTGCCGATCGTGGTGACCGGCTTCGAGCCGCTGGACATCCTGGAGGGCGTACGGCGGGCGGTGCGGCAGCTGGAGCGCGGCGAGCACACCGTTGACAACGCCTACGCGCGGGCCGTCCGCCCGGAGGGGAATCCGGCGGCCCTCGCCATGCTGGAGGACGTCTTCGAGGTCACCGACCGGGCCTGGCGCGGTATCGGCGTCATCCCCGACAGCGGCTGGCGGCTGTCCGCCCGCTACCGGGAGTTCGACGCCGAGCACCGCTTTTCGGTGACCGGCATCAACACCCGCGAGCCGGCGGCGTGCCGCAGCGGCGAGGTGCTCCAGGGGCTGCTCAAGCCGCACGAGTGCGAGGCCTTCGGCACCCTGTGCACCCCGCGCAGCCCGCTCGGCGCCACCATGGTCTCCAGTGAGGGAGCCTGCGCCGCGTACTACCTCTACCGGCGGCTGGAACTGAAGACCGTGCCCGCCGCCCCGACCGCTCCGCTGGAGGCGAGCCCCGTTGTCTGACACCGCACTCGACATCACGGCCTGGACCTGCCCGGCCCCGCTGCGCGACCACCCCCGCGTGGTGATGGGCCACGGCGGCGGCGGAGCGCTCTCCGCCGAACTGGTCCAGCACCTCTTCGCCCCCGCCTTCGGCGGCGCGGCGCTGGCTCAGCTCGGGGATTCCGCGGCGGTGTCCCTCGGGGGAGTCCGACTGGCCTTCTCCACCGACTCGTACGTGGTGCGGCCGCTGTTCTTCCCCGGCGGCACCATCGGCGACCTCGCGGTCAACGGCACGGTGAACGACCTGGCCATGAGCGGGGCCCGGGCGGCCTACCTCTCCTGCGGGTTCATCCTGGAGGAGGGCGTCGAGATGTCCGCGGTGGCGCGGGTGGCCGAGGCCATGGGCGCCGCGGCGCGGGCCGCGGGCGTGGAGGTGGTCACGGGCGACACCAAGGTGGTCGAGGTGGGCCACGGGGACGGCGTCTACATCAACACCGCGGGCATCGGCATCATCCCCGACGGGGTGGACCTGCGCCCGCAGCGCGTGGTGCCCGGCGACGTCGTCATCGTCAGCGGCGAGATCGGCCTCCACGGGGTGGCGATCATGAGCGTCCGCGAGGGGCTGGAGTTCGGCGTGGACATCGAGAGCGACTGCGCGGCCCTGGGCGGCCTCGTGCAGAGCATGCTCGCCGTCACCCCGGACCTGCACGTCCTGCGCGACCCCACCCGCGGCGGCCTGGCGGCCTCGCTCAACGAGATCGCGGCGGCCTCGGGCACCGGCGTCGTGATCAACGAGAGCCGGGTCCCGGTCCCGCCGGCCGTCGCCAACGCCTGCTCGATCCTCGGCCTCGACCCGCTCTACGTGGCCAACGAGGGCAAGCTGGTCGCCTTCGTCCCCCGCGCCCATGCCGACGCCGTCCTCGACGCCATGCGCGCCCACCCCCTGGGCCGGCACGCCACGGTGATCGGCGAGGCCGTCGACGCGCACCCCGGCATGGTCGTCTCCCGGACCGCCCTCGGCGGCACCCGCGTGGTCGACCTCCCGCTCGGAGAGCAGCTGCCGCGCATCTGCTAGCGCCGGCCGCAGCCCTCAGCGTACGAAGAAGCCCCTGGTGGGACGGGTTCTCGAAGGAGAACCCGGATCCGCCGGGGGCTTCTCGCGTGACGCCCCGCGAGGGACGCCCGGCGCGTGAGAGCAACCGCTCCGGAGCGGTTGCTCTCACCCGGTCCGCCTTCCGCGCACGGCGGCCGGCCGGAAGACTCGTCATCGGGAACAGGGCGGGCCCGCCTCCCCGCACACCGACCGAGTGATCCTCCTCCACCTCAGAAACGAGGCGTGCCGTGTTCTTCGTCTTCTTCGGCCTGATCTGGGACTGACCGGGGTCGTGCATCTCGTCATGACCCTCGTGTTCCTGTCGGCGCCACCGGACCGTCCCGTCCGGCGCGTCGACCGCCACCTCGTCACCGATGTCATATGGGCCGCCGCTGTCCCCGCCGACCGGCTGGAGCACGTGTACGCCGGCTCCGCCGAAGGGCGCCTGGACATCGCCCTGTTCCTCCTGGCCGCAGGCGCGGAGGAAGCCGCTTCGGCGGGCGGGCGGATCGTCCGCAGAGCCCTCGCCGTGGCACCGGCACTGGCCGGCTGGCGGCGCATCGACCCCGTCCCCTTCGAGGGAATCCACCGGGAAGGAGAGAATCCTGTTACGGACGGCCATCCGTGGTGAGGACGGCGCCGCACCGGTCACGCACGTGCCCGCGCTGACCTTCCGCTCGCTGCAAGTCCTCCGGACCCCGCACCTGATCCGTGGGGCCGATCCCGAACTGTTCCACCTGGCGCTCCCGTTGCACGGCCGGCCCGTGCTGACCCGGGCCGGCCGGGAGACCGTGCTCGGACCCGGGGAGATGGTCCTCTACGAGGGCTCCCGGCCGTTCCGTTCGGTGGTGACGGCCGACCGGGCCCCCGCCGAGCTCGTCCAGGTCCGGTTCCCGGGGACCCTGCTGCCCCTGCCCGCCGCGCGCATGGAGCGTCTCGCCGGCGGGCGGCTGTCCGGCCGTGAGGGGATCGGTCCGCTGCTGACGGACTTCCTCGTCCGCCTGGTCAGGGACGCCCGGCACTACCGGCCGGCCGATACCGCCCGGCTGGGCGGCGTCCTCCTCGACCTGCTGACGGCCCTGCTCGCCCACGAGCCGGACACCGCGGCCCGCGCCGCGCCCGAGTCGTACCGGCGCGCGCTGATGCTGCGCGTGCAGGGCTTCGTGGAGCGGCACCTCGGGGACGCCCGCCTCTCGCCCCAGGCGGTGGCGGCGGCCCACCAGATCTCCGTCAGCTACCTCTACAAGCTCTTCCATGAGGAGGGGCTGACCGTCGCGGCCTGGATCAGGGAACGGCGGCTGGAGAGCTGCCGCCGCGACCTGTCCGACCCGCGGCTGGACTCCCACCCCGTCCACGTGATCGCCGCGCGCTGGGGCTTCCTCAGCAACGCCCACTTCAGCCGGGCCTTCCGAGCCGCCTACGGGATGTCGCCGAAGGAGTACCGGCACACGGCCGCGCTCTCGCACGGCGTACAAGAACCGTCAACAAGCGTGTTCACGCAGTCAACGACACGCTGACCGTGCTCCGACATGCTCATGACATGCCACCGCACGCACCACGACGGAGCGGTGGACCCACCACGACAGAGAAGAGACGGACATGTTCTCCAAGATCGAAGCCGTGGGCGCCGCCCTGCTCGAGCGCGTCGTCCCCACCGTCACCGCGGACGCCGCCGCGCCCGGCTGGTACCACTACGCCCAGTGCTGGCAGTGTAACAACGGCCCGTGGGGCCACTTCGGTTACAACGCCCCCTGCGAGGCGTACTGGAACGGCGCGAAGTTCACGCGCGGCATCTGCGGCTGAACCCGGAGCACGCACGGGTGACACACCGCCCCGCCGCCGGAACGAGCCGGTGGCGGGGCCCACCGCCGAAGGGAACGCCCATGTCCTCGTTCGAGATCGCCGTGCGGAGCCTGCTCGGCACGGTCTTCCTGGTCTCGTCCCTGAGCAAGGCGCGCGACCGGGCGGCGTACCGGGGGTTCGTACGGTCCTTGGCCCACATGCGCGTAGGGCCCCCGGCCCTGGACGAGCCGGCCGCGAAGGCCGTCCTGGCCGCGGAGTTCGCGACCTGGACCCTCCTGGCGGTACCGACCGGCCCGGCCGGCCGGCTGGGACTGCTCCTGGCGACGCTGCTGCTCGCCGCCTTCACCTTCGGGATCGTCCGGACCCTGCGCCGACGCTCTCCCGTGACGTGCAACTGCTTCGGGCTCTCCGCCACCCCCGTCGGCGCCCGGCACGTCGTACGCAACGTCCTGCTCGCGGCCGCCGCGCTCGGCTGCCTGGCGGCGCCCGCCACGGGCGGCCCGGCCGGCACGGGCCACGCGCTGGTGGCGGCGCTCGCGGGCCTGGCCACCGGCCTGATCACCACGGCCCTCGACGAGATCATCGCGCTCTTGCGGCCCCTCCCGGACACCCGCACCCCCCGCGCGCCCGCCCGTCCGCCCGCCCGTCCCATGACCGAACCCCAGGAGTCCTGATGTACGTCCTGACAGCAGCCGTCGTGCTGCTCTCGGCCCTCTGCCTGCTCAACCTCCTGCTGACCGTCGGCGTCGTCAAACGGCTGCGCGAACACACCGACATACTCGCCCCCATCCGGCAGCAGGCCGGCATCCGCACCGGAGACGAGGTCGGCGACTTCCAGGCCGTCACCGTCGACGGCCGGCCGCTGGAGCGCGGCTCCCTGGCCGACGACGGCGTCGTCGCCTTCTTCGCCCCCGACTGCCGGCCGTGCAAGGTCCTGCTGCCCGAGTTCATCCGCTTCGCGGAAGCCGACGCGTACGGCCGGGACAGCCGGGTGGCCGTCGTGATCGGCACCGCGGAGGACTCCCAGGACCTCGTGGCCCTGCTGAGCCCCGTCGCCCACGTCGTCGTCGAGGAGCCCCTGGGGCCGGTCGGGACCGCCTTCCGCACCTCCGGCACGCCGACCGTGCTCCGGGTCGGCACGGCCGGCGGCCGGACCGTGGTCACCTCCGACCGGGTCCTGGCCATGCCCGCCGCGACAGCGGTATGACCAGGGGCCATCGCATGCGCGCCGCACCGTCCGGGCTCCTGCGGACCCTCCGCCTCACGGCCGCGGCCCTGCTGCTGGTGGGGCGGGCCGTCCCCTGGCACCTGTCCGCCTTCGCCGTGGTCACCCTCTGCCGGGGGGCGTTCCCGCTGGCCACCGCCTGGCTCATGAAGACGCTGCTGGACGACCTCGTCCGAGGCGTCGCACTGTCCGGCCTGGTGGGCCTGGCGAGCGCCCTCGCCGTCGTCGGCGTCGCCTCGGCGGTCACCCCGCTGGTGTCCCAGTACCTGCACGCCGAGCTGGACCGCAGGACCGGCGTGGTGGCCATGGACCGGCTGTTCGCCGCCGTGGACCGGTCCATCGGCATCAGCCGGTTCGAGAACCCCCGCTTCCTCGACGAACTGCGGCTCGCCCAGACGGCGAGCCGCAGCGCACCGGTCCAGATCGTCAGCGGGGGACTGGACATCGCCGGCCAGGTGCTCCCCGTCCTCGGATTCGCCGCCTCCCTCTTCGCGCTCAGCCCGGTCATGGCCCTCGTCGTCCTGACGGCCGCCGTTCCCGCGGTGATCGCCGAATGGCTGCTCTCGCGCCGGCGCGCCCAGCTCGTCATGGACGTGAGCCCCATCGAACGCAAGGAGTTCTTCTACAACCAGCTCCTGAGCACGGTCGAGGGAGCCAAGGAGGTACGGCTCTTCGGGCTCGGCGGGTTCTTCAGGACGTCGATGCGCCGTGAGCGACTCGCCAACAACGCGGCCCGCAAACGGATGGACCGCAAGGAGCTCTCCGTGCAGTTCTGCCTGGAGGGCGTGGCCGCGGCCGTGGCCGGGGGCGGCCTGCTGTGGGCCGTGGGCGCCGCACGCGACGGCACCATGACGGTGGGCGGCATCGCCCTCTTCGTCGCCGCCGTCACCGCCGTCCAGGGCGCGCTCGGCGCGCTGGCCACACAGATGGCGTCGACGGCCGAGGCGCTGCTCCTCTTCCGGCGCTACCGCGACGTCACGGCCCTCGGATCGGACCTGCCCCTGGCCGAGCGGCCCGCACCGCTGCCCCCGATGCGCCGCGGGATCGAGTTCCGGGACGTGTGGTTCCGGTATTCGGAGCACCTGCCGTGGGTGCTGCGGGGCGTGAACGTCTTCATCCCCCACGGCCGGGCCCTCGCCCTGATCGGCCTCAACGGCGCGGGCAAGTCCACCTTCGTGAAACTGCTGTGCCGGCTCTACGACCCCACGCGCGGCGCGGTCCTGTGGGACGGGGTCGACATCCGGGAGATCGATCCGGCCGAGCTGCGCTCGCGCATCGGCGCGGTCTTCCAGGACTCCATGCACTACGACCTCACCGCCGCCGAGAACATCGGTCTGGGCGACCTGGCGGCACTGGGCGACCGCCCGCGGATCCGCGAGGCGGCCCGCCGCGCGGGCATCGACGGCGTACTGGCCGCGCTGCCCCAGGGCTACGACACCCTGCTCTCCCGGAAGTTCATGACGGCACCGGACGAGTGCGACCCCGCGGTGGGCGTCCTCCTGTCCGGGGGACAGCACCAGCGGGTCGCCCTCGCCCGCGCCCTGATGCGGCACGACCGGGAACTGATGATCCTCGACGAACCCTCCTCGGGCCTCGACGCCGAGGCCGAACACGAGATCCACGCCTCGCTGCGGAGCTTCCGCGCCGGACGCACCAGCGTGCTGATCTCCCACCGGCTCGGCACGGTGCGGGAAGCCGACGTCATCGTGGTGCTCCGGAACGGAAGGATCGTCGAACAGGGCGGCCACGAGGAACTGCTGGCGGCGGGCGGGACGTACGCCGACCTGTTCCACCTCCAGGCCAAGGACTACCAGGACGCGCCCCCGGACCAGGCCCTGGCCGTCCCCGACGCGGCGGTCCCGCGGTGAGGCCCCGCCGTCCGGTGCCCGCCGCGACCCGCCGCGGTGCCGGGCGCGGCCCCGCGTACGATCCGGCGGCCGGGGTGATGCCGAGCCGGGAGGAGCTCGACGCGCTCGCGGTGTCCTGGCCGTCGCCCCCGGCCCCCGCAGCACACGGGTCCCGGCCCGGACGGCTCGTACGCGCCCTCACCGCGCTGCCGGCCCGCCGGCTGGTGCTGGTCACGGTACGGGGCCGCAGCATGGAGCCCACCCACCACGAGCGGGACCGGGTCCTCGTGGTCCGCGGCACGAAGGCCTGCCGGGGCCGGGTCGTCGTGGTCGCCGACCCGCGTACGGAAGGGGCCCACCTGATCAAGCGGGTGCTCGCCGTGCCCGGCGACCCGGTGCCGAGGGACCTCGTCCCCGCCCTGGCCGGCGTGCCGGAGCGGTACGTGCCGCCCGGCTGGCTCGTGCTCGTCGGCGACAACCCCGGACACAGCCTGGATTCACGGCAGTTGGGCTACTTCCCGGCCTCGGCCGTCCTCGGCCGGCTCCTGCGCGACCTCTGGCGCCGCCCCTCCCCGGCTCCGTCCCGTACAGGAGCACGCCGCCTCGGGCTCGGGCGACGGGCGTGACCTTCCCGCGCGACGTCGCCTGGGCGGACCTGCGGGAGGCGCTCGCCGGCGTCCCCGGAGCCCCGGCGTTCGACGCGGTGGTTGCAGCGAATCCCGCTGGTGGGGCCGGGAACGTCCCGGTTAGCATCCGACGATGACGACGCCCGCGGACCAGCCCCTCGACGATGCGCTGCGTCGAGCCGACGTCGGCTGGTTGTCCCGCCGTCTCGACGCGCGGCTCTGCCCGCCGGCCGTCTTCGGGCGGCTCATCCGGCACGAGGATCCCCGGCTGCGGTACCTGGGGTTGGTCCTGCTCGACGAGCGAGTGACCTCGGGCCGGACGGGCGACGCCGCCGAGACGGCCGAACTCGCGCGGCTGCTGCCGATGACGCTGGAGGGCTCGCCGGAAGCACTGCTCGTCCTGGCGCGGCTCCACCAACGACTGGGGCCGTACGTGCCGGGGTCCCGCCGGCCTTCGTGGCGTACGGCCGAACTGCCCGTCCGCGTACGGATCGCCTGGCTGCGCGCCGAGCTGACGAACGAGCCGACGGTGATCCGGCAGGAGCCGCGGGGCGAGCTGCTGTACCAGGCCGTGCGGGAGGCGACCGTCACCTGCGCGCACCGGCCCGCACAGCTCGTCGACGAGCTGGTCGACAGCGGTGACCCGGTGTTGCGGGCCGAGGCCCTGCGGCTGGCCCGGGAGGGGCTGCACGCCGGTCTGCTGGCCCCCGCACTGGTGCGCGGACACGTGATACGCCTGCTCGGCACCGGCGACGGCGACGGTGACGGCGGCAGCGTCGGCGCCGACAGAGGGGGCGTGGTCGCCGCCGCCCTGGCGGCCCTTCGTGAGCGCACCCCACCGGAACCCACCCGGCCGCCGTCCCGCCAGGACCTGTTGACGCTGGCCCGCACCGGCGACCCGGCCCGCATCCACCAGGCACTCACCCGACTCACCGAGGCACACACCGGCCCGGCCGCAGACCGGGACCCCGACCTGCGCGACCTGATCGACGTGTTGCTGCACCACCCCAAGCCCGGCATCCGCCTGCACGCCCACCGCGCCTCGCGCGCCCTGCTGGACCGCGGCACCTACCTGCACCACACGTCGATCCTCCTGGCCGACCCCCAACCGGACCTCGTCCGCACGGCGATCCGCACCCTCACCCACACCGTCTGGCCACCGGCCATCCCCGCGATGACCGCCCTGGTGGAGCACCCCCACCCCACCGTCCGCACCACCGCGACCGAAGCCCTCATCACCCTCGGCACCCGCGCCGTCCCCGCCCTCACCCACGCCGCCTCCCACACCCGCCCCGACAAACGCCCCCTCTACGAGCACCTCCTCCACCACATCACGACCACCGACTCCGCGTAGCGCCCGGTTCACAGGCCACGTCCCCGGCGCGCGGTCCGGGCCGCTGCCCGCAGCCCGGCCCGCGAGGCCGCTTCCAGCTCCGCGGACGCGCGGACCACAGCCGCCCTGCCGGCCGGCTCCGAACCCTCCACGGCGATCCGGGTACGCCGCGTGTGCTCCTCCTCCGTTCGCACGGCGGTGCGGTGACCGATCCAGGCGCGGACCAGGGTGATGGCGGCTCCGACGGTCATGAGAACGGCGGCAAGAACGGGATCGACGGCTGTGTACTGGGTCATGGGATCTCCTCGCCGAGGCGGGCGGTCAACAGGTCTGCCACAAGGCTGCGATCCAGTCGGAGTTTCCCTCTACGCTTGAGAAACTCCGGGAAACCATGAGGCAGTCGGCGGCGAGGGAGAGCGATGGTCGGGGGCCGTCCGCCGAAAGGCGATCAGCAGCGCTATCCGGAACTCGAAGAGTTGGCGTCATGGTTCCGGGAGGCTGTGACGGCCGCCGGCTACGAGAGCCTCAACGCCGTGGTGCGGGGGGAGATCGCCCACAAGAACGTCGTCTACGGGGTCTGCAATGCCACGAGGATGGTGAAGCCGGAGGTCATCCGGTCCTTCGCCGTGGCCCTGGGGCGCGAGCCCTTCGACGTCATGCCGATCTGGACCCGGGCCAAGGAAGCCATGGACCGGGCCGCGAGCGCAGCCCGGCAGGCACAGGCTCCGAGAATCTCCTCGTGGAACGAACTTCCGCTGCCGACGCTCACGGTGCGCAATCTGCTGGAGGCGCAGGCCAAGACGGTGGAACGACTGCCCTACGACAGGCTGGGCGTAGCCGAACCCCCCTTGTCCGCCGTGTACGTGAGGCAGCGGATCCGGATGTCCGAAGCAGCGGGGGACGGCGGCTCGGGCCGGAAGGAGATGCCGTCGGGCGAAGGCCATGACGCGCTCCCGCCGGTGAGCACGTCCCGGCACGACGGCACCCGGAGCACCGAAACGCAGGTGCCGGTACCCAAGGCGATGGACCGGCACCGGCACCTCCTGATCACCGGCGAGCCCGGTGCCGGCAAGTCCACGCTGTCGAGCCACCTCGCCTGGTCCCTGTCCCGCATCTGGTTACGGGAGGACACCAGCCTCGACGCGCCGGTCGACGAGCCCCTGCTCCCCGTCAAGGTCGCCGCCCACACCCTCTTGGGCGAGACGGGGTCGTGGAGCGCCGTACTGAGAGAGGCCGTGGCCCGCAGCCTCGGGCACAGCCTGATCGCCGATCCCGATCCCGGGCTCTTCCGCGGCCGTGTGCAGGGTGCGCGCTGGCTGGTCCTGGTCGACGGCCTGGACGAGGTCGCCGACAGGGAGGCCCGGGCCGAGGTCATCCGGATGATCGCGCTGCACACCCGTACGGACGGGGACTACCGCTTCGTGATCACCAGCCGACCGCTCGGCGACGGTGAACTCGCTCCGCTGCGCGGGGCGTCCGTGGGCGAGTACACCTTGGAGCCGTTCGGCGCCGAGGAGCTGAAGGGGTTCGCCGACAAGTGGTTCACGGCGCAGTACGGGGACGAGGCGTCGGCGCGGGCCGCCGCCGAGCGATTCGTCGAGGAGGTGAAGGACAGCCGGCTCCAGGAACTGGTCCGCAATCCCTTGTTGGCCACCATCGCGGCGGTCAATGCCACGGTGGATCCCACGAATCCTCTCCCGACCAGCCGGCTCAGCCTCTACCAGCGGTTCTTCGGGCACCTCCTCACACGCCGAGCCGGAGGCCGGGCGGAGCTGCGCCGACGTTTTGCGGCCGAACCGGAACGACTGGCCCTGAACCTTTGGCTGGACGGCCAGAAGGGCCGGCTCCTCGGGGCGCTCGGGCGACATCGACTCGAGGGTGAGGAGCCCTTGTTCGAGGCGGCGTTGGCCTGGACGCGCGAACACGGCAGTGAGTACCTCGTCCTGGAGGACTGGCAGACCGACGTCAGGGACTTCCTGCAAGGGACCGGGCTGCTCGTACAGGAGCAGCGCGACCACCGCTTCCTGCACCACTCCTTCGCCGAGTTCTTCGCCGCCCGCTCGTACGCGCAGGGCATCAGCCCGGACTTCCCCGACCTGGAGTCCTGGATCCTGCGCGCCTTCGACGAGGACAAGCAGACCCTGGCCCTGTTCGTCCTGTGCCTGTGGGCGGAGCGGGAGGAGTGCGAGGCCGATCGGATCGCCGACCAGCTGCGTACCGGTGCGGTCGGAGGCCATGAGCGGCCGCTGCTGGCGGGTCTGCTCCTCGCCGAGGGAGTCGCCTTCGGGGAGGACAACCGCCGTCTCCTGGTGGACCGGTTGGAGAGCATCGGCTGCTGCGCGCGCGACGAGGCCCATCAGGAGGCGGCGTTCGCGGCGCTGGGCGCGCTCGGGGCGGAGCCCGGGGTGCTGCACAGACTGGAGCGCATGGCCCGCAGCGGGATACTCGGCGGCGGACAGCGGCTCCTCGCGGTGGAGGCGTTCAGCCGGTGCGGACCGCCGGATCTGGCAGAGGAACTGCTCAGGGAGGTGCTGGGCGGTGTGTCCGGCTGGCTGGGCAAGGCCGCACGGGTGGCCGTCGCCCTTGGCGACGGGGCTCGCGAACTGGTCCGTCGGCGAGCCTGGGAACTGGTGACGGAGCCGGGCAGGGGCAGCTGGGACGTCTCGCACGCGGCGCAGGCGCTCGCGCAGATGGGAATGCGGGCAGACGCCGTGAAGCTCGCCCGCAGCGTGTTGGAGGACCCTTCCGCAGGGGGGTACTCCATCCAACGGGCCAGCGAAGCCTGGCTCACCGCGATGCCCGGGGCGGCGCGGGAACTGACCGAGATCGTGCTGTCCTGGCCGCCCCTCGACCAGTTCAGCCCCATGGCCGTGGGCAAGGCGTTGGAGAAGTCCGGTGACATCGAGGCCGCCGCGAGTGTCGCTCTGACGCTGATGCGAAGGGATGCCACCGGCCAGCACATCATGCACTGGGCGGCGTCCCTGTGGGTCAAGGCACACGGGCAGGCGGCGCGTGCCGAGCTCCGCGCGGCGTTCGAACGCAGCGGCGCCGACGTGGGGCACTATCTGTGGGTCCCGGCGCGCCTCCAACAGGCGTTGGCCGCCCTCGGCGACGTGCAAGGAGCCCGTGACTGGGCGGACGAGGTGCAGGGCGGCGGCCGGTGGGGGCTGTTCGAGGGCGCCAGCACCGTCGAGATCTGGCTGGAGGCGGCAGGGCCGGCCGGCGTGAGCGGGGTGATGGACCGCATTGCGCGCGGCAGGTCACTCACCCCGGCCGACCGGCCGGGCGTCGCGGAAACGCTCCTGGACCGCGGTGCGCTCGACGAGGCGGGAGAGGTCGCCGAGCTCGCGCTGCGTACCCCCTTCTGCTCCCGTAGCGGGTACGAGAAGGCGACGCGAGTGCTGCTCAAGGCCCGGGGCGCCGGCGCGGCCGGTCTCCTGCTCGAGATCTGGGATGCCACCCCGACCCTGACGGACAACGGCGATTGGCTCCAGGGAGTCCTGCAAGTCCTGCGCCATCAGGAGGACCACCTCGAAGCGACTGGCGTTTTCGCCCAACGGCTGGTGACCTTGCCCGCCGGCGATTCGGACGACGCACTTCGCGGCCTACGCGTGCTGCTCGCCCTGCAAGGCCGCGAGGTGGTCCCCTATGTCATCGACTCAGCGCTGACCCACCCCTGGATCAAATGGCACCAGATATGCGAACTCGCGCCGGAACTAGCGGCGTTGGGTGAGCGGGAGGCGGCCCTCCGGCTGTGGGAGCACGCCCTCGGATTCCCGGACCCTCCCCTCGGGGTGGAGCTCACCCTGCTCATCGACATGCAGGCCGCAGGACTGGACGCCGAGGCCGCCGCCCACATCGGGATACTCATCACCCACCCGGCAACCCCCGCTCCGCGCCGCCTGAGACTGCGACAACTACTGGCCTGGCTCAACGCCATCGAGCCGGGTCCGTAAGGCAGGTACGGTCGCCGGCGGCCCACGACCGAGGTCAGCAGCAGACCGCCGGACGTGCTCCACCTCCCGTCGAGCGCGGCGCGGTCCCCGTCGCCCGCCGTGACTCCGGGCACCAGCAGCCGTACCCGGAAGGAACAGCGGACCGGGCCGAAGATGATCGCGGCGTCGGAGAAGTCCAGGTGTTGCGGCTGGGCGTGCGCGGGTCCCGGCGGCGCGCGGAGGAACTGCTGGAGCGGTTCTGCCTCGCCCACGCCGGCGATCGGCTGACGGCGCACATCGGGCTGTGCGCGCCGTGTTGGTGTCAGCACGCGCGGGCGTCTCTACGGTTCGTCGAATGTGTGGATGAGGGGCTGCCGCCGTGTGCGCGCAGGGAGGACGGCCCGTCCGGCTCCTGCGCGGAGACGGGGAAGGGCCCCACCCGGCGTGTACCTGCGGGTGGGGCCCTGCCCGGTGAGACGAGGCTGCCTCGTCAGGCTATTGCTGCACGGTGCGGCGGCGCCGCATCCACCACGTCAGGGTGGCGCCGGCCGTCGCGAGGGCGGCGGCGAGACCGGCGACGAGGCCGACCGGTGTGTGGGTGCCGGTGTCGGCGAGGTCGCCGTGGGGGCCCTTCGACGTGGGCGGCGTGTCGTCACCGCCGCCGCCGGGGTGTGTGGGGTCCGGGGCCGGGGTCGTCGGGGGAGTGGTCGGCTTGCCGGTGCCCGACGGGGTCGGTGTCGGGGTGGGGTCGCCGCCGGGGTCCTCGCCGCCCGGATCCTCTCCACTGCCGTCCGTGGCCGGGCCCGCGCCGAGGTACAGGGTGTCGAGGTCCCGGTAGGAGGTGTCATCGGACTTGCCGGAGTTGACGGTCGTGTTGTCCAGGTCCGGGTTCTGGGTGTCGAACTGCGCCTTGGGGATGTTCTGCTTGGGCTGCTTGGAGAAGTCGACGCCGCCGACGCCCTGCTTGTACAGCTTGCCGCCGTACTCCAGCTCGAACCACTCGATGCCCTCCTTGATGGACTGCATGTACGCGTCCCAGACCTTTTCCCGGGTCCAGTCCTCATGCGGAGCGCGGATCGGCCAGGCCGAGACGTCGTTGGAGTCGATGATGCCGTGGAAGTCCGTCGGGGACTTCGCGTCCTGCTGACGGATGTACTCGGCTGCGACGCGGGCGTTGTAGACGGCGCGCAGCTCGGCGTACTTGGGGTCCTTGTTCACCCGCTCCTGGATGACCGGGACGATGTTGGCGTTGACCGACTGTTCGATGGCCTTCTTCTCGGCGTCCGAGAGGTCGGTGCATTCGGTGGAGCCGGGGACGGTGTAGTCGACGTCCAGCCACTGGGCGGAGACGTCCATGGGCGATTCGAGGATGTAGATCCCGCCGTCCTGCTCGCGGACCTTCGCCTCGTCGGGCTCGATCCAGAAGCGGGTACCGGGGAAGCAGGGGATGCCGTTGCGGCGCGGTGCGGTGTCCCAGTACAGCTTGCCCCCGGGATGCTTGTCGGGGTTCAGGGCCTCGGAGAAGTCGTGCTTCATGACCAGGTCGGCGTCGAGGAGGACGCGGCCGGCGTCGGTCTTGCCGAACTTGGCGTCCATGACCTTGTTCGGCTGGTCCGGGTTCAGGTTGACCCAGAACTTCTCGGGGGTCAGCGCGAGCCAGGTGAACAGGGCGTCGGAGGAGAGCTGCATCCGGGCTTCGCCGCCGAAGCCGGGGTTGTTGTCCGGGTCGGGCATCTGGTCGGCGCGCATGGAGTAGCTCATGCCCTTGCCCTTTTCGAGGCCGCCGACGTACCGGAGTTCCATGGTGGTGAAGTCGACGCCGCCCGGGCCGCCCCTGGGGAGGGTGCCCCTCGGGTCGAGGCGGTTGGCGTCCCGCTGGTAGCGTTTCGCCTCTTCCAGGGTCTTTCCGGAGGACAGGGCCCGGTCGTTGGCGGGGCCGCGGGTGCCGCACGTGTTGGCGCCGGCCGCGGACAGTTGCGTCGTACCGGTCTGGCAGGCGGGCGCGAACCACCGCTGGTGGTCCGAATACCCCTGGATGGGCGTGGTCTTGGGCACCGGGTTGTAGATGCGCTGGTTTCCGCGTACCTGCCCCGTCTTCCCGTTCCGCATGGCGCGGACATCGCGCTCCAGGTCGTCGATGAGCTTGGCCTGGCCCTTGGTGAAGGGCTTCGCGCCGGTGAAGCGGAACTTGTGGTCGGGCATCGACTTGGCGACGACCCGGTCATTCGCGAGCTGCTGCGCCGTCAGCTTCGAGTTCGACTTGAACTCGTTGAATTCCTTGCTCTTCTGGTTGTAGGCGTCGTACCGGCGCTCGCCGACCTTCTGGCCGTTCTCGTCGAACAGCTCGACGGTGACCTCACACAGCCAGTCCGGGCCGATCAGCTTGTAGTCCTTGACGAGCTGCCGTTCGAAGCCCGAGCCCTTGTGGTTGTTGATCTGGTTGCGGATGTACCGCTTGTCGAACCAGTGCTTGAACCCCAGGTTCTCCTTGTTCGCGAAGTACCGGGCGTAGATCTCCATCGCCCGGTCCGCGGGCTTGCCCGACGCGTCGGCGATCTTCTTCCACGCCTCGACGTTCTTGTCCAGGTCCCCGGGGACCTTCGACAGGGCCTCCGTCTTCTGGGCGGCCGTCGGCGTCTGCAGCCCGTCGTACGCCTGTCCCGGAAGGTCGAATTCGAAGTTCTTGGGGAGGGCGGAGTCCTTGTACAGGTTCCCGGTCGGGCTGTCGGGGAACCCGGAGTCCGGAGGTGTGATCGGGGCGGTCGGCAGGCCGTTGCGGGTGTCGCAGCGCTTCCCGGATCCCGCCTTCAGCTTCGCCGAGACCGGCGGCAGCTTCGGTGGTGCGGCCTCGACGGCCTGGAGCCCGGTGGTGACGATCGCGGCCGTTAAGCCGACAGCGGCCGTGAACCTGGCCGCGAACCGCCACCTGGACGGTATGCGCACGTGTTTGCTCAAGAGCTCGTCTTCCCTCTCCGGTGGGGCCTTGAGGGGTGTGGGCGACGCGTGGGCCCCCGTGACGTGTACACGCCGCCTCGAACACCATAGCCCTCAACGACCACAAGTAAAGACGAGTTAAAGCGTGTCGCCGCGACCTCAACACCGCTCCACGGAGCGCCAGTTCGCGCTCGCCGCGACGTGCGCCTACACGAAGTACAGGCGCTCCATGTCCCTCACCGCGGCCTCGGAGTGCCGCACACGGAACGCCGTCGTCTCCATCTCCTCCCACCCCCACGGATCCGAATGCCCGAGCGCCAAGCCCGCCAGACCCGCCCAGTAGACCTCGTTCGCCGGCTCGTCCAGGTCGACCCCGGCGTTGTCCACCATCCACCCCTTGAGGTCCAGAGACGCGATCACCGCATGCGGATCGCCCGACACGACGAACGGCTCGTCAGCCGGCCATCCCGACGTGTGGAACACCGCTCCGTCCGGCAACCACACGATGTTCTCCGTGTGCTCCATCCCCCCGTGGTACGAGACGCGTCCCACGATCCGCGCATCCGGGAACCGCTCCCGCACCTCCTTCGCCGCCGACCGGAGCGGCTCGTCGTTGCCGTCGGTCGCGAACGCGGGAGTGACGATGCTCAACATGCCGCCCCACGCGGCAGCGTGCACGACGTCAAGATCGGACCGTGTCGCCGAGGGGAGCGGCGCCTGCGCGGAGCGCGGCCCGAGGTCCTCCAGCACCGCCTCGACGCCGTCGAACGACTCGACGAACGCCCGTGCCCGCGCAGGGTCGTTGGGGGCCAACTGACGGGCGTCGACGTTGAACGGCGCCTCGAACACCGTCAGATGGCACAGACCCATCGAGCCGCGCACGATCCGCTCCGGCGCAGAACTCCAGTACGTGTTCTCGTCCATGCGAGCCACGGTAACGTCCGCCGCCGACAGAAACGCCGCCGAAGGCTGCCTGGGTGGGGGCGAGCATGTGGCGGAGGAAGAGGGCGAGGTCGTCGAGGACGGAGAAGGTGCCGGCGGTGCCGCAGACGCCGCTGAGGAGGCGGGCGGAGAAGTCGTGGGCGGTGCCCTTGAGGTGGGGTGCCGGTGGTCTCGTCGTACTCGGTGGGGGCGCAGCGGGCAGCTTCGGCGCCGGGGAGGGGGCCGAAGCGGGTGCGGGTCATTGCCAGGGGGTGCCAGACGCGGTCGGTGGCGAGCCGGTCCAGGGGCTGGCCCCAGAGGTGTTCGGCGAGGTAGCCGAGGACGAGGGCGGCTCGGTCCGTGTACTCGACGGCTTCGCCCGGTGGGCGGTGGAGGGCCTCGTGGAGGACGCCGTCGCGGATGTCCTGGGGGTCGGTGCCCTCGAGGTTCTTCAGGTTGGCGCCCAGCGGCAGGCCGGCGGTGTGCGTGAGCAGGTGGTGGGCCGTGGCCCGGGCCTGGGGGTGGCCGGCGACCTCGTCCCAGAAGGTGCCCAGAGAGGCGTGGAGGTCGAGCTTGCCCTGTTCGGCGAGCGTGCCGATCGTGGACCAGACGGCGAGGACCTTGGTGAGGCTGGCCACGTCGAAGAGGGTGTCCAGCCGCATCGGTTCGTCGGGCCGGTCGGGATCGAGGAGGCCGACGGCTCCGCTCGCGCGGACGCCGTCGGCGTCCCCGACCGCCCACACCGCGCAGGGGTAGACCTCCTCGCGCACGCCGGTCTGCAGGAGGTCTTCGATTCAGGCGGTGGAGGGCGTGGTCATGGTCTCCCGATCGTCGTACGGCCACGGGTGATCCGTCGGTCAGGGTAGTGAGGCCGCCGGATGGTTTCGGCTCCGCCACGAGCGGAGTTGGGTGGGCCGGTGGCGATCGCGGCTTGCTTCTCCCTTCGACTCTCCGTGGGGACCTGGGTGACGAATTCGGGTGCCGGATTCGGCGTCGGCGTACCGTGCTGGGGGTGACGGATACGACTCGAGAAGATGCGCTGACGGCAGTGCTGCCTAGCCTGTCCGATGCGTTCGGGCTGGGCGTGGTGAGTGATCGGGGGTTCCTTGCCCATGGCCTGATGAATCGGAACTGGCGGCTCGTGACTGCTGCTGGAGTGTTCGCGCTCAAGGAGATCACCGACGTTCCTCTGCCGAAGGTCCGCAGGAACCTTGCGGTCCTCGTGGATCTGGCTCGCGAGGGCATCCCCGTGCCGGCGCCGCTGAGCGCGGCCAACGGTGACCTTGTGGCGGAAGCCGGTGGTCACGGCTACTGCGTCCTGCCGTGGGTGGACGGCGAGCACCTCCAAGGGACGGATCTCCCGCTCGACCAGGTGCGCGATCTCGGTGCTCTGCTGGGCCGCCTCCACGAGGGCTTGCGGCGGCATGGTCCCGGCCCAGTCCCCGAGCAGGCGCCGGTGGCGAAGGTCCGCGATGTGACCGAGGCCGACCGTGCGGCTGCTGGTCTCCTGAGCCGTTTGCCGTCCGCTCTGGTGAGGGACTTCGACAAGGCCGTCGCCGAGGCCCTGCACGGCCGCCGCGGCCTTCTCGCGCGGTACGCCGATGCCCGGCCGGTCGGCGAGGTGCCGACAGGGCCCCACGGGTGGACGCATGGCGATTTCCAGTACCGCAACCTGCTGCGCCGCGACGGCCGGGTGGTGGCCGTACTGGACTGGGACCGGCTCGGTGTTCGTCCGTACGGGGAGGAGGTCGCGCGGACCGCGCAGGTGCAGTTCGGGGTCGGTGGTGCCTTCGACCTCGACCGCGTTGCCGCGTTCTGCTCCGGATACCGGTCCGTGATCGATCTGTCCGAGGGCGACCTCGCCGACGCGGTGAAGCGGCTGTGGTGGAAGCGGCTGACCGATTTCTGGCAGCTGGAGTTCTACCTCGACCGCCAGGACCCCGCCTTCGGCGAGATGTTCCTGACGGACGAGGCACTGCTGAATTGGTGGACCGACCGCGCCGACGAGGTGCAGGCCGCCTACGCGGCCCGTTACTGACTTTGAAGCCGGGTTGTCGTAGGGGGCTGACGATCGGTGATCGTCGCGGTATGCCGGGTGTATGAGGTATCCGCAGGGTGGGGGTCTTACCGCGGAGAGGCAAGCGTTCCGTGAGCGGGTCCGGATGGAAGCGGTCGCGATGTTCGCCGCCGGGCGGGGCAGTAGCGAGGTCGCGAAGGAGTTACGGGTCAGCGTCCGGTCGGTCCAACGG
>NZ_JBIAJH010000066.1:0-19795 GCF_042871845.1 Streptomyces sp. NPDC005533 | reverse complement strand
AAGCGACCGCTCCGATCCCCGCCGCCACAGCGGCATGAGACGGCTCTCAAGAGCCCGTCACTGCGGCTTGACAGCATCATTGGGAATCTCCTTGCATGCCACCGGAGGAAAGGTGGAACCGGTTACCGGAGTGCCGGATCCGACTCCTTGTGGTCACCGGCCCCTCGAAGGGTTGCCTCGAGCCGGGAACTTTTTACGGGTCACCTCGGACGTCAACCCCGTTCCAAGACAGGGGTTTTGCCCGCATACCCTTGCCGACGTCAAGGTGTAGCGCCGTACTCGGCGGATCGCTCCCCTGAGGGAGGTGGGAATGGGTCTCATGGACACGGATCACACGGGGCTGGTTGTCGCGGCGCAGGCCGGTGACGATCGGGCGCGCGAGGAACTGATCGCCGCGTACCTGCCGTTGCTCTACAACATCGTCCGGCGAGCTCTGAACGGCCATGCCGACGTCGACGACGTCGTCCAGGAAACCCTGGTGCGCGTGGTGCGCGACCTGCCTGCCCTGCGTGCCCCGGAGAGCTTCCGGTCCTGGCTGGTGTCGATCACGCTCCGCCAGCTCCATACCCACTGGCAGCGACAACGCGCCTTCGCCGGCCGGACCACCGTCATCGACGAGGCACTCCCGATACCGGACGCCGGCGCCGGACCCCAGGACATGGCGATCCTGCGTCTGCACGCGTCGGACGAGCGCCGTCAGGTCGTCGAAGCCGGCCGCTGGCTCGACGCGGACCATCGGGTGCTGCTGTCGCTGTGGTGGCAGGAATGCGCCGGACTGCTGAGCCGTGACGACATCGCCGCCGCGACGGGGCTCACCGTCGCCCATGTCGGAGTACGCCTGCAACGGATGCGCGAGCAGCTGGACCTGAGCCGGACGATCGTCGCCGCGCTGGAAGCCCACCCGCGCTGCCCGCAGTTGGACGAGACCGTCGCCGGCTGGGACGGTCTTCGTACGTCGGTGTGGCGCAAGCGGATCGCACGGCACACCCGCGACTGCCGGGTCTGCACGGCCACGACGACCGAACGGGTCCCTGCCGAACTGCTGCTCCTCAGCCTCGCACCGCTGGCCGTCCCGGCAGGACTCGTCGCCGCGCTGACCGCCAAGGGCCTGCTGTCGGGTACGGCCGCGAGCGCCGCCGGGCTGGCCACGGCACCCGTCGCCGTCGGCACGGCGACGGGTGGAGGCGCTCTGCACGGTTCCCTGATCGCCAAGCTCCATGCGGTGACCGCTCAGCAGCTGGTGGGCCTCGCCACCGGCGCGGTGCTCGTCGCCGGGGCCGCCACCTACGCCGCCTGGCCCGAACCGGCGCATCGGGCGCCCGGCGTCATGGCCGCTCCCACGGTCGGCGCCCCCACGCCGATCCCGTCGAGCACCCCCACGTCGGCCGCTCCGTCCCCGGTGAATCCGTCCGCCGACGCGGGCACTGTTCCGCTGGGCGCACAAGCACTGGAGTCCGTGGACGAACCCAACCTGTACCTCGCGTATGCCGGCGACTTGGCGACGCTCGGCCGGGTCTCCGCGTCCAGCAGCGCGCAGACACGGCAGCGGGCCACGTTCACGGTCGTCCGCGGGCTGGCCGACGCACGGTGCGTCACCCTCCGCGTCGCCGACGGCCGCTATCTGCGCCATCGTGAACTGCGCCTTCGGCTGAGCGCCGACGACGGCAGCGAACTGTTCCGTGAAGACGCGACCTTCTGTCCGCGCGCCGGGGCGGCGGCCGGGTCGGTGACCCTGCACGCGCACAACTATCCCGGATCGGTCATCCGCCACCGCGACGGCGGCATCTGGCTCGACGGCTCCGACGGCACACGGGCCTTCGCCGACCAGGCATCCTTCATCGTGCGCGGGGGCCTCGGCTGAGAACCGCTCCGTGAGCATTGCGGACCGAATGGCGCGGTGCCGGCCGGCGATCCCGCACGGCGAATCGACACTGCCGGCCAGGGTGACGCGCCCTTTGCACGGGACGACCAGGCGGCCGGGCCCGACGTAACGCTTTTTGCCTGCGAGATGCATCACCGGGAAATCGTCGGGGCGGCGCGACTTTTTCGTTACGCGGCCACGAGTTCGGGGGCCTCCACTTCGTGGGGTGTTCTTCCCGTCGTTCACCACGTGTGCCGGCGTGGGAGGTTCCCCCACTTCCCCGTCGATGTATCCGCTGAAGAAAGCGCCTCCCATGAACCAACACACATCAGGCCGCACCGGCCGACGCGCCCACGATCACGGCGCCCAGGGCGACCCGCGGTCCCCGAGGAGAACCACGAAGGGCCTGCACCGGCTCGGCCGGCGCGGCCGGACCCTGACGATAGGCCTGTCGGCCGCGACGCTGCTGGCTGGTGTCCTGACGCTTCTCCCCGACTCGGCCGGAGCGGCGAGCCTGGGTACACAGGCGACCCCCTCGGGCAGGTACTTCGGCACGGCCGTGGCTGCCGGGAGGCTGGGCGACTCGACGTACGCCGGGATCGCGGACCGGGAGTTCAACATGATCACCCCGGAGAACGAGATGAAGTGGGACGCCGTCGAACCGTCCCGCGGCAACTTCACCTTCGGCCCCGCCGATCAGATCGTCAACCGTGCCGCGGCCCACGGTCAGCGCCTGCGCGGCCACACCGCGGTCTGGCACTCGCAGCTCCCGTCCTGGGTCGGCTCCATCGGCGACGCGAACACGCTGCGCAGCGTGATGAACCACCACATCACCACCGAGATGACCCACTTCAAGGGCAAGATCTACGCCTGGGACGTGGTCAACGAGGCCTTCGCCGACGGAGGCAGCGGCCAGCACCGCAGCTCGGTGTTCCAGAACGTGCTGGGCAACGGCTTCATCGAGGAAGCCTTCCGCACCGCCCGGGCAGCCGACTCCTCGGCCAAGCTCTGCTACAACGACTACAACATCGAGAACTGGTCGGACGCCAAGACCCAGGGCGTCTACGACATGGTCAGGGACTTCAAGTCCCGCGGCGTGCCGATCGACTGCGTCGGGTTCCAGAGCCACTTCGGCGCCGGCGGGCCGCCGGCCGGCTTCCAGACCACCTTGTCCAACTTCGCCGCCCTGGGTGTCGACGTCCAGATCACCGAGCTGGACATCGCCCAGGCGTCGCCCACCCACTACGCCAACACGGTCAAGGCCTGTCTGTCCGTCGCCCGGTGCACCGGTATCACGGTGTGGGGCATCCGTGACAGCGACTCCTGGCGCAGAGGCGAAAACCCCCTGCTGTTCGACAACAACGGCAACCCCAAGGCCGCCCACGCCGCCGTCGTGAACGCCCTCAAGGCCGCTTCCGCCACCGGCGGGACCAGTACCGGAGCGATCAAGGGCGTCGCCTCCGGTCGCTGTATCGACATCAACGGTTCCACCACCGACAACGGCACCCAGGCGCAGCTGTGGGACTGCCACGGAGGAACCAACCAGCGCTGGACGTACACCTCCGGCAAGCAGCTGATGATCTACGGCAACAAGTGCCTGGACGCCAGGGGTACCGGCAACGGCTCCGCGGTGGTCATCGAGGACTGCGACGGCGGCGCCGGCCAGCAGTGGAACATCAACACCAACGGCTCGATCGCCGGTGTCCAGTCCGGGCTGTGCCTCGACGCCGTCGGCGCGGCCACCGCCAACCGCACCAAGATCCAGCTGTACGCCTGCTGGTCCGGCGGCAACCAGAAGTGGACCGGGCTGTCCGGGACGCCGGCCCCGACGACGCCCGCCCCGACGGGCGGCCCGTGCGCTCTTCCGTCGACGTACCGGTGGACGTCGACGGGTGCGCTGGCGCAGCCGGCGAACGGGTGGGCCTCGCTGAAGGACTTCACCACCGTGACGTACAACGGCAAGCACCTGGTCTACGGGTCGAACTTCTCGGGATCGTCGTACGGCTCGATGATGTTCGGTCCCTTCACGAACTGGTCGGACATGGCGTCGGCCGGCCAGTCCGGCATGAGCCAGACCGCGGTGGCGCCCACGCTGTTCTACTTCGCGCCCAAGAAGATCTGGGTGCTGGCGTACCAGTGGGGCGCCTGGCCCTTCATCTACCGCACGTCGAGCGACCCCACCAACCCCAACGGCTGGTCCGCGCCGCAACCGCTGTTCACCGGAAGCATCCCCCGCACCGAGTCCCCCACCGGCCCGATCGACCAGACGCTGATCGCCGACGACCGGAACATGTATCTGTTCTTCGCCGGGGACAACGGCAAGATCTACCGGGCGAGCATGCCGATCGGGAACTTCCCGGGGAACTTCGGCTCCTCGTACACGACGGTCATGAGCGACACGCCGGACAACCTGTTCGAGGCGCCGCAGGTCTACAAGGTCAAGGGCCAGAACCAGTACCTCATGATCGTTGAGGCGAGGGGCGCGAACGGGCGCTACTTCCGCTCGTTCACGGCCTCCAGCCTGGGCGGTGCGTGGACCCCGCAGGCCGTGACCGAGAGCAACCCCTTTGCCGGCAAGGCCAACAGCGGTGCCACCTGGACCAACGACATCAGCCACGGTGACCTGGTCCGCGAGAACCCCGACCAGACCATGACCGTCGACCCCTGCAACCTGCAGTTCCTCTACCAGGGCAAGTCCCCCACCGCCGGCGGCCCCTACGACCAGCTGCCCTACCGGCCGGCGCTCCTCACCCTGCAGCGCTGACCCGCCCGCCCGGTCCACCGTCTCCGAGGAACCCCAGCCGTGCGCCGGCTGGGGTTCCTCTCCCCCGAAGCCGGGATGGAGCGGCTCGCCTCGCTCCATCGGCAGGTGACCGGATCCGGCCGGTTCGGCATCCCGGCGGTCGCTCACGGGGAGTGCCTGACCGGGTTGACGTCGGGGGCGACGGTCTTCACGTATCGGGGCCGACGCGAGCCGCCGGGACGCCGGTGTCGGTGATCCGGCGGCCAGGCCCCCGGTCCGCCCGCCGATCGGGCCGGCGCGGACAGATCAGGGGCGGACTCGCGGGTGGTCAGGCGGGTCGGGAGGATCAGCGGGCTGGGGCGGTGTCCTTCGATGGCGCTGACCGGCATCCTGGCCATCTCCTGCCCCAGCGCCCGGACCGGCTGACGGCCCGTGGTCGGCGGCGGGCTGGTGTGCCGGGCGCTCGCGAGGTCGTTGAAGCCGATCACCGCGATGTCCTCGGGCACCCGGAGCCCCCGTTCTCGCAGGGTGCGCAGCGCGCCGATGGCCATCGCGTCGGAGGCCGCGAACACCGCGTCGGGGTCGGGGTGCGCCCGGAGCAGTCGCTCCATCGCCTCGGCGCCGCCGTCCTCGGTGAAACTGTCCGGCCTCGACCCCGCGCAGCGGCAGGCCGGACAGGGTCAGACCGCCGTTGAATCCCTGCTCCCGGGCGAGGGAGGCCCTGGTGTCCACCTGCCCGGTGATCATGACGGGCCGCCAGCGGCCCGTGCGCGCGAAGGGCTCCGCGGCCAGCCGGGCACCGCCCCGGTTGTCGGCGTCCACGTATCATCTGGGCTCCCCGGCGAGGGGCGCCTCAACTCCGACGGATCCATCGTCGGGGTCCAGTCCGGCCTCTGCCTCGACGCCACCGGCGACGGCACCGCCAACGGCACACCGATCCGGCTCTGCTCCTGCTCGAACGGCAGCAACCAGCGCTGGAACCACACCTGAACCACTGAAAACCCACGGCGTCGCGGCCTCCCCCGCGCCGGCGTGCCGTTCCACCCGGCGGTGGCGGCCCCCGGGCGGCTCGTCCGGCGGTGTGCGGCGTCAGTTGCCCCGGGCGTGCGGGACGTTGCCGTAGTAGGCGTCCGGTCCGTGCTTACGGGTGAAGTGCCGCTCCAGCAGATGCCTCGGCGGCTCGGAGGTGCCCCCGAGGCGGGACCCCAGCGCCAGTGTGTGCAGCGCCATCTCCGCCACGGCCTCGCAGACGATGGCGTTCTCCAGCGCTGCATGCGCGGTGGCGCCCCAGGTGAAGGGGCCGTGTCGGGAGACGAGCGCCCCGGGGACCTCGTCGGCCCGACGGGGGTCGCCGTCCAGCCGGGCAACGATCACCTGGCCGGTGTGGTACTCGTAGTCCTGCGCGCACTGCTCGGGGGTGAGGTCCGCCGTCACGGGGACGGGCCCGTTGAAGGTGTCGGCGTGTGTCGTGCCGAGGACCGGGATCGGGCGGCGCGCCTGGGCGAAGGCGACGGCGTGCGCCGAGTGCGTGTGGGTGACGCCACCGATGGAGGGGAAGGCCCGGTAGAGGCACCGATGGGTTTCGGTGTCGGTGGACGGCCTGAGGTTCCCGTCGACCACCCGCCCGTCCTCGAGCGCCACCGCCACCAGGTCCTCCTCGGTGAGGTCGGCGTAGGAGACCCCGGACGGCTTGATGACGAAGACGCCGGCGTCTCGATCCACTCCGCTGACGTTTCCCCACGTGAGGGTGGCCAGACCAGCCTCCGGGATGCGCAGGTTGGCCGCGAGGACCTCGCGACGGAGGTCCTTGAGGAGGGTCCCGCTCACTACGCTTCCACCGTCTCTCTCCGACATGCGCGGCGGCTTCCTGACGTCCGCAGCCTCGATCAAATTGTGAGCGCTAACAAGTAGAAATCTCAAGAGGTGCGGAACAAGATTCCTCCCCATACCCTGTGGTTCTCCCGAGATGATGTGAGCGCCAACATCAATACTCCGCCAACACCTCCCGGGCGGTCCGAGATGTGTGCGGGCCTCGGCTGGTTCGGTACCTTGAGGGAAGGCCGCTCGATGGAAAGGAAGAGAGTTGACCCAGCTCCCAGACGTCTCGCGAGCGCCCACGATGACGGACGTCGCCCGCGTCGCCGGCGTGTCCCATCAGACCGTTTCACGGGTGCTCAGCGATCACCCGAACGTCAGCGCCAGGACCCGGGCCGCGGTGACGCAGGTCATCGAGCAGCTGGGGTACCGGCGCAACTCGGCGGCCCGGGCTCTGGCCACGCGCCGGACCCACACGCTGGGCGTCATCGCGGTGAACACCACTTTGCACGGGCCCGCCAGTACCGTGGCGGGAGTGCAGGAGGCGGCTCGGGACCGGGGCTACCTGACGTCCGCCGTCACGCTTCGGACGGCCACGCAGACGGCCCTCGCCGAGGCCATGCAGCACCTCGCCGGGTGGGGCGTGGAGGGGATCGTCGCCGTCACTCCCCAGCGCGCCGCGGTGAGGGCCCTGGCGGCATTGGAAGCACCGTGCCCGGTGGTCACCGTGGAAGGCGGCCACACCCTGGACCTGCCGGGGGTGTCGCTGGACCAGAACCTCGGCGCCCGCCTGATCACGGAACATCTCCTCGCCTCGGGCCACTCCACCGTGTGGCATGTCGCGGGCCCTCCCGACTGGCTCGAGAGCGAGGCCCGCACGCAGGGGTGGGAGGAGGCGCTGCGCGATGCCGGCGCCGAGGTGCCGCCCCTGCTGCGCGGTGACTGGAGTCCGCTGTCGGGATACCAGGCCGGCCAGCAGCTCGCGGGTCGGGTACGGGCGGCACGAGGGCAGGAAGCGGGCCTCACCGCGGTGTTCGTCGCCAACGACCAGATGGCCCTCGGTGTCCTGAGGGCCTTGCGGGAAGCGGGCCTGCGCACGCCGGAGGACGTAGCGGTGGCCGGCTTCGACGACATCCCGGAGGCGGAGTTCTTCCCGCCCCCGCTGACGACGATCCGTCAGGACTTCGCCTCGCTCGGTCGCGACAGCATCGGCCTGCTCCTGGACCACATCGAAGGCCGGACCGACGAGTCGACGCACCTGGTGGTGGCGCCCGAGCTCATCGTCCGCGCCAGTACGGCCCGCAGGACCGCTCCACCCGGCGAATGACCCCCACCGCCTGGCGGTGGACGGAACCGACCCGCCCCTCCTGGCCGTGACCACGGCAAAGCTGTGGATCGCCGTCGACGGGTACAGCTCGCCCGGGCGCAGGAGGACCGTCGGGCAGTCGGGGCCGCTCGGCGAGTCCGCGTCGTGCCGGGTTTCCAGCACGACCCCCGCGTAGCCGGCCGCCGTCCGGCCTGCGCAAGAACAGGCTGACGCCCGTGCGGTGCCCGGAGTGGCAGGGTTCCCACGACCACGCGCCGGTCGAGCTTCTCGGGACCCCCGTTCAGCGTGTGCCCGGCCTCCTGGGTGGCGGGCCGGTGGGTGACGCCGTCTACGACGAGCCGTCCGCGCGCGATGCGGTGGGCGTGACGGCCCGCCGCGCCGCGAGGAAGCGGGCGGCGCCCTCGCAAGTGGCGGGCCCGCGGGCCGTGAGCACCACATCGGCCGTGCGGCCCCAGCCGTCCGGCAGGATCACGGATGGAGGCGGGCGCCGCGCGGAGGCCTGACCGACGGATTCGTACGCGCGTGCCCTGGAAGCCGGCCCATTGGGGGTGCCGCGAAGGAAGCTGGACGGGCAGCACCCGCACCCGGTGAAACGGGCTGCGGAGCCGAGTCAGTCGGCGGCGGGGCGGCGGCCGCTCATCAGACGTTGCAGCACGATGAACACGAGCAGCAGGACGCCGATGACGATCCGGGTCCACCAGGAGCTGAGCGTGCCCTGGAAGTTGACGACCGTCTGGATCATGCCGAGGACGAGCACGCCGAGGGCCGTGCCCAGGACGAAGCCGGAACCTCCGGTCAGCAGCGTGCCGCCGATCACGGTGGCGGCGATCGCGTCGAGTTCCATGCCCATGGCGTGGAGGGCGTAGCCGGAGAGCATGTAGAAGGTCAGCAGCAGGCCGCCGAGTGCGGAGCACAAGCCGCTGACGGCGTATACGGCGATCTTGGTGGAGCCCACGGGAAGACCCATCAGGCGTGCGGAGGTCTCGTTGCCGCCCAGCGCGTACACGTTGCGCCCGAAGCGCGTGTAGTGCAGGACGACGAAGGCGATCACCAGCACGGCCGTGGCGATGACCACCGGGATCGAGACGAACAGTCCCCCCGGGCCGTACAGCCGGGTCTGCGCGATTCCCGCCGTGGTGGGGTCGCTGATCGTGATGGATTCGGTGCTGATGGTGTAGCAGAGCCCGCGGGCGAGGAACATGCCGGCCAGAGTGACGATGAAGGGCTGGATCTCGAAGGTGTGGATGATCCATCCCATGAGCGTCCCGCTCGCGGCGCCGACCAGCAGGACCAGGGGGATGACGGCGGCCAGGGGCCAGCCGTGCGACTCGACCAGCCAGGCGGTGAGCGTGGTCGACAGGGCCACCATGGAGCCGACGGACAGGTCGATGCCGCCGGTGAGGATGACGAAGGTCGCCCCGACCGCGACGACCAGGAGGAATCCGTTGTCGATCAGCAGGTTCAGCACGACTTGCGCGGAGAGGAAGCCGTCATAGCGCACCGACCCGACGCTGAACATGACGACCAGCAGGACGGCCGTGACGATCAGTGGGATACGGGTGCGGGTGCGCGGGGACACCGTCGCGAGGGGGCGGGTGAGGCCGGCGGCGGCGCTCGCGATGCCGGTACTCATGCGCGTACCTCCTTCTGCTGCGGGGCGGCGCCCGCCGTGGTGTGGGATCGGGAAGTGGTTGCCCTGCGGCGGCGCAGGACCTTGGCCCGGAAGACCGGGGACTGGACGAGGCAGACGGCGATGACGACGAAGGCCTTGAAGACGAGGGTGGTCTCGGGTGGGACGCCGAGGGTGTAGACGGTGGTGGACAGGGTCTGGATGATCAGGGCACCAAGGACGGTGCCGCCGAGGGAGAAACGTCCTCCGGTCAGGGCGGTGCCGCCGACCACGACGGCGAGGATCGCGTCGAGTTCGATCCACAGGCCGGCGTTGTTGCCGTCGGCGCTGGAGACGTTGGAGCTGATCATCAGCCCGGCGACGGCGGCGCACAGCGCGCTGAAGACGTAGACCAGGGCGAGCAGCCCGCCGGCCCGGATGCCGACCAGGCGGCTGGCGGCGGGGTTGCCGCCCACGGACTCGATCAGCATGCCGAGTGCGCTGCGACGGGTGACGAAGGCGGTGAGCGCGACGAGGGCGGTGGCCAGGAGGACGGCGAACGGGAAGGTCAGCCAGTAGCCTCCGCCGATCATCTTGTAGGGGGCGCTGGTCACCGTGACGATCTGACCGCGGGTGATCAACTGGGCGACGCCGCGGCCGGCGACCATGAGGATCA
This sequence comes from Streptomyces sp. NPDC005533, assembly GCF_042871845.1. Classification (NCBI taxonomy): domain Bacteria; kingdom Bacillati; phylum Actinomycetota; class Actinomycetes; order Kitasatosporales; family Streptomycetaceae; genus Streptomyces; species Streptomyces sp. NPDC005533. The sequence goes on along the minus strand of NZ_JBIAJH010000066.1, from coordinate 9,764 downwards.
AGGTGGCCACGATGGGCTGCACTCCCAGACCGGACACCAGGAAGCCGTTGGCGAGGCCCAGTACGAGGGCGACGCCGAGCGCGAGGGTGACCGCCGTCAGCATGGTGGCGACGCTGCCGGGATGTGCGGCGGTGGAGATATGTCCACAGGCGAGGGCGCCGGCGATGGCGACGGTGGAACCCACCGAGAGGTCGATGCCGCGGGTGGCGATGACGAGGGTCATGCCGAGCGCCACGAGGGTGAGGGGCGCGCCGAACTGGAGGATGTCGATGAGGCTGCCGTAGAGGTGGCCGTCTCGTACGCGGACGGAGAAGAAGTCGTGGTGGAACGCGAGGTTGCCGAGGAGCAGCGCGAGCAGGATGAGCGTGGGCCACAGCAGGCGGTGGCCGGCCAGGCGCCTCCCGGTTCCGCCGACCGCCTTGGGTTTGGCAGGCTGGGTGGTCATGAATCCGCTCCGGTGGCGATGGTCGTGAGGATGCGTTCGGGCGTGACGGTGTCGTCGTTGGTGAGGGTGGCCACCATCCGGTGGTCGCGGAGCACGGCGATGCGGTGGCTCAGGCGCAGGACCTCTTCGAGTTCCGCCGAGATGAACAGCACGGCGGTGCCTTCGCCCGCCTGACGGGCCACGAGTTTCTGGATCTCCGCCTTGGCCCCGATGTCGATGCCCCGGGTGGGTTCGTCGAGGATCAGGAGCCGGGGTGCGGTCAGCAGCCAACGCGCGAGGAGGACCTTCTGCTGGTTGCCTCCGCTGAGGTGGCGTACCTGCGCTTCGGGGTCGGCGGGGCGGATGTCCAGGGCTCCGATCCAGTGCCGCGCCAGTTCGTCCTGTTTAGCCCTGGTCAGCGGTCTGGTCCAGCCGCGGGCGGCCTGCAGGGCGAGGACGACGTTCTCGCGGACGGTGAGCTCGCCCACCAGTCCCTCGGACTTGCGGTTCTCGGAGCAGAACGCGATGCCCCGGGCGATGGCGTGGCGCGGGGTGCGCAGGAGTACCGTCTTGCCCTCGATGCTCACTTCTCCGGCGTCCGCGCTGTCCGCTCCGAACAGGAGGCGGGCCACCTCGGTGCGGCCCGAGCCCAGCAGGCCGGCCAGTCCGATGACCTCACCGGCATGGATGTCGAGGTCGTACGGTTCGATCGAGCCCGCGCGGGTCAGTTGTCGTGCCTGGAGGAACGGCTCGCTGGTCGCCCGTTCGGCCGCTTCCTCGCGCGCACGGTCGGACAACTGGTCGAGGGTCGCCAGCTCTCCGCCGATCATGCGCTGTACCAGCGTCACCGGAGTGAGTTCACCGATGGGGTACTCGCCTTCCAGGCGGCCGCCCCGCAGGATGGTGACGCGGTCACAGAGATCGAAGACCTGGTCGAGGAAGTGCGTGACGAACAGGATGGCCACACCGCGGTCCCGCAGGCGCCGCACCAGGGTGAAGAGCTGGGCGACCTCCTCGCGGTCCAGGCTGGAGGTGGGTTCGTCCAGCACGAGCACCTTCGCCGAAACGTCCACCGCCCGGACGATGGCGACCAGTTGCTGCACCGCCAGGGAGTGCGAACCGAGCAGACCGGTGACGTCCAGGTCGAGGTCCAGTTCCGTCAACAGCTCTGCCGCCCGCTGCCGCATCGCGGACCAGTGGATGAGACCCAGCCGGCGCGGTTCGCGCCCGATGAGGATGTTCTCGGCGACCGAGATGTTCGGGCAGAGGTTGACCTCCTGGTAGACGGTGCTGATTCCGGCCTGCTGCGCCTGGAGGGGGTCTGCGAACGCGTGGGGCCGGCCGTCGACGTGGATGGTGCCGCCGTCGGCGGGGTGGACACCGGTGAGCACCTTGATCAAGGTGGACTTCCCGGCGCCGTTCTCGCCCATGAGGGCGTGCACCTCACCGGGGAAGAGCCGCAGGGCGACTCCGTCGAGGGCGAGCACGCCCGGGAACTGCTTGCGGATGTCCTGGGCTTCCAGGACCGGCCGCGGCCGCGGGCCGCCGGCGTCCGTGGGCCGCGGGGTGGACGGGGATGCCATCCGCCCTCCTCTCGTGGGTGGGGTGGTGGAGCGGACTGGCGGTGCCGGGGATCGCGGGCTCCGCACGATCCTGAGGAGGACCCGGGCCGAGCCTCCCGCGGCACCGGCCGGCCGCGTCAGTAGTTCCGGGAGGGCAGCGCGGCCGCGGCCTTGTCCTGCGGGAAGACACCCTCCTGGGTCTCGACCCGGGTCGGCACGCTCTCCCCCGCGACCACCTTCTTGGCCAGCTCCATCAGCTGGTCGCCGAGCAGGGGGTTGCACTCCACCACGACGTTGATCTTGCCCTCGGTCATCGCGACGAAGGCGTCCTTGATTCCGTCCACCGAGATCACCTTGATGTCCGTTCCGGGCTTCTTGCCGGACTCCTCGATGGCCTGGATGGCGCCGAGCGCCATGTCGTCGTTGTGCGCGTAGAGGACGTCGATGTCCTTCTGCGACTTCAGGAACGCCTGCATGACCTCCTTGCCCTTGGCCCGGGTGAAGTCGCCCGACTGCGAGGCGACGATCTTGAATTTGCCGTCGGTTCGGATGGCATCGGCGAAGCCGGCCTTGCGGTCGTTGGCGGGTGCGGAGCCCGTGGTGCCCTGGAGCTCGACGATGTTGACCGGGCCCTGCTTGTTCGCGTACGCGCTGGTCAGCCACTCGCCAGCGGACTTGCCCTCCTTGACGAAGTCCGAGCCGAGGAAGGTCTTGTAGAGGGAGGTGTCCTTGGTGTCCACGGCGCGGTCGGTGAGGATGACCGGGATGCCGGCGTCCTTGGCCTCCTTCAGCACCGTGTCCCAGCCGGACTCCACGACCGGCGAGAAGGCGATGACGTCGACCTTCTGCTGGATGAAGGTGCGGATCGCCTTGATCTGGTTCTCCTGCTTCTGCTGCGCGTCGGAGAACTTGAGCTCGATCCCGGCCTTCCTCGCCGCCTCCTGGACGGACTTGGTGTTGGCGGTGCGCCAACCGCTCTCGGCGCCGACCTGGGCGAAGCCCATGGTGATCGGGCCGCCGGAGTTCGCCTTGGCCCCGGCGGCCGGGCCGGAGGCGGGGCCCTCGGTCGAGCAGGCGGTCAGCGCCGAGGAGGCGAGGAGGGCGGCGGTGAGGACGAGGGCTGCTCTGCGAGCCATGACGGGTGTCCTTTCGGATGTACGGAAGAGCCGCACGGCCGGGGCCGGGCTGTGCCGGGGGGCAGGGGCGGGGCGGGGTCGGAGCCGGGATAGGAGCCGGGGCCGACAGGAGACGGATGCCCTCGGGAGGGGGGCACCGTCGCATTGTGAGCGTTAACAAGCCCGGTTCTCAACCCCCTTGTACGTGTTACCTGTCCGTTGCCGCGCGCCACGCGCGTCAACGGGGCAGACTCCACCCGTGCGCGAGACCGTCGGCTTCACCCTCCCGACGGGGCGCATCAACCGGCCCCGGATCGATGGCGATCGAGGCGAGCCCCCGTATACGGAGGCCGCCACGCCGGGAGAGAGCTCCGACGTGATCCACGCAGAGCTCTTGCCTATCGACATTGTTAGCGCTCACAATGCGAGGGCAGCGAACCCCGCGGACCGCCGGGACTGCCCGGACCGCCGGAACCGCCGGGACTGCCGGGACTGCCCGGACTGCCGGGACCGCCGGGACCGCCGGGACCGCCAGGAAGGCATCTCGGCTGCCGGGCCGCGCCGCCCACCACCCCCACGGCTCCTTCGAAAGGCACTCCGTTGACGTCACCCCATCATCTCGCGCCCACCCCGCCTTCCGAGGAATCGGAGCAGTACACGGTCGGCGTGGACTTCGGGACCCTGTCGGGCCGCGCCGTGGTGGTGCGGGTTCGCGACGGTCAGGAAATGGCCGCGGCGGTCCACGCCTACCGGCACGGCGTCATCGACCGACACTTGCCGCACGGCGGGGCGCAACTGCCTCCGGACTGGGCCCTGCAACACCCGCAGGACTGGCGGGACGTACTGCGCCACGCCGTCCCGGAGGCCGTGGCGGCGGCCGGAGTCGATCCCGCCGCGGTGATCGGCATCGCCACCGACTTCACGGCCTGCACCGTCCTGCCCACGCTGGCCGACGGAACTCCCCTCGCCGAGACCGACCTCGCCGAACGGCCGCACGCGTGGCCGAAGCTGTGGAAGCACCACGCGGCCCAGCCCCACGCGGACCGCATCAACGAACTCGCCCACGCCCGCGGCGAGGAGTGGATCACCCGCTACGGCGGGCGGATCTCCGCGGAATGGCAATTCGCGAAGGCCCTCCAGGTCCTGGAGGAGGATCCGCTCGTCTACGAGAGTTGCGCGCGGTGGATCGAGGCCGCCGACTGGATCGTGTGGCAGCTCACCGGAGCCGAGTCCCGCAACGCCTGCACGGCCGGGTACAAGGGCATCCACCAGGACGGCGCCTACCCGAGCGAGGAGTACCTGGCCGCGCTGAACCCCCGGTTCGCCGACTTCGCCCGTACCCGCCTCGCGTTCCCCCTCTCCGCGCTGGGCTCACGCGTGGGCTCGCTCAGCACGGAGGCGGCGGCCCGCACGGGGCTGCGCCCCGGCATCGCCGTTGCCGCGGGCAACGTCGACGCCCACGTCACCGCAGCGGCGGCCCAGGCAGTCGAGGACGGTCAACTGCTCGCCATCATGGGGACGTCCACCTGCCACGTCGTGAACGCTCCCGTCCTCGCCCACGTCCCCGGCATCTGCGGTGTCGTCCCCGGCGGGATCGTCGATGGAGCCTACGGATACGAGGCCGGCCAGAGCGCGGTCGGCGACATCTTCGCCTGGGTGCTGGACCAGGGCGTCCCGCCGGACTACCTCGCCGAGGCCGCCGACCGCGGCGAGGACCTCCACACCCTGCTGACCCGGAAAGCCGCCCTGCAGCCGGTCGGCGGCCACGGACTGGTCGCCCTCGACTGGCTGAACGGCAACCGTTCCGTCCTCGTCGACCACCACCTCTCCGGAGTCGTCGTGGGGCTCACCCTCGCGACGCGTCCCGAGGACGTCTACCGTGCGCTGCTCGAGGCAACCGCGTTCGGCACCCGCGTCATCGTGGAGGCCCTTGAGCAGGGCGGCGTACCGGTGCGCGAGTTCATCGTCGCGGGCGGACTGGCCAAGAACGAACTGCTGATGCAGATCTACTCCGACGTGCTGCGCCGCCCCGTTTCCCTGGCCGCGTCCGACCAGGGCCCTGCCCTCGGGTCGGCCATCCACGCCGCCGTGGCCGCCGGCGCGCACACCGACGTCCGCACGGCCAGCGCCGCCATGGGCCGCCGACGGCCTGCGCTCTACACGCCCGACGCCTCCCGTGCCGACGCCTATGACACCCTCTTCGCCGAATACCGGCTCCTGCACGACCACTTCGGCACCCGCGGCCCGCTGCACCGCCTGAGGCGGATCCGGGATACGGCCCGCGCCGCGGGCTGACCCCCCGCTCTTCCTTCCCGTTTCCCCGCCCGCCCGCCGGCCCCACCATCGTTGCAGGACGTCACCTTCAGGAGTCCATGTGCCCAGCCAAACATCCCCCGCCCAGGAGATCTGGTTCCTCACCGGCAGCCAGGGCCTGTACGGGGAGGAGACGCTGAAGCAGGTCGCCGAACAGTCACGGCAGATCGCCACCGCGTTGGCCGACGCCTCCGGCATTCCCGCGCGCGTGGTGTGGAAGCCGGTACTGACCGCTGCCGATGCCATCCGTCGGGTGTGCCTCGACGCGAACGCCGACGACCGGTGCATCGGGCTCATCGCCTGGATGCACACCTTCTCGCCGGCCAAGATGTGGATCGCCGGACTGGACGCGCTGCGCAAGCCGCTGCTGCACCTCCACACCCAGTCGAATGTGGCCCTGCCCTGGGACACCATCGACATGGACTTCATGAACCTCAACCAAGCCGCCCACGGGGACCGCGAGTTCGGACACGTCCAGGACCGCCTCGGCGTACCCCGCAGAACCGTGGCCGGCCACGTCACCGACCCGGCGACGACCGCACGCGTCGCGATCTGGGCACGGGCGGCTGCCGCACGCTCCGAACTGGCCACCCTCAAGGTCGCCCGCTTCGGCGACAACATGCGCGACGTGGCCGTCACCGAGGGCGACAAGGTCGAGGCCCAGCTGCGCTTCGGCGCCTCGGTCAACACCTACGGCGTGGGCGACCTGGTGCAGGTCGTCGACAGCGCGGACGAGACCGGGGTGGCTTCCCTCGTCGAGGCGTACCAGGACCTGTACCACCTGACGCCGGAACTGCGACCGGGAGGCGACCGGCACGACGCGCTCCGTTACGCGGCCCGCATCGAAGTGGGCCTGCGGACCTTCCTCGAAACGGGCGGTTTCGGCGCCTTCACCACCAATTTCGAGGACCTGGGCGGACTGCGCCAGCTGCCCGGCATCGCGGTCCAGCGGCTCATGGCCCGGGGATACGGTTTCGGAGGAGAGGGCGACTGGAAGACCGCCGTCCTCCTGCGCGCCCTCAAGGTCGCCGCCGCCGGCCTCCCGGGCGGCACCTCCTTCATGGAGGACTACACCTACGACCTGACACCCGGCAACGAGCTCATCCTCGGCGCGCACATGCTCGAGGTCTGTCCCACCATCGCGTCAGCCAGGCCGAGGTGCGAGATCCATCCCCTCGGCATCGGTGGGCGGGAGGACCCGGTGCGCCTGGTGTTCGACGCCGCCCCGGGTCCGGCCGTCGTGGTCGGCCTCGCGGACCTCGGCGACCGCTTCCGCCTGATCGCCAACGACATCGACGTGGTGGCACCCCCCCACCCCCTGCCTGCCCTGCCCGTGGCCCGCGCGGTCTGGCGGCCCCGCCCCGACCTGCGGACCTCCACCGAATCCTGGCTGACGGCCGGAGGACCGCACCACACCGTCCTCAGTACCGCCCTCACCTCCGACCACCTCGACGACCTGGCGGAAATGCTCCGCACGGAACTCGCCCTCATCGACGAGACCACCACCACGAAGCAGTTCCGGCGCGATCTCCGCTGGAATCAGGCGTACTACCGGTTGGCACGGGGGCTGTGAACCAGTGTGCCCGGAGCGGCCTGCCGCACCGGGCGGCCACCCGCCGGGCGGCCCGGGCCCGGCAAGATCCGAAAGGGACGGCCTAGCGGGCCGACAGACGGGTGGGGTCGGCGATGATCCGCTGAACGGTCGACCATGCCGCGCCCAGCACCGGTCCGCGCCGGCCCAGGGCGGAGGGGCGTTCGAGCACCTGGACCAGCTCGCCCTGGAACACCTCCTCGGCGCCCGCTGAGCCGGTGCGCCCGCGAGCCGGGCCGTGGCGGCTCCACGGTCCGGGTCCGCAAGGTAAGGGTGTGGCGCCCGGGCCCATCAGCCAGGAGCGGTGAGCTTCATCCTGCGGGGTCCTCCGCCTGCGCGCGGTGCGCGGTGATCAGGCCCCGGTACCAGTGGTAGCTGTCCTTGGGCGTCCGGGTCAGGGTGTCGTGGTCGACGTGGACCAGGCCGAAGCGCTGACGGTGGCCGCGCGCCCCATCGAAGTCGTCCCGCAGCGACCATACGTAGTAGCCGCGCACGTCCACCCCCGCGGAGATGGCGTCGGCGACGGCGGCGAGGTGGTCCGCCAGGTAGGTGATCCGCGCGGTGTCGTGGACCCGGCCGTCGAGGCCGACGGTGTCATCCTCCGCGGAGCCGTTCCCGGTGATCCAGACCGGCGGAAGCCGCGGGTAGCGGGCGTGGAGTTCGCGGAGCAGTTCTGTGAGCGCGTCCGGGACGACGGGCCATCCCATGGTGGTGCGCCGGGTCCTGTACCGGTCGAGCTCGGTGACGCCGATGTCCACGGCGGTACGCATGTCGGGGTCGGCCTCGCGGTGAGGGGCGGCGGCGAACGTCACGGGACGGTAGAAGTTGACTCCGAGGAAGTCCAGCGGGGCGCCGATCAGCTCCAGGTCGCCCGGCAGTCGCCAGGGGCCGTCGGCGAGGCCGGCCCAGGTCTCGGCCTCGTGCGCGGGGTAACGGCCCGCGAGGAGCGGCTCGGTCCAGAGCTCGTTGTGGAGGACCCTGGCGCGGCGCAGGGCCGCCCGGTCCTCGGGGAGGGCGGAGGCCAGGTGGATGCGGTCGAGGTCGAGGGTGATCCCGACCTCCTGGGCGCCCGCGGCACGCAGCTCCCGTACCGCGAGGCCGTGGGCGACCAGCAGGTGGTGTGCGGCCGCCAGCGCGCCGCGGCCCCCCTCGGCACCGGGTGCGTGCCGCCCCTCGGCGTAGCCCACGAAGGCGGAGCAGGACGGCTCGCTGAGGGTGATCCAGCGCTCCACCCGGTCCCCGTAGCGCTCGGCCGCGAGGGACGCGTACCGCGCGAACGCCTCGGCGGTCTGCCTGACGCGCCAGCCACCGCGGTCCTCCAGGGCTTGGGGCAGATCCCGGTGGTAGAGGGTGACGGCGGGGGCGACTCCGACGGCCAACAGATCGTCGATCAGGCGGTCGTAGAAGTCCAGGCCCTTGGGGTCGACCGGGCCGGTGCCCCCGGGCAGCAAACGGGGCCAGGCGATCGAGAAGCGGTAGCCGTCGACGCCGAGCCCGCGCAGCAGGGCGATGTCCTCGCCGTAGCGGTGGTAGGGGTCGCAGGTGGTGTCGCCCGTGGCACCGGCGAACGTACGCCCGGGGGTGTGGCTGAAGGCGGTCCGGATGGACGGGCCGTGGCCGTCCTCGTCGTGGACGCCCTCGATCTGGTAGGCGGCGGTCGCGGCACCGAAACGGAACCCGGCTGGCAGTTCCGGGAAGGCCGGGGTGCTCATGGGCGGTACCTCATGGGTCTGTCGGGCTCCTCGGTCTCGGGGGCATGGCGCGGTGGGTGGAGCGGCCGGGCGCGCGGGCCCCCCTCGCGCGGTTGCCCGGTCCGGTGGCACGGGGCGCTCAGAGCTCCGGAGCCAAGCCGCGCTCGCGCAGCCAGGACAGTCGGACGGGTGGGTTGGAGCCGTAGCCGCCGCCGTGGTCGCCGAACGGCCACACGGTCACGCCGCTTTCCTCGCCCGCGTACCGGTTGAAGGCGGCGCAGACCGTGGAGGGCGGGCAGACCGGGTCCCTCAGGCCCACGCTGAACAGCGTCGGCGCGGTGGCGCGCCGGGCGAAGTGGACACCGTCGAAGTGGGCGAGGGCGGCGAACGCCGGCTCCACGCGGTGGCGGCTGTACCGGCGCAGGTACGCGGCGATCTCCTGGTACGGACCGTCGTCGCAGGTCTCGGCAGCCCGGCGGAAGTGGCACAGGACCGGAACGTCCGGCACGGCCGCCGCCACACGGTCCCGGGCAAGACGGGCGCCGGCGAGCGCCGGACCGCCGCCCTGGCCGGCTCCGGCCACCAGACCACCGCCCTGGCCGGCTCCGGCCACCACGGGCGACGGGTGGGGCGTGGGCTGCGGCGGACCGGCACAGTGGTCGGTGGGCAGTCCGCGACTCCGCCGTGGCCCATGGAGGTGACGACGACCGGCAATCGTCCGGCCGTGTTGCTGCGGGCGCGGCAGCCAGGCGGCCACCGGCTCCCCGTTCCAGCCGGGCGAGCGCCCGTCGTCCGCTGCGACGGTGCTCAGCAGGCGCTGGGCGGTGACTCCCTTCCGCCTTGGTCGACGCGTCGTGCGACCGGGCGCCGGCAAGAACCTGCCGACAGAAGGCGTCGAAGTCGGCTGGCTCGGACAAGTGTGGTCGGTGGTCGCCGAGTTCCTCCGCCTCGGGGTCGGTGAGCGGCATGGGGCCTCCATACCTTTCTTCGTGGGTTGATTCGGGTCATTCGTAAGATCGGGACACCCAGGGGAGTCGGGTGTGGCTGGCATGGGGTAGCCGCTGTTGT
>NZ_JBIAJH010000065.1:0-21463 GCF_042871845.1 Streptomyces sp. NPDC005533 | reverse complement strand
CCTGCTACCCAGTGCTTGCGCACCATCCAGCTAAGCCGCACAAACTCAGCCCCGCCGGCGTTTGAGGCGCGGGGTCCGGGGCGGAGCCCCGATCTTTGAGCCGCACCCTCCAGCCCCGGGGCACACGGTCCGGGCGGGGCCCGGCAAGGGTCGGGGCGGGGTCACGGAGACGGGCTAGCCGGCCAGTTCGCGGGACAGGGCGGACAGTTCGGCGCGCCAGGCGCGGGGGATCCGGGCCCCGGCCACGGCTTCGTCCGCGCGGACCACGAGCGCCGCGATCGTCTCCTCGGCCCGGTCCCGCGCCTGCCCGTCGAAGAACACGTCGCGCAGGAACTGGGCGTCACCGTCGAAGCCCGGGCCGCCGCTCAGGAATCCGCGGATCCGCCAGGCCGCGTGCACGGCCCGGCCGTATTCCTCGTAGGCCTCGGCCAGGTCCTCGCGCCCCGCGAGCCCGGCGCCGATCAGCAGCGCGTGCCGCAGTCCGTACCAGCCCGCCCCGCACCCGCTGCCGCAGCCCTCCAGGCACTGCCCCGGCCAGGCGTCGTCGAGGTACTCGGTCGCCGCGGCGGCCTCCATGTGCGCGCCGATGGCCCGCTCGGCGCGCAGGTCGTCCCACAACCGGCGCACCTCGTGCGGCAGTCCGACCGCCAGCCGGTCCCCGTACGCGAGGGCCAGGTCGCCCGCGAGGACGGCGGTGCCCTCCCCGAACCGGCGCGGTTCGCCCCGCCAGCCGTTGCGCTCGTGCTCGGCGGCATGGCTGATGTGCAGGGTCGGGATGCCCCGGCGCAACGGCGCGTTGTCCCGTACGTCGGCCCGGATCACCAGGCAGGTGTCGAGCAGTTCGAGCGCGGCGGCCGCGGTCACCGCCTCCTGCCCCTGCGGATCGCCGCCGGCGGCGAGGTACCCGGTGAGGCAGATCGCGGGCCGGGCCCGTTCCCCGCCGGCCTGGACGAGCTCGGCCACGCCCATCACCAGGACGGCGCTGCGCGGGTCGGACGTGCGCCGGGTGCGGTGCTCCTCGGCGAACAGTCCGGCGAGTCGTTGCTCGACCCGTTCGATCATGGCGTCACGCACCTGTCCGGGCGACGCGGTGCGCCACGGCTGGTCGTGTGTCGGTGTGGTCATGGTGCCCTCCCTGCGGGCTACGTCCTCATGACCGACTTTCCCGTACACGGGCCGCGGAAGCCACCGAAGAGCGCGCACAGGCAGGTTCCGGGGTGCGCGGCGGGGTCGGGAGCCCCTGGTGTCTGCCACGCCGGGGCGGCGAGGGATTGGCTTGCCATCACCTTGTCATACCGGAACCCCGCCGCCTCGGACGAGCTCCGCGGCGCCCGGCTGGAGGTCGGCCGGGAGGGCCTGACGGCCGGGGATGTCCAGCTTGCGGTAGACCCGGGTCAGGTGCTGTTCCACCGTGCTCACGGTGATGAAGAGCTTCTTCGCGATCTCCCGGTTCGTGTGGCCGTGCACCGCGAGCAGGGCCACCCGCCGTTCCGACTCGCTCAGGCTCGCCACCAGTCCGGCGTCCGGCGCCTCGGCCGTCTCCTGCGCCTCGTCGTCCTCACCGGTGTGGCCGGGCAGGATCCTCGCGCACAGCGTCTCGGCCCCGCTCGCCTTGGCCAGGTGCCAGGCCCTGCGTTCGACCATGGCGGCCCGGGCGTGTTCGCCGACCTCGCGCAGCACCTGGCCGAAATCACCCATGGCGCGCGCCAGTTCGTACTGGTCCCCGGAGCGCTGCAGTTCTTCGACGGCCCGGGCGAGCATCGCCTGCCGCTCCCGCGGTTCGCGCAGGGACGCGCGCAGCCGCAGCGACGTGCCGCGCACCCAGGGGTCGGCGGCGTCCCGCGTGGTGAGCTGGTCGGCGAGGAACCGCTCGGCCTGGTGGGTCTCGCCGAGCCGGAGCAGTGCCTCCGCGGCGTCCGTGCGCCAGGGCAGGACCCGGGGCCGGTCCAGGCCCCACCGCTTCATGTGGCGGCCGATGTCCAGGAAGTCGCCGAGGGCTGCGTGGAACCGGCTCGTCGCCAGCGCGTACTGGCCCCGGGCGCGCAGGTGGCCCAGTACGTGGACGCTGCCCGCCAGTTCGGCGGGGACGGCCCGGCTGAGGGCGGCGGCCGCGTCCTCGTGCCGGCCCATGGCGATGCGGGCCCGGGCCAGTGTTCCCGCCACCGCGCTCAGCAGGATGCTGCCGCGCCGGCCCGGCGCCGAGCTCAGGACCTCCTCGGCGGTGGCCGCGGCGCCCGTCAGGTCGCCGGCGCGCAGTCGCGCCTCGGCGAGCAGAGCGGCGAACACGGCCCGCCAGCCGCCGGCTCCGCGCCGTGTCGCCTGTCGGACGAACTCCTCGCACCACGGCAGCGCGCGGGCCGGGCCGTCGAGGTACAGCAGGGTGCGCAGGGCCTGCGCCACCGGTTCCACGGTGCCCTCGGCGAGGGTGGCGCCGCGCAGGAACAGTTCGGCGGCGCGGACGGCCGTGCCCTCCTCCGCCTCCCCCGGCAGGGTCCACGGGGCGGCCGGGTGGACGGCGGTGCGGGCGGGACGGGCCGCCGGGTGCGGGCCGCCCTCGGCGTTCCCGCGGTGGGCGGAGGCGGCCCACTGGGGGAACGCCGAGAGGCCGTCCAGCGGGTCCTCGCCCGGGGCGCCGGCGCGGCGCCCGTCGGCGGGCGCGAGGCGTTCCAGTACGTCGACCGCCGCGTCGATGCGGCCCTGGGCGGCCAGCGCCCGGGCGAGCGCACCGAGCGCGCGCGGGTCGAGCCGGCCCCCGGCCACGGCGGCCAGCGGGGCCGCGAGGTGGTGTTCGGCGGCGGCCGGGTCGGTGCGTGCGGCGACGGTGCTGAGCCGGACGCTCACCTCGGCGCGCAGCGTGTCGTCCGGGCAGGCCTCGTGGGCGAGCCGCAGGAGGGCCTGGGCCCGTTCGGGGTCCCCGTCCGCGACGTGCTGGTCGGCGGCGGAGCGCAGGACGGGCAGCGCCCACTCCTCACGGGTGTGCCGCGCGGCGAGGAGGTGTGCGGCGGCCGTGGTGTCGGGGGCGCCCGACGCGCGGGCCAGCAGGGCGGCTTCGCGGTGCAGGGCCGTCCGGGCGGCGGGGTCCATCCGGTCGAGTACGGCGGCCCGCGCGGCCGGGTGGCGGAACCCGCCCTCGGGGGCGAGCAGGCCCGCGGCCTCCAGCGCCGCGAGCGCCCGGGCCGCGGTGGCCTCGGCGGCCCCCGTCAGCCGCGCGAGGTGGGCGGGGGTCGCCAGGTCGTCGAGTACGGCGATCGGCTCGGCCAGGTCGGCCGTGGCGGGACCGCTGTGGTGCAGGCAGGCGAGGACGGCCTCGGCGTAGCAGTCGCCGGGCAGGGCCCGCGGGTCCTGGAGCAGGGCCCGCAGCAGCAGCGGGTTTCCGCCGCTGGCCTCGTACAGCCGGCCGGCCTCCGCCTCGGTCCGGTCGGCCAGCATCGCGCGGACGGCGTCGGGGGCGAGCCGCTGCAGGCGCAGCCTCGCGAAGTGGGGCAGCCGGATCAGTTCGGTGCGCGGCAGCGGGTCGTCGCCGTGTTCGTGCGCGGACTCGCCGAGCACGAGCAGGACCGCGGCCTGCCGGGTCCCGCGCGCCAGGTGCAGCAGGTAGCGGCGGGACAGCTCGTCGACGTGGTGCAGGTCGTCGACGCAGACGACCACCGGGGCGGCGAGGCTCAGTTCGCGGACGGCGTGGGCGAAGGCCCGCATGGACTCGACGCGTTCCGCTTCGTCGGGCGAGGTCGGCGGTGGCGGGAGCGCACCGGCCGGGGCGTCGGCGGTCAGCTGGCGCAGGACGCCCAGCGGATGGCCCTGTTCTGCCGGGGTGCCGATGGCGCGCAAAACGGTTCCGCCGCGGCTCTCCGCCTGCCCGGCGGCCGTTTCGAGGAATTCGCTTTTTCCACAGCCGACCGCACCCTCGACGAGCAGGACTCCGGAATTGCCTGCCGCGCAGCCGGAAAGCAGCGCATCTAAGAGGGCAATTTCCTCGGCGCGCCGGAACAAAAGCATAAGAGTCCCCCCGTGCCCCTGTTCCGCGTATTCGACAGGAAGGCGCGAGCACGGAAAGGGACTGTTCGAGCGTGGAGCGAGCAGGAATTCACGGTCAGTCTAGGCGGGGACGGCGCGGCCCACACTGTCCGGAAGTTGCCACGCATCAATTCCCGCGGCCGGGGGCGGGGAAGATCCGGCGCGGGATGTCGCGCGGGTGGCCGGGCCGCTGCCACTCCCGCGGATAGCCCACGGACACCTCCTCGAAGCGCACGCCGTCGTACCAGGTGGTGCGCGGGATGTGCAGGTGGCCGTAGACGACGGCGGCGGCCCGGAACCGCGTGTGCCAGTCGGCGGTGAGCTCGGTGCCGCACCACTGGGCGAACTCCGGGTGCCGCAGGATCCGGGTGGGGGTGCGCACGAGCGGGAAGTGGTTGACGAGCACGGTCCGCAGGTCGGGATCGCAGGCGGCCAGGCGCTGCTCGGTGAGGGCGACGCGGGCCCGGCACCACGCCTCCCGGGACGCGTAGGGGTCGGGATGCAGCATGAACTCGTCCGTGCAGACCACCCCCGCCTCGTACGCCTGCTCCAGGGCTTCTTCCCTGGTGGCGGCCGTCGGGGTGCGGAAGCTGTAGTCGTACAGGAGGAAGAGGGGGGCGACGACGAGCGGGCCGCCCGGCCCCACCCAGACGGGGTAGGGATCCTCGGGCGTGTGCACGCCGAAGGAGCGGCAGATCTCGACCAGCCGCCGGTAGCGCGCCTCCCCGCGCAGGGGGTGCGGATCGTCTCGTACGGTCCACAGTTCGTGGTTCCCGGGCGCCCACACCACGGTGGCGTAGCGCCGCGTGAGCAGGTCGAGCACCCATCGGAGATCGTCGAGCGACTCGCTCACGTCGCCGGCCACGATGAGCCAGTCGGCGGGACTGTCGGGATAGAGCTCCTCGACGATCCGGCGGTTCTCCGGGAATCCGACATGGAGGTCGCTGATACCCATGAGGTTTCCGTGCGGCATTCCGTGAGTGTGCACGGTCGGAGGCGGCATGAACACCCCTTCCCTACCCCTCAATTGACGAGAACGAACCCCTGTTCGGGCACATGGCAGGGAGATGACAATGCCCGCCCGGTCACCCGGCAGTGCCCCCGCAGGCACCGGTTGCACGGCCCGGTGGATGGCAGCAGCCTGGGAGAGAACCGGGGTTACTCCGGGTCAGTCCGGTTGACCTGGCACTTCGTTCCTGGTCGGGGCGGGGCGGCGGCGCGAGCGTGGGAGCTGTCAGACCGAAACAGCGACCCGAGGGAATGCCGTGCTCACAAAGCTCCTGCCCGCGAACGTCGCGACCGCCGAAGCCACCACCGACCCTGCCGACGTCTTCCTCTACCCCGAGGAGGAGTCCCTGATCCGCAACGCCGTACCCAAGCGGCGGCTGGAGTTCGGGACCGTCAGGTGGTGCGCCCGTCGCGCCATGGGACAGCTGGGCCTGCCGCCCGCTCCCGTGGTGCCGGGCCGGCGCGGTGTCCCGCAGTGGGCGCCTTCGGTCGTGGGATCCATGACCCACTGCGCCGGTTTCCGGGGGGTGGCCCTCGCCCGCAGCGCGGAGTTCGCCTCCGTGGGGGTCGACGCGGAGCCCAACGCCCCGATGCCGGAGGGAGTCCTCGACTCGATCGCCCTGCCCGACGAGCTGCGTCTCGTGCGGGAGCTGGGGCGGGAGGTGCCCGAGGTGGCGTGGGACCGGTTGCTCTTCAGCATCAAGGAGGCCGTCTACAAGACCTGGTTCCCCCTCACGGGCCAGGAACTCGACTTCACCGACGCCCTGGTGGGCGTGGACCCCGAACAGGAGACCTTCCACGCCCGGCTGTTGCCGGACCCCTCCACACTCTCCCCGGCCGGACCGACCGCGTTCAGCGGCCGCTGGTCGGCGGAGAACGGCGTACTGCTGAGTGCTATAGCGGTGCCGGCTGACCGGCTCGCCGCCGTGGGCGCTCCGGTACGGCGAAGCGCTCCCCGCATCTGCCGTGCGGGGAGCGCTTTCTGAACCGCTAGCCGTGAAGGTCGGTCATCCCCATCGGTCGTCGTCCGGTACGACACCCACCTCCGGGGTGCCCCCATCGAGCGCGACGGCGATCACGGACTCGGCGGACGCATTCGACACGACCGGGCCCGCGGCGACCTGAACCCCCAGCGCTAATACCACACTCGTCACTACAGTCAAGCAAATCGAAGATACCTTAACGGAAATAGTTCTCACGACTTCCCCCAGTCGAAGATCGAGTTCCACTCCACCCGCACCGCCGGACACTTCCGACTCGGTGGCTCCGGGTGATGCGAACAGACTGCTCGATCTCGATCAGCCACGCCAAGGGCGGTACGTTGGCGTAAAGTTACGTGGCAGCAAATACACCAACCAGCGGGGGCTGACATGTTTACAGGGGAGGGCTCGGATTCGGGGTTCGCCGAGCTGGACGACGTCAGTGCCACCGCGTATGGTCTCGCGGTCGAGTGCGGCCGCTTCGTGCGCGATCAGATCGCCGAGCAGCTGTCACTGACGCCCGAAGAGGTCGTACGGGTGGAACGGGTACTGACCGGGGTGCGCCTGTTGCAGTCCATGCCGGGGAACGCCAACGAGCTCACCCCTGTCACACCCGATGTCGCGGCCGCCTCGCTGGTGGGGCCCGCCGAACGGCACATACGCGATCTGCAGCAGGCGGTCACCGACGTCCGGGCCAAGCTGCTGTCCCTGACCCCCCTGTATTTCGAGGGGCGCCGCGTGCGCAACCGGCTGGAGGCCTTCGACGTCATCACCGACGTCTCCCGGATCCAGGCGATGCTCGACCACCTGAGCCAGAACTGCAAGAGCGAGCTGCTCACCGTCCAGCCCGGCGGCGCACGCCCGGCGGATCTGCTGGAGAAGGCCAAGGAGTCGGCCCTGTCCACCCTCTCCCGCGGTGTCCGGATCCGAACGATCTACCAGCACACCGCCCGCAACGACCTGCCCACGCGCTCCTACGTCCGCGAGGTCAGCGAACAGGGCGCGGAGATCCGCACCGCGGACGAAGTCATCGACCGACTGATCATCTACGACCGGGAGGTCGTCTTCCTGCCGGAACGCGCCCACGGCGACAGCGCGCCCGGGGCGGCCATCGTCCGCGAGCCCACGCTCGTGGCGTTCCTGTGCTCCGTCTTCGAGTACCTGTGGGACGGCGCGTCCCCCTATGTCGTCGACTCCCAACGCTCCCCGGCCTCCTCGGACGAGCTCAAGTGGTCGATCATCCGGCTGATGACCAAGGGGTACAAGGACGAGATGGTCGCGCGCCGGCTCGGCATGTCCGTGCGGACCTGCCGCCGCCACATCGCCGAGATCACCGAGGAGCTGGAGGCCACCAGCCGCTTCCAGGCGGGCTACAACGCCGCCCGGCAGGAGATGCTCTCCGGGGGGTCGGTCCCCTCCCTGTCGTGATCCCGGCGACATGGTCTCAGAGGCGCCCGCCTTCGCCGTACGGCGCCGCGCCGTGCGCCCGCTCCTCGTGCGCCCGCTCCTCGTGCGCCGTCTCGTCGAGCGCCTCCGTGATCGCGTCCACGCAGTCCTGGTCGAGCATCGTGGTGACGTGGGCGTCCTGGAGCCGGCCGAAGCCCGCGTCGTACACCGCCGCACTGACGACGTAGCCGTCGGCGACCGGGAACGTACGGAAGATCCACTCGTCCCCGGTCCCCGCGGTCCCGTCCGGCCGCTGGACCCGCACCGCCCGGCCGTCCGGGCCGAACCCGAACTCCGTGAACCGGAACTGCATGCCCTGGCCGATGGCCTTGCTGTAGGCCTCCTTGAGGGTCCACAGCCGCACGAGCGCGTCGTTGCGCTCCGCCTCCGGCATCCCGGACAGCAGCACCGACTCGTACGGCGTGCAGATGTGCCGGCCCAGCCCGCCGGCGTGCATCTCGCGGTCGGCCCGTTCCGCGTCCACCCCGATGAGACCGGTGGTCGTCAGCCCGACGAGCAGCAGGTCCTCGGTGTGGCTGAGGCTGATGTCGATCTGGTCGCAGCCGCGCAGGTACGGGCGCCCGGTCGGCCCGTAGGCCAGTTCCAGGTCCGCGGGATCGCTGTCGAGCACCGCGCTCGCCGCGTGCTTCAGGAGCATCCGGGAGGCGGTGTAGCGGCCGCGGACGTCGGCGTGGGTCAGGTCGAGGTAGCGCGTCCAGTCCCGGCCGAGCAGCTCGCGCAGCCCGTCGCCGGACGGCACGCGCGGCTCCAGGTCCCTCAGCCAGGCGTAGACCAGCGCCGTCCCGTGCGTGGCGAGGTCCTCCCGTACCCGGTCCCACGAGTCGCCTCCCGGCACCACGGCGACGGGCTCGCCGAGCGGGGGGCCGAGCGAGGGGCTGCCCGGGGCAGTCATCCGTACTCCTTCACGAGGGTGTGGATCTCCCGGAGGCGGTGCGCCTCCAGCAGTCGGTAAACCGGTACCCGGTGGCCTGACTCCTCCAGGAGGGCCACCAGGCGAAGCAGGTTCAGTGAGTCCCAACCCGGCAGGTCCACCAGTGCGGTGTCCGCGCCCTCGGGAATCGCGAGGTCCAGGCCGAGGTCGTCGCGGACCGTCCGCAGGAACTCGTCGAGGCTATCGATGCCCATCGGTCCCCCTTCCCCCCGGGGCTTCGGTGATGCGCACGTGCGCGGGTACTTCCGGTACCCGCCCCAGGTCGTGGTGGAACCTCACCGCCGCGTCCGCCGGCCCGCCGGTCCCCGCCCGCGTGAAGCCGCAGGACGGGTAGAAGTCGCGGGCGCGGTGGTTGCGCGCGGTGGGGACGTACCGGGCGGTCACCCCGGACAGTCCGAGCGCGCGGGCCCGCTCCAACACCAGTGCGAGGCAGGCCTGTTCGACGCCGCGCGCGAGGACCCGGCAGCTGAGCCACATGTTGTCCAGGTGCAGCACCCCCGCGGTGACGGTCCCGAGCACCGCTCCGACCAGGCCGTTGTCGCCGAACCGGTCCGCGCTGCGGGCGGCCAGCAGCCACCGTGCCGGATCGGCGGCCAGGGCCGCCAGCTCGGCCTCCGGGTGGCCCCCGCCGGCCAGGTTGAACTGGTTCGTGCGCAGGGTCAGCTGGGACATCCGGGCGAACTCGTGGGGGCGGGGCGGGCCGAGCCCGACCCGGACCTCCAGCGCCCGCAGGAACTCCTCGTGCGAGCCCGCACCCGCGTGCAGCGCCCGGCGTTCGCGCTGCCGGTGGTACTCGCCGGTCCGGGCGCGGTCCTCGTCGGTCAGCCGCGGGGTGTCGAACCAGCCGTCGGCGAGCAGCCGGGTCACGTGCAGCGCGGGTTCCTCGTCGAGCGCCACGACGGCCACGTCGGGCGCCCCGTGCCGGACCCGGGCGCGCTCGGCCGGCGAGTCGTCGGCGAAGACGAGGGCGTCCGTGCCGAGGTCCAGTGCCCGGGCGATGTCGGTCAGATTGACGTCCTTGGGCTCCCAGTTGGCGTTGATCCGTACGAAGTCGCCCTCGCGCAGCACCAGATCGGGGTGGGTGCTCAGCGTCCGCAGGACGAGACCCTCGTCGTTCTTGCTGCTGACCGCGAGGAGCACGCCTTGGGAGCCGAGCTGTTTGACGCACCTCTGGAAGGCGCCGAAGGCCTCCCCGCGCAGGGTGCCGGCCGCGGCGACGCCCTCGGGGCCCTCCTCGCCGAGCACCCCGTCCCACAGCGTGTCGTCGAGGTCGAGCACCAGGCACTTGCGGACCCGCCCGGCGAGCGCGCGGGCCAGGTGCCCCACCTCGCGGGCGTAGGCGGCGAGGAGCTCCGCACCGAGCCGGACCTTGGCGTGTCCGGCCAGCCGCGGGTCGGTGACCGGGCCGCCCTCGCCGATCAGCGGGTCCAGGTCGATCACCACGAGCCGGCCGTCGGGACCGGACGCGGTGAGCCGCAGCAGCCGGGCGTTGAACTCCCGCCACACCGCGCCCAGGAGGGCCCGGGAGCGGTGGTCGATCAGCTGGTGGCTGCGCTCGCGCGGCAGCGGGACCGTGTTGAGCACCAGGGTCCCGGGGGCCGCTTCGGCCAGCGCGGCGCACCGGCCCAGCGCCTCCTCGGCCGCGCGTTCCACGTCCTCGGGCCGCCACACCGCGGGGACCTGCGCGAAGACGGTCTCGGCGTCGAGCAGGCACAGGGTGAGGTCCGGGCGGGCCGTGCGCAGTTCGCCGCCGGGGTCGGTCAGGTCGCGCAGGTACGTGCCGTGCTCCCCGAGCACCGTCTTCAGCAGCAGGCCGTGGCGGGCCAGTTCGCCCCGGAGGGGGTCGATGACGTGGCCGACGGTGGACTGGCCGGTGACCGCCACCGTCACGACGGGGGTGCTCGGGTGGTGGGCCAGCACGGCGTCGGCGTCGAGTCCGCCGAGCAGCCGGCCGGCCGCCGCCGCGGACACCGGCCCTCCCCCGGTCGTCCCGGAGCGCGCCCCGCGGCCGCCCGGGCCGCTCTCCTGCGCGAGCAGCCCGGGCACCTCGTCGTACGCCTTCTCCAGCAGGCCCTGCCCGCGCAGTTCGCGCAGCCGGTCCAGTCCCGTCGTCATCGGCGGCTCACACCTTCTCCAGGGCGAAGCCGGCCCGGATCCACCGGCTGGACTCCACGCACAGGGCCAGTGCCCGGTCCCCGACCGCGAACTGCGGGAGCAGTCGCTCCAGTTGCAGGAAGGGCAGGGCGTTGCCCGTGTTGCCGGTCTCGGACACGCAGGACACCTCCCGGGCGGGGCCGGCCGGCAGCCGCTCGACGATGCGCGCGGTCATCCGCTCGGAGAGCTGGGGCGGCAGCAGGAAGCCGACGTCGTCGAGGCTCCATCCGAGCCCCCCGAGCAGCTCCCAGAGGATCTCCACGGAGATCTTCGGCACCTGCTCCTCGATCGCCTTGTAGTCCTCGGCCAGCATCCGCCGCTCCGAGTCGCGGTCGGTGGTCCCGTACCAGTCCAGCACCTGGCCGGGCGGACGGCCCTGCCCGGTGAAGGAGTTCAGCACCGCCCGTACGGCGACCCGCTCGCCCTCGGGCTCGTCCGTGAGGACGGCGGCTCCGGCCCCGTCCCCGAAGAGGACGTAGTTGACCAGTTCCTCGGTGGGCATCCGGGCGGTGTCCCGCCGGGGCGACAGGAACCGGTGCGTGACGTCCCCGCCGAGGATCAGGCCGGCCCTGCGGCCGCCGAGGATCAGGGTGCGGCCCAGGTCGAGGGCCTGGACGGCGCCGGAGCAGCCCGCCTGGACCTGGTAGACCGGCAGGTGGTCGAGGCCCAGGCGGTCGGCGACCTCGCTCGCGGTGGTCGGCAGGAGCAGATCGGGGGTCGCGGTCGCGAGCACCACGAACTCGATGTCGGCGGGGCCCGTTCCCGCTGCGCTCATGGCCCGGGCGCCGGCTTCGGCGCACAGGTCGGCGAGCGAGCCGCGGACCTCTCCGGTGACCGGGTCCCAGCCGAAGTGCCGGGTCCGGGTGCCGACGAAGATGTCGATCCACTCCTCGCTCACGCCCAGCAGGGCGCCGAGGGCGGTGTTGTCCACCGGGTCGCCGGGCAGTGCCGTACCGGTCGCGGCGAGGTAGACCGTGCCGCGGTCCGCCGCGTCCGCCCCGTTCGTCGCGTGCGTCGCCCGTGTCATGCCGACCTCGCCAGGAGCATGTCGTCGAGGAAGGCGGCCAGCGAGCCGACCGAGCGCAGCGCGGGCAGCATCTCCTGCACGGAGACCTCGCCGACCCGTGGCAGCCTGGCCTCCACCTGGTTCTTGAGCTGCATGATCATCACCGAGTCGAATCCGAGATCCTCGTGGAAGCGGGCCTCGCGCACGACGCGTTCCGGCGGGTAGCCGCCGACCTCGGTGACGGCCTGGACGACCGCGAGGAGCACCGGATCGTCGGCCTGGGCGCCGGTGCCGGGCCCGGCAGGCGCGGCGAGCGGCGCGACGGCGACGGGCGGGGCGGCGACGGGCCCGGCCGGGTGGGACGGGGACGGGGGCTGGGGCTGGGGCCGGGCGGTGTGCACGAACGCCTGCCGGTCCCAGTGGCGCTGCGCCGACGAGAAGACGTACGGGCTCAGCGCTTCGACGACCCGGTGCCCCGGTTCGTACAGCTCCTCCCAGAGCGGGTCCAGCCCGCCCCGGTACAGGGCGGCGACGGTCGCCGCCAGTTCCCTCCCCGTGGCCCCGGCGCCCGGGGCGGGGTGCAGGAGCTCCGCCGCCGCCGCGCGACCGCCGCGGGCGGCGATCTGCAGGAGCGTGCCGCGCGGGCCGATCTCGATCAGGTGGGTGGGGGCGACGTCGGCGACGAGCGCGCCGAGCGCGGCGTCCATGAGCACCGGCTCCTCGATCTGGTCGGCCCAGTAGCCGGCGTCCATGAGCTCGTGGCGCAGCATCCGGCCGTGCCGGGTCGAGGCCACCGGCACGGCGGGTGCCTCGCAGCGCACCGGCTCGGTGCGCAGGCCGGCGGCGGCCGGGGCCATCAGCGGCGAGTGGAAGGCGTGGGAGACGGGCAGCCGCTTGACGCGGACCCCGCGCCCCGCGAGCGCCCGCCCGATCCGTTCCAGTGCCTCCAGCGGTCCGGAGACCACGGTGTCCGCGGGGCCGTTGAGCGCGGCCAGGACCGTGCCCGGCTCCGCCGCCAGCAGGTCGGCGAGTCCTTCGGGGCCGGTGGCGGCGGCGAGCATGCCGCCGCCCGCGGGCAGTTCGCCCATCAGGGCGCCGCGCCGGACCACCAGACGGGCGGCCTCGTCGAGGGAGAGGGCGCCGGCGGTCACGGCGGCGGCGTACTCGCCGAGGCTGTGGCCGAGGACGGCCGCCGGGGTGATCCCGAGCGAGGTGAGGGTACGGGCCAGCGCGCAGCCGACGGCGAACAGCGCGGGCTGGGCGAACTCGGGCCGGTGCACCCGTTCGTCGCCGCTGAGGATCAGCTCGCGCACCGACGTGCCGAGGTGCGCCGCGAGCGCCTCGTCGGCCTCGGCGAGGTGGCGCCGGTAGGCCGGGGAGTCGCGGTGGAGGCCCGCCGTCATGCCGGGGAACTCGCTGCCCTGGCCGGTGAAGAGGAAGGCCACGACCGGCCGGCCCCACGGGCGGCCGCCGCCCCCGGCCGCGTCCCGCGGGTCCGCCGCGCGGCGCAGTGCGGCCACGAGCTCGTCGGTGTCGCGCACGGGGACCGCGAACCGGTGCGGCAGGCCGGTCTTGATCCGGTTGCTGCTCCGGCACAGGGCCGCCGCGCCGCCGCGCGGCCGCCGGGCCACGGCTTCGGCCTGCGCGGCGAGATTGCGGCGCAGCGCCTCGGGGGTGTCGCCGCTGATGGTGAAGACGCCGACGGCGTCGCGCGCGCCGCCCGTACGGGCTCGGGCGGCGAGCGGGATCCGGGGCGCCGAGCCGAGCACGGCGTGGGCGTTCGTACCGCCCATGCCGAAGCTGCTGACGCCGGCGAGGCTCTCCCCGCGCGGCAGCCGCATCGGGGACTTCAGCAGTCGCATGCCGCGTTCCGCGAGCCGCAGCCGAGGGTTCTCGCGGTCGGCGAACAGGCTGGCGGGGACGATCCGGTGGTGCAGGGCCAGCACGGTCTTGATGAGGCCGGCGATGCCGGCCGCGCCCTCGGTGTGGCCCAGATTGCCCTTGACGGAGCCGATGGCGCACGGGGTCTCGCGCGGGACCCCGTGGACCGCGCCGAGCGCCGCGCACTCGATGGCGTCGCCGAGTACGGTCCCGGTGCCGTGCGCCTCCACGAAGGCGACCTGGTCGGGGCTGACGCCGGCGCGCCGGTACGCGGAGTCCAGCACCCTCTGCTGCGACCAGCGGTTGGGGGCGATCACCCCGTTGCTGCGGCCGTCCTGGTTGACGGCGCTGCCGCGCAGGACGGCGTAGA
Organism: Streptomyces sp. NPDC005533; assembly: GCF_042871845.1. Classification (NCBI taxonomy): domain Bacteria; kingdom Bacillati; phylum Actinomycetota; class Actinomycetes; order Kitasatosporales; family Streptomycetaceae; genus Streptomyces; species Streptomyces sp. NPDC005533. The sequence continues at coordinate 7,652 of NZ_JBIAJH010000065.1, read as the reverse complement.
TCCGCTGTCCGTCGGCGCGGGCGTCCTCCAGCCGGCGCAGCACCACCAGGCCCACGCCGTCGCTGCGTCCGATCCCGTCGGCGTCGGCGCTGAAGGGCTTGCAGCGCCCGTCGGAGGCGGCCAGGCCCAGCTGGTCGTAGACCATGCCCAGGGAGGGCGAGAGCACGATGTTGACCCCGCCGGCCAGGGCGGTGTCGCACTCCCCGGTCAGCAGGGAGCCCGCGGCGAGGTGGACGGCGACGAGCGAGGACGAGCAGGCGGTGTCGACGGCCAGGCTGGGTCCGGTGAAGTTGAAGTGGTAGGAGATCCGGTTGGCGGCCATGCCGGCGCTGCTGCCGGCGCCCAGCAGCGGGGTGACGCGGGCGAGGTCGCTCATGGTGAGGCGGCCCCATTCGCCGCCCATCACGCCGACGAACACGCCGGTCTCGGTGCCCGCGAGGTCGCCGGGGGCGCGCCCGGAGTCCTCCAGCGCCCGCCAGGCGCAGGGCAGCAGCAGCCGGTGGTGCGGATCCATCGCGGCGGCCTCGCGCGGGGTGACGGAGAAGAAGTCGCTGTCGAAGACATCGGCGTCGTCGATGAAACCGCCGCTGCCGCTGACGGCGGGGAAGTCCCCGGCCTCCCAGCGCTGCGCGGGGACCGGGCCGATGCCGTCCCCGCCGCGCATCAGCAGGTCCCAGTACGCCTGCACGCCCGCCGCCCCGGGGAACGCGCAGTCGATCCCGACGACGGCGATGTCGCCCATCAGTGCCGGTCCCGCGCGTCCGGCGTGCCGGCGGGAAGCACCGTCGACAGGTAGCCGACCAGGCTGGTCACGGTCGGGTGGTCCCAGAGCAGCGTCGGCTCCACCTCCAGGCCGAACTCGTCCTCCAGGTCACCGCACAGGCTGAGCGCCGCCACCGAGTCCATGCCGTACTCGGCGAGCGGCACGCTGGGATCGATCGTCTCGGGTGCGCGCCGCAGGTAGAGCGAGAGCCGGGCGTACAGCCACTCGTGCGGCAGCACGCCGTCGATGGCCGCGGCGGGCCGAGCGGTGGGAACGGTCATCGTGGGACTCCTTCAGTGCGTACGGCGCGTCCGCCGGCCGGCCAGCGGACCGGTCAGCCGGGGATGGGCGTCGAGTAGAGGTCGTAGCTGATCTGGGTGCTGAAGCGGAGCTGGACCTCGTGCCGGATCCGCGTCTCGCACTCCGCGGGCAGATCGGCGACGCGCGTGCCCAGCCGGCGGGCGATGCGGTGGAGTGCGGCGGCGGCCCAGGACGGGTCGGCGAGGAACGGGTCGGGGCCGTAACGGCCCTGGTCCCACAGCCCGAGCACGGCGGCCGCGGCGAGCAGCAGCGCGTACCGGTCCATGAGGGCGAACTTCGCCGGCTGGGCGGTGGCCGCCGCACCGGCCGCGTCCAGTCGCAGCACCCGGGCCCGTACGTCGCGGAACTCCTCGACGAGCTGCCCGGCGAGGGTGCGCAGGGCGCTCTCGACGGGGCCGGTGCCGTCGATGCCGGCGCTGACGGCCAGCATCGTCGCGCTGAGGGAGTCCCGGCCGCACGCGAGGCTGAGCCGATCGGTCCGCAGCGGCGGCAGGTCGCCGCTCAGCCGGAACAGTCCGGCGGGCGCCTCGTCCTCGACGAACCAGGAGGCCCGTGCCAGCCGCGGCATCTGCGGGATGACGGTGGCCTGGCAGGCGACGGTCCCGGCGTGGCCGAGGCTGAGCACCGGTACGTCCCTGACGTGCTTCTGGAAGATGCCGAGGGTGCCCTCGCGGGTGTAGAAGCCGGAGCCGAGCACGATGGACAGGTCGTACATGGTCTCGGTGAGCACGCGGGGCAGCAGGTACTTGAGCGCCGCCGAGTAGACGCTGGTCTCGGCGGGCAGCAGGTGCAGGGCCCGGGTGGCGACGACGGCGAGGGCGTCGTACAGCAGCAGGTTGACGAAGGCGTTGGTGAGCGCCGCGCCGGTGCGGCCGCCGTCACCGCGGCCGCCCGCCTGCCAGCCGCCCGAGCGCTCCCGGTCGAAGCGGACGGCGGTGCGCAGGCTGGTGTCGAGGGCCGCCACGGCGGTCGCGGCGATCACGGTCCGGCTGATCTGGAAGGACCGCAGTGCGGTCGTGATCCCGGTGCCCTCCGGGCCGAGCAGGGCGGACCCGGGCACCGGACAGTCGTCGAACTCCACCCCGGCGAAGCGGCAGCCGCGCAGCCCGACGGGGGTGCGGCGGGCCGTCACCGCGGCCCGTGCGTCCGTCAGCTGTCCGGGTTCCAGGAGGAGCACCGAGTGGCTGCGGCTGCCGGGGGCCGGGTCGGTACGGCAGAACAGCACCAGCGCCCCGGCCCGTTCCAGGTCGTTGACCATGGGCTTGCCGCCGCTGATCAGATAGCCGTCGCCGTGGCGGCGGGCGGTGACCTGGCTGCGCACGTAGTCGTTGCTGTGGGCGGTCTCGTGCTGGGCGATGGCCGCCTTGCCGCCGTCGCGCAGCAGCCCGGCGAGCCAGTGCCGCTGCCGGGAGTTCCCGGCGGTCCAGACGTCGGAGGCCGCCATGAAGGTGGTCATGCCGTGGCCCATGGCCAGGCCCACGTCCCGGCGGAAGACCGGGCGCATGATCCTGACCAGGGTGTCCATGCCGTCGAGCCGCCCGCCGAGGGCGCGCGGGATGTACTCGTCGGTGATGCCGAACCCGTCGAGGAGCGCCTCGCCGGCCGCGAAGGGCACCGCGGCCCGGTCGGCCTCCAGCAGCGCGGTCCAGCCGACCGGGTTGGCCGGGTCCGAGGGGTCGCCGAACAGCTCCTCCAGCTCGGCCACCCGGGCGCGGACGCTGCTCTCGCGCTGCCGGTCCACTGCCTGGTCGCCGAGGAGCGACGTCACCACCGTCTTCCTCCGTCGGCTCCTTCCGGCCGCAGCAGGTCCTCCCCGAACAGCACGTCCTCGGCGCGGGCCAGCGCGTACACGTCCGGGGTCAGCACCTCGTACTCGCCGCGCAGGACCCCGTCGAGGAAGAGCTTGCGCATCAGGGTGCGCTGGACCTTGCCGCTGCTCGTGCGACGTACGGTGCCGGGGCGCACCAGGAGCACGTTGCCGGCCGGGATCTCGAACTCCTTGCCGATCAGGGCCTGCATCCGCTGGGCGACGGTGCGCAGTTCGGCGCTGCCCGCCCCGCGCACCTCCTGGACGAGGACGAGCTGCTCGCCGCCGGCGTCCACGGAGAACGCGGCGCCGGCGCCGAAGGTCAGCGCGGGGCTGACGGTCCGGGCGGCCCATTCGACGTCCTGCGGGTACACGTTGCGGCCGTTGATGATGACGACTTCCTTGAGCCGCCCGGTGACGAACAGTTCGCCCTCTTCGAGCATGCCCAGGTCGCCGGTGCGCAGGAAGTTGCTCTCCTCGCCGTTGAGGCTGGCGAGGAAGGTGTGGGCGGTCTCGGTGGGCCGCCGCCAGTAGCCGCGGGCCACGCCGTAGCCGCGCAGCCAGATCTCGCCGACGGCGCCGGCCGGCAGTTCGCGGTGGGTCAGCGGGTCGACGATGCGGACCTCGACGTCGACGGGGGTGCCGCAGCCGATGAGGGTCTTGACGTTCTGTCCGGATCCGGCGCGGAGCACCTGGTCGCGCTGGAGGGCGGTCCGGTCGAAGTCCCTGCGGACGTGGGGGGTGCCGGGGACCCCGCCGGAGACGACGAGGGTCGCCTCGGCCAGTCCGTAGCAGGGGTAGAGGGCCTCGGGGCGGAATCCGGCCGGGGCGAACCGTTCGGCGAACTCGTCGAGGCTCTCGGGGCGTACGGGTTCGGCGCCGTTGAGGGCGAGGCGCCAGCGGGACAGGTCGAGCGCCGCGATCTGCTCGTCCTTGACGCGGCGCACGCACAGGTCGTAGGAGAAGTTGGGGCCGCCGCCGACGGTGACGCCGTACTCGTCGATGGCCTGGAGCCAGCGCAGCGGGCGCTTGACGAAGGACAGCGGGGTGACCTGGACGCTGTGGCCGCCGAGCCACACGGGGTGCAGGAGGTGGGCGACCAGTCCCATGTCGTGGAAGTAGGGCAGCCAGCTGCCGAAGACGTCCTCGCGGGTGGTCCGGAGGACCTTCTGCAGGGCGGCCTGGTTCGCCAGGAGGTTGCGGTGCGAGACGGTCACGCCGCGCGGTTCGGAGACGGAGCCCGAGGTGTACTGGAGGAACACCAGGTCGTCGGGGCGGGCGCTCACGGGCTGGAAGGCGTCGGCGTCGCCGATGCCGGGCACGTCGCTGACCACGCACAGCGCGTCGGGGCCGGCGTTGCGGGCGAGCCACAGCGCGACCTCGGGGGCGGCGGCCGTCTCGGTGAGGACCACCTTCGCGGCGGTGTCCTTGAGCACGGCGGTGGTGCGGTTGAGCCGCTTGTCGCGGCCGGCCTCGCCCGGCATGGGTACGGGGACCGCGATGGCGCCGGCGTAGAGGCAGCCGGCGAACGCCTTGAGGAACTCGACGGTGGAGGAGTAGACCAGCAGCACCGGCTGCCCGGTCGCCCCGTGTTCGCGCAGGCAGGCTCCGATCCGTCTGCCCTCGCGGTCCAGCTCGCCGTAGGTGAGGTGCTCGGCCTCCACCCCGCTCGCCGTGTCGCGGAGGAAGACGTGTACGTCCTCGTCGGCGAGTTCAGCCGCCCGAACCCGGAGGAGTTCGGTGAAGGTGGCGAAGCGTGACGGTGACATCCGCGGCATCCCCTCGGGTCAGCGGGCCCGTGGAATGGCGGACCTCGATTCCCCCGGATCCTGCGGGCACGTCCTTAAGGGGCGCTTGCGCCCGCCGGCCGCGCGGCCCCCGGCGCCGGCGGCCGCCCGCTCCGCAGACCCGCGGACGGCACCCCTATCCCGGTCAGGGGGGTGATCGGTGTTCTCCGCGCGCCCCCGGCCGCCTTCAATGGCGGGCACTGCCCTGGGCCGCCATCGGCGCGCCCCGACGGCCGAGGAAACGGGTGGAGCATGACAGTTGCCGATGTCGGTGTCCGAGTGGCCGAATTAGGAGCGATCAAGGAGTCCGCCGAGCTGGGCCCGTCCGCGGGTGCCTCCGAGGCGCAGCACGCCCGCGGCAAGCTGACCGTGCGCGAGCGCCTCGACCTGCTCTTCGATCCGGGCACCTTCCGCGAGATCGAGCAGTTGCGCCGGCACCGGGCCACCGGCTTCGGCCTGGAGGACCGCAGACCGCACACCGACGGCGTGGTGACCGGGTGGGGCAAGGTCGGGGGCCGCCGGGTGTTCGTGTACGCGCACGACTTCCGGATCTTCGGCGGCTCGCTCGGCGAGGCCCACGCGCAGAAGATCCACAAGGTGATGGACCTCGCGCTCGCGGCCGGCGCGCCGCTGGTGTCGCTCAGCGACGGCGCGGGGGCCCGGATCCAGGAGGGCGTCACCGCGCTCGCCGGGTACGGCGGCATCTTCCGCCGCAACGTGGCGGCGTCCGGGGTGATTCCGCAGATCAGCGTGATGCTGGGGCCGTGCGCCGGCGGGGCGGCGTACTCCCCCGCGCTGACGGACTACGTGTTCATGGTGCGCGACATCGCGCAGATGTACATCACCGGCCCCGACGTGGTGCAGGCGGTGACGGGCGAGCGGATCAGCCACGACGATCTCGGCGGCGCGCAGGTCCACTCCTCGGTCTCGGGTGCGAGCGCCTTCCTCTACGACACCGAGGAGGAGTGCCTGGAGGAGGTACGGCACCTGCTGTCGCTGCTCCCCTCCAACAACCGTGAGATGCCGCCGGCGGTAGCGGCCGGCGACCCGGCCGACCGCCGGACCGGGGCGCTGTCCGAGCTGGTGCCGGCCGATCCGGCGCGTGCGTACGACATGCGCGCGGTGATCGAGGAGATCATCGACGACGGCGATCTCTTCGAGGTCCACGCCCACTGGGCGACCAACATCATCTGCGGGCTGGCCCGGCTGGACGGCCACGTGGTGGGGATCGTCGCCAACCAGCCCGCCTCGCTCGCGGGGGTGCTGGACATCCACGCCTCGGAGAAGGCCGCCCGGTTCGTGCAGACCTGTGACGCCTTCAGCATTCCGCTGGTGACGCTGGTGGACGTGCCGGGCTTCCTGCCGGGCAGCGGCCAGGAGCACGGCGGTGTCATCCGGCACGGCGCGAAACTGCTGTACGCGTACTGCGCGGCCACGGTGCCCCGGGTGCAGGTGATCCTGCGCAAGGCGTACGGCGGTGCCTACATCGTCATGGACTCCCGCTCGATCGGCGCGGACCTGTCGTTCGCCTGGCCCACGAACGAGATCGCCGTCATGGGCGCCGAGGGCGCGGCGAACGTCGTCTTCCGCCGGGAGATCGCCGCGTCGGACGACCCGGAGGCGGCGCGCGCGCTGCGCGTCAAGCAGTACCGGCAGGAACTCATGCATCCCTACTACGCCGCCGAGCGCGGCCTCGTCGACGACGTCATCGACCCGGCCGCCACCCGGCAGGTGCTGGCGGACGCGCTGGAGGTCCTGCGGGCGAAGCACGTGCCGCTGCCCGAACGCAAGCACGGCAACCCGCCGTTCTGAGCGCGATGAGCGAGCGGGCCGAACCACACGTGAAGATCGTGCGCGGCGCACCGGACGGCACCGAGCTGGCCGCGGTCCTCCTCGCGCTGCTCGCCGTCGCCCGGCGCCCGGGCGACGGCGGCGCCGGGGCCGGGGCCGGGGCCGGAGCCGGCCCCGGGGCCGCGCGGCCGGCCCGGGCCGGCTGGGGTCCCGCCCGCGGCTGGCGCCCGCCGGGCACCTGGACCGACCCGTGAGCCGGACCTGCCGTGACCGCCCGTGAGCCGTTCCCGCCTCCCCCGAAAGGACACCGACCGACGATGACCCGTACCACCCTGCCCGCTTCGACCCTGACGGCGACCAGCGTCTGGCTGCGCCGCTTCCACCCCGCCGAGGACGCCCCCGTACGGCTCTTCTGCTTCCCGCACGCGGGCGGCTCGGCGAGCTACTACTTCCCCGTCTCGCGGGCCCTGTCCCCGGACGCCGACGTGCTGGCCGTGCAGTATCCGGGCCGCCAGGACCGCCGCCACGAGCGGTGCGTCGACGATCTGCACGAGCTCGCGGACCGGGTCTTCGCCGAGCTGCGGCCGTGGTGCGACCGCCCGGTGGCGCTCTTCGGGCACAGCCTCGGCGCGTCCCTCGCCTTCGAGGTGGCGCGGCAGATGGAGGCGGCCGGCGATCCCGCACCGGTGGCGCTGTTCGCCTCGGGGCGCCGGGCCCCCTCGCGTCCGCGCGCGAACCAGTTGGTCCACCTCGCCCCCGACGCCGAACTGCTCGCCAGGATCAAGGGGATGAACGGCACGGACCCGGCGGTCCTGGCCGACGACGACCTGCTGCGCTCGGTGCTCCCGGCGATCCGCGGCGACTACAAGGCCGCCGAGACCTACCGCTACCGCCCCGGCCCCGCCCTGACCTCCCCGATCACGGTTCTCACCGGGGACAGCGACCCCGAGGTGACCGCCGAGGAGGCCGCGGCCTGGGCCGACCACACGGACGGCCCCTTCTCCCTGTACCGCTTCCCCGGCGGCCACTTCTACCTCAACGAGCACGCCGCCGAGGTGATCTCCCTGCTCCGGCGCGAGCTGGCGTAGCCCCCGTTATCTTTTTCGCGGTCCTGCAATGGGGCCGCTGGCCTCCGGGCCCGGTATGACTGTGTCCCCTCTGTCGAACGGATGACCTGGGGGGT
>NZ_JBIAJH010000064.1:0-21738 GCF_042871845.1 Streptomyces sp. NPDC005533 | reverse complement strand
ACAAAAAGGGGGCCCGGGGGCTACCCCCGGTCACGCCACGGCAGCTCCGCCGTCACCGTCGTCCCGACCCCCGCGGGCGAATCCACCACCAGCACCCCGTCCACCGCATCCAACCGCTCCGCCAAGCCCGCCAACCCGCTCCCCCCGCCGGAGGCCCCCGCCCCGCCCCGCCCGTCATCCGCCACGCGTATCAGCAGCCGCGCCCCCGCCCGCCACACCTCCACGCTCGCGCCCCGCGCCCCCGGCCCCGCGTGCTTGCTCACGTTCTGCAGCAGCTCGGACACCACGAAGTACGCGATCCCCTCGATCGCCTCCGCCGGCCGCGCCTCCGGCAGGTCGACCGCCACCTTCACCGGCACCACGCACCGCGCCGCCACCGAAGACAGCGCCGCGTCCAGCCCCCGGTCCGTCAGCACGGCCGGATGGATCCCTCGCGCGAGGTCCCGCAGCTCCTGGAGCGCCAGCTTCACCTCGCCGTGGGCCTCGTCGACCATCGCGGCCGCGCCCTCCGGGTCCTCCAGCAGCTTCTCCTTCGCCAGGCCCAGCCCCATCGCCAGCGCCACCAGCCGCGCCTGCGCCCCGTCGTGCAGGTCCCGTTCGATGCGCCGCAGGTCGGCCGCCGCGGTGTCGACGACCACGCCGCGGTCGGATTCCAGCTCCGCGATCCGCCGCTCCAGGTCGTCGGAGGGCGACAGCAGCCCCCGTACCATCGCCCGGTCCGCGTTCGTCAGCAGCCGCGCCACGTACGGCAGCACCGGCCACAGCACGAACAGGCCGGTCAGGGCTACCGTGAAGGTGAGCACCCCCCACGGCAGCCGGATCAGCTGGTACAGCACGGTCCGCCAGCCGACCGGGTCCTTGATGCTCGTCCACAACCAGGGGAAGAATCCGCCGGACCGCTTCGGACCGGGGATCGGGGTCGGCTCGTCCACCCGTACGCCGAGCAGCACGCGGGCGCGCGCCCGGTCCAGCCGTCCCATTTGCCGAGACAGATACAGACCGCATGCGAGCAGGGGAATTCCGATCGCGGTCACGGAAAGACCGCCAGTGACGGAAACCATGACAACCGCGTAAACGAATCCGACGATCGCCAACGGCAGATTGGTCAGCAGATGGGCGATCTCCTTCCACGTCACGGCGCTGAAAGCGGCGCGCACGGGAGGAGGCCGATCGTTGTCGGGGAGGGCACGGCTCGTGGTCATGGGCCACAGCCTGTCAAGAGCGGCCCGCCGATGCCATGGGGTGTCCGGGGTGCTGTGAACGGGGGATAACCCCACCCTGTGTGAGGCAGGCCCTAGACTCCCGTCCGTACCAGATCGTCGACAGTGACCGAGGAGCGAGGAACGGACGTGCCCGAACCAACGGTATCGACCGTAACCGTGCTCGCGGCGGACTACTTCCGGAGTTATTCGGTCGTCGGTCTGCTGGCCGCCCTCGGTGTGCTCTTCGTGGCCGTGGCCTTCGGCGCCGGCCGTCTGCTGCGGCCCGTGGTCCCGACCCACGAGAAGCTGCTGACGTACGAATGCGGTGTGGACCCGGTGGGCGAGGGCTGGGCGCACACCCAGGTCCGCTACTACGTCTACGCGTTCCTCTACGTCATCTTCGCCGTCGACTCGATCTTCCTGTTCCCGTGGGCGACGGTGTTCGCCGCCGCCGGTTACGGCGCCACGACGCTGGTGGAGATGTTCATCTTCCTGGGCTTCCTGGCCGTCGGCCTGCTCTATGCGTACAAGAAGGGCGTCCTCGAATGGACGTGACACCTCAGCCGGAGCTGCTCCCGGAGCCCAAGCGCCTGGGAGTCCTCTCCCGCCTCGCCCCGGAACCCATGAAGGTGGTCCTGAACTGGGGCCGCCGGTACAGCCTGTGGGTCTTCAACTTCGGTCTGGCCTGCTGCGCGATCGAGTTCATCGCCGCCTCCATGGCCCGGCACGACTTCATCCGCCTCGGCGTGATCCCCTTCGCCCCCGGACCGCGCCAGGCCGACCTCATGATCGTCTCGGGCACCGTCACGGACAAGATGGCCCCGGCGGTGAAGCGGCTCTACGAGCAGATGCCGGAGCCGAAGTACGTCATCTCCTTCGGCGCCTGCTCCAACTGCGGCGGACCGTACTGGGACTCGTACTCGGTCACCAAGGGCGTCGACCAGATCATCCCCGTCGACGTCTACGTCCCGGGCTGCCCGCCGCGCCCGGAGGCGCTCCTCCAGGGCATCCTCAAGCTCCAGGAGAAGATCGCCCGCGAGTCGCTGGCCGACCGCTACGCCGCCGGGCCGTCCGTCTCCCAGCTCACGAGCGGGCTGGTCACGGCCCCTCCGGCCCCCGGGAGCGGTGCGTGAACCTCTACGACTCCCTCCCCGACGCGGCGCCGACGGTCTTCGGAGCCGAGGCCGTCGCCGAGTTCTCGTACGACGTCCTCACCGTGGACGTGCCCGTCGGCAGCTGGATCGCCGCCCTCGAAATCGCCCGCGACAAGCTGGGCTGCACGTACTTCGACTGGCTGAGCGCGGTCGACGAGCCCGGCACCGGCTTCCGGATCTGCGCGCACGTCGCCTCGCTGGAGAACCACCGCGTACGCCGCCTCCTGCTGCGCACGACCGTCCCGCACAGCGCCCCCTCCCTGCCGTCGGCCATCGCCGTCTACGCGGGAGCGGAATGGCACGAGCGCGAGACGTACGAGATGTTCGGGGTCGTCTTCACCGACCACCCGCACCTCGTCCACCTCCTCCTCCCGGAAAACTTCGAAGGGCACCCGCTGCGCAAGGACTTCGTCCTGGCCGCGCGCGTCGCCAAGGCCTGGCCCGGCGCCAAGGAACCGGGCGAGGCCCACGATCCGGACGCGCCGAAGCGCCGCCAGATGCTTCCGCCGGGCGTCCCGGACCCCAACGACTGGGGCCCGATGAAGGGACAGCTCCCGCCGGCCCCCGCCCGCCCGGCCCGCACCCCGCGCGCCGCCGGCGCGGCGGGCGCCGCCGCCCGCACCCCGCGCGAGGGCGCCCCGGTCCGCCGCACCCGCTCGGTCGCCGAAGGCTCGGCCACCCAGCCCGCGGCAGCCGAAGCCCGCCCGCCCCGCCGCACCCGCTCGGTGGCGGAGGGCTCGGCAAGCCAGGCGCCCGCGGAGCCGGCGGACACCCCGACACCCCCGGCCACCGAAGCCCCGCCCCGCCGCACCCGCTCGGTGGCGGAGGGCTCGGCAAGCCAGGCGCCCGCGAAGCCGGCGGACACCCCGACGCCCCCGGCAGTCGAGGCCCGCCCGCCCCGCCGCACCCGCTCGGTGGCGGAGGGCTCGGCAAGCCAGGCGCCCGCGAAGCCGGCGGACACCCCGACACCCCCGGCCACCGAAGCCCCGGCCCGCCCGCCCCGCCGCACCCGCAGCGCGAGCGACGGTTCCGCGAGCCAGCCCCCGACGCCCGAGGCACGCCGTACCCCCTCGGCGACGGAGGGCTCCGCGAGCCAGACCCCGGACGCGTCCCGCCGGGTCGCGCCCCGCAGCTCGGACGCCCCCTGGCACGACCCGAAGCCCGCCTTCGACAACCCGACAGCCCCGGCGCAGCCGACCGCAGCCACAGCGAAGCCCGAACCGACCGAGCCCCGGCCCGAAACGCCGCAGGCAGACGCAGGCGCGGCAAAGCCTGAGCCCACGGTTCGGCAGACCGAGACCCCGCCCCCCGCGCCGGAGGCAGACGCAGGGGCGGCGAAGCCCGAGCCGGAGGCGACCCGGCCGCAGGCCGACACGGCGAAGCCGGAGCCCACCGAGCCGCAGGCCGAGACCCCGCCGACCCCGCCGGAGGCAGAGGCAGACGCCGACACGGCGAAGCCCGAGCCCACCGAGCCGCAGGCCGAGACCCCGCCGACCCCGCCGGAGGCAGAGGCCCCCCGTACCCCCCGTACCCACCCCACCACCGACAACGGAGGCGACGCGTGAACGACGTCCTCGACGTCGCCCTGCGGCTGATCGTCGTCTTCGCCGTCTTCCTGGTGCTCCCGCTCGTCGTCGGGCAGACCGAGCACAAGGTGATGGCCCACATGCAGGGCCGCCTCGGCCCCATGTACGCCGGCGGCTTCCACGGCTGGGCCCAGCTCGTCGCCGACGGCGTGAAGTTCGCGCAGAAGGAAGACATCGTCCCGGCCAACGCCGACCGTCGGATCTTCCAGCTGGCCCCGGCCGTCGCCCTGCTGCCGTACCTCCTCGTCCTCCTCGCCATCCCCATCGGCCCGGGCGAGGGCGCCGTCGGCCAGGTCATCGACGCGGGTCTGTTCTTCGTACTCGCCGTCATGGGCGTCGGAGTGCTCGGCTCCCTCATGGCCGGCTGGGCCTCCGCCAACAAGTTCTCCCTGCTCGGCGGCCTGCGCACCGCCGCCCAGCTGCTCGCCTACGAGCTCCCCATGCTGCTCGCCGCCGCCTCGGTGGCGATGGCGGCCGGGACGGTCTCCCTCCCCGGCATCGTGGAGAGCTTCGCGTGGTGGTGGCTGCCCTGGCAGATCGTCGGCGCGCTCGTCTTCTTCACCGCCGGCCTCGCCGAACTGCAGCGGCCCCCCTTCGACATGCCCGTCGCCGACTCCGAGATCATCTTCGGCGCGTACACCGAGTACACCGGCCTCCGCTTCGCGCTGTTCCTCCTCGCCGAGTACGCCGGCATCGTCGTCCTCTGCGCCCTCACCACCGTCCTCTTCCTCGGCGGCTGGCAGGGCCCCTTCGGCGCCGACGGACTCGGCTGGGTCTGGACCCTCCTCAAGACCGCGGTCCTCGCCTTCGTCGTGATCTGGCTCCGCGTGAGCTACCCGCGCCTGCGCGAGGACCAGCTCCAGAAGCTCGCCTGGACCGTACTCATCCCGCTCGCGCTCGCCCAGATCGCGCTCACCGGCATCGTGAAGGTGGCGATGAACTGATGCCCATCCCCGGATCCGGCCTCGCCAAGGGCCTGGCCGTCACACTGCGCACGATGACGAAGCGCTCGCACACGGCCCAGTACCCCGAGGCCCAGCCCGAACTCCCGCCCCGCTCCCGCGGGGTCATCGGCCTGTTCGAGGAGAACTGCACGGTCTGCATGCTGTGCGCCCGCGAGTGCCCCGACTGGTGCATCTACATCGACTCCCACAAGGAGACGGTCCCCGCCTCCACCCCGGGTGGCCGCGAGCGCAGCCGCAACGTCCTCGACCGCTTCGCCATCGACTTCTCCCTCTGCATGTACTGCGGCATCTGCATCGAGGTGTGCCCCTTCGACGCCCTCTTCTGGTCGCCGGAGTTCGAATACGCGGAGACCGACATCCACGAGCTGACCCACGAGCGCGACAAGCTCCGCGAGTGGATGTGGACCGTCCCGGCCCCGCCCGCGCTGGACCCGGCCGCCGAGGAGCCCAAGGAGATCGCCGCCGCCCGCAAGGCAGTGGAGAAGGCCGAAGCGGCAGCTGCGGCGGCCGCCGCCGCGGCAGCCGCGGCAGCAGCCGCCACCGCGACCGACGGCGGAGCCGAACCCCCGACCACCCCGACCCCGGAGGGAGACGCGTGACCCACGCCGCCACCCTGGCCGCGGCCCAAGCCGCCGCCACCGGGCCCGGTTTCCTCTCCCCGACCGGCGTCGAGATCGCCTTCGTGCTCGTCGGACTCGCCACCCTCGGCGCGGCCCTCGTCACGGTCACCACCCGGCAGCTGGTGCACGCCGCCCTCTGGCTGGTCGTCGCACTCGGCGGCATCGCCGTCGAGTACCTGCTGCTGACCGCCGAGTTCATCGCCTGGGTCCAGGTCCTCATCTACCTCGGATCCGTGGTCGTCCTCCTCCTCTTCGGGCTGATGCTCACCAAGGCACCCATCGGCCGCTCCCCGGACGCGGATTCCGGCAACCGGTGGATCGCGCTCGGCGTCGCCGCCGTCGCCGCCGTGGCACTGGTCTGGGTCGTCGTCGACGCCTTCCGCACGACCTGGATCGACCTCGACGGGCCGGTCCAGGGCTCGACGAAGGTCTCCGGCGAGATCCTCTTCCAGCACTGGGTGCTGCCCTTCGAGGCGCTCTCCGTCCTCCTCCTCGCGGCCCTGATCGGCGCCATCGTGCTGTCCCGCAGGAACAGTCCCGCCGAAGACGGCGTCGCCAGTGACAAGGGGCAGCGCTGATGCACCTCGCCTACCCCGCGGTCCTCGCGGCGCTCCTCTTCTGCACGGGCCTGTACGGCGTACTCGCCCGCCGCAACGCCATCCTGGTCCTGATGTCCGTCGAGCTTATGCTCAACGCCGTCAACCTCAACCTGGTGGCCTTCGACGTCTGGCTCCGCGACGCCCTGCACGCCGGCCAGGCCCTCACCCTCTTCACCATCGCCATCGCCGCCGCCGAGATCGGCATCGGCCTCGCGATCGTGCTGATGGTGTACCGCAACCGCGGCACCTCGGACGTCGACCGGCTGCGCGACACCGCCGAAGGCCACGAGCCCGCACAGGCCTCCACGAACACCCCGACCACCCCGAACACCCGGAGCGAGGTCACCGCGTGAGCACCACGACCCTCGCCGTCCTCGTCCCGCTGCTCCCCTTCCTGGGCGCGGTGGCGGGACTGCTCTTCGGCCGCACCGCGCCCGGCTTCGTCCGGCCGCTCGCGATCCTGCCGACGCTCGGCGCCGCCGCACTGGCCGTGACCGTCGCCGTCCGCCAGGGCGGAGGCCCGGCGATCAGCACGGCGACCGAGCTGACCCCGACCGGCTCGGTGCCGATCGACCTCTCGCTCTACCTGGACGGCTTCGCCGTGCTGGTCGCCGTCCTGGTCGGCCTCGTCGCCACGTGCGTACAGCTCTACTCGACGGCGTACCTCCGTGAGGACCCGCGCTACCCGTCGTATGCCGCTCTCGTCTCACTGTTCACCTCCGCGATGCTGCTCGTCGTCTACTCCGGCGACCTGATGGTGTTGCTGGTCGGCTGGGAGGTCATGGGCATCTGCTCGTACTTCCTGGTGGGCCACTACTGGGAGACCGAGGCGGCCCGCTCCGCCTCCCTGAAGGCCTTCCTCGTCACCAAGCTCGGCGACGTCCCCTTCCTGATCGGCCTGTTCGCGCTCGCCGCCGACGCCGGCTCCTTCCGGATCACGAAGATCCTGAGCACCGTCGCCGCCGGCGGCCTCGACCACCCGACGCTGATCGCGCTGCTCCTGCTCGCCGGAGTCGCGGGCAAGTCCGCGCAGTTCCCGCTGCACACCTGGCTCCCCGACGCCATGGCGGGCCCCACCCCGGTCTCCGCGCTGATCCACGCCGCGACGATGGTCGCCGCCGGTGTCTACTTCATCGCGCGTCTCCTCCCCGTCTTCGCGGCCTCCCGCGCCGCACTGGTGGTGATGGCCGTCATGGCGGCCGTCACGATGGTCGGATCCGCCCTCGCCGCCCTCGCCCAGGACGACATCAAGCGGGTGCTCGCCTACTCCACGATCGGCCAGCTCGGCTACATGACCGGCGCCCTGGCCGTCGGCGACCGTGGCGCCGCCGTCTTCCACCTCCTGTCCCACGGCGTCTTCAAGGCGCTCCTCTTCCTCGGTGCGGGCGTGATCATCCACGCCGCCGGTACGAACTCCCTCGCCGCCATGTCCCGGATGGACGGCCTGGCCAAGCGCATCCCCGACGCCTTCTGGACGATGACGATCGCGCTGCTCGCGCTCGCCGCGATCCCGCCCTTCGCCGGCTTCTTCTCCAAGGAAGCCGTCCTCGTCGCCGCCGAGCAGACCGCCACCGGCCACTCGGACCTCGCCCCGAGCAGCGCCGGCTGGCTCGTGCTCGTCGCCGGCGTGCTGACCGCCCTGCTCACCGCCGCCTACGCCACCCGGCTGTGGCTGATGGCCTTCCGGGGCCGGGGCGCAGCCGCCCCCGACCACGGCAAGGAGCCCATCGCCATGACCGGCGTGCTGTGGCTGCTCGCGATCCCGTCGGTCGGCTTCGGCCTCGCCGCGGACCCCATCGCCGACTGGTTCGACGGCGCACAGCTCACCCCGACCCTGGTCACCTCGGTCCTCGGCACGGGCGCCGCGGTCATCGGCGTGATGCTCACCTACGCCCTCTGGCAGCGCGCCGCGGCCCGCACGGCCACGACCCCCGCCACCGCCGGAGCGGTCCCCGGAGCCGTCACCGCTGCCGTCCCCGGCATCGGAGCGGGCGCCCCGCAGCCCGCCGCCGTGGCCGCCGCCGCATCCGCGGCCACCGCCGCCGCCGAGTCCGCGGCCGAGACCCCCGAGGTCGCCGAGGTGACCCACGACCACCCCGCCGTCCCGGCCGGCCCCGCCCCCGACCCCGGACGCGCGCTCCTCGGCCCGCTGCACCGCCACGCCGCCGACGGCTTCCACCTCGACGCCGTCTACGACCGGCTCTTCGTCCGCCCCGTCCGGGCGGCGGCAAGCCTCGTCCGCTTCCTCGACCGCGAGGTCGTGGACACGTACGTCCGCGGCGCGGGCACCGGCCCCCGGCTGCTCGGCAGCCTCGTACGCCGCGCCCAGACCGGCAACGTGCAGAGCTACCTGAGCGCCCTGCTCGCCGGCGCCGTGGTCCTGGCGATCGCCACCGCCGTCCTCGCCAACGTCAACGCCGGATCGTGAGCCGTGAGTCAGCCGTGATTGATATCAGCCCGTCCGTGATGCAGTTCCTTCTGGCGTTCATCGTGGCCGCACCGCTCCTCGGCGCCGTCGCCGCGCTCCTGCCGGCCCCGCCCGGCCTCAAGGGCCGCAGCCCCGAACAGGCCGTGCTCCGCCACGGCGTGACCGTGACCGGCGTGATCCTCGCTGCGGCGATCGCCCTCACCCTGGGCTTCGACCACGACACGCCGTCCCGCTTCCAGGCGACGACGGACATCAGCTGGATCCCGGCGCTCGACGTCCGGATCCACCTCGGTGTCGACGGCATTTCGCTCCCCCTCCTCCTGATGACCGCGCTGCTCTTCTTCCTCTGCGCGCTCTACAGCTATTTCAAGCTCCCCGCGGGCCCCTCCCCGAAGGCCTTCGTCGCGCTGCTCCTCGTCCTCGAGTCCGGCACCCTCGCGACCTTCGCCGTCCTCGACCTGCTGCTCTTCTTCCTCGCCTTCGAGATGGTCCTCATCCCGATGTACTTCCTCATCGCCCGCTGGGGCGGTGCTCAGCGGCAGGCCGCCGCCTGGAAGTTCATCCTCTACACCCTCCTCGGCTCCGTGGTCATGCTGCTCGGTCTGCTGCTGATCGGACTGCAGAGCGGCACATTCGACATGGTGGCACTGGCCACTGACAACGGCCGCGAACTCACCCACACCACCCAGCTGCTGGCCGTCCTCGCCATCGGCATCGGCCTCGCCGTGAAGACCCCGATGTGGCCGCTGCACAGCTGGCTGCCGGACGCGCACACCGCCGCCCCCACCGTCGGCTCCGTCCTGCTGGCCGGCGTCCTGCTCAAGATGGGCACGTACGGGTTCGTCCGCATCCTGCTCCCCGTCACCCCCGACGGCATGGCCACCTTCGCCCCCTACCTGGGCGCCTTCGCCGCCGTCGGCATCGTCTACGGATCGCTCGCCTGCCTCGCGCTGGCCCGCAAGGGGAACAAGGGCGACCTCAAGCGCCTCATCGCGTACTCCTCCGTCGGCCACATGGGCTTCGTCCTCCTCGGCATCGCGTCCATGACCCCCACCGGAGTCAACGGCGCCCTCTTCGCCAACATCGCCCACGGCCTGATCACCGGCCTCCTCTTCTTCCTGGTCGGCGCCCTCAAGGACCGCTACGGCACCGCCGACCTCGACACCCTCGCCGGGGCCACCGGCGCCGCCCTCTACGGCCGCGCCCCCCGCATGGGCGCCTTCCTCGCCTTCGCCGCCGTCGCCTCCCTCGGCCTGCCGGGCCTGGCCGGGTTCTGGGGCGAGATGCTGGCCCTCTTCGGCGCCTTCGACCCCGCCGAGGGCCTCTCCCGCCCCGCCTTCCTCACCTACATGGCCGTCGGGGCGTTCGGCACCCTGCTCACCGCCGCCTACCTGCTGATCGTCGTACGACGCGTCTGCATGGGAGACCCCAAGGTCGGCCCCGAGCTCGCCGTC
The DNA here is from genome assembly GCF_042871845.1 of Streptomyces sp. NPDC005533. Taxonomy (NCBI): domain Bacteria; kingdom Bacillati; phylum Actinomycetota; class Actinomycetes; order Kitasatosporales; family Streptomycetaceae; genus Streptomyces; species Streptomyces sp. NPDC005533. The sequence continues at coordinate 11,730 of NZ_JBIAJH010000064.1, read as the reverse complement.
GCGGACATCCAGCGGTACGAGTTCGCCGCCTGGACGCCCCTCGTCGCCCTCACCGTCCTCGCCGGCCTGTGGCCCGCGGTCCTCCTCGGCCTCACCGACCCGGCCGTCCAGAAGCTCCTCGCAGGAGGCAACTCATGACGGCCCTGACGGTCTTCGCCGCCGAGACCCCCAGCCTGGTCCAGTCCGTCGACTGGCTCGCCATCGCCCCGGTGGTGATCACCGCCGCCGTCGGCCTGCTCGTCCTCGTCGCCGACCTCTTCGTGCCCGAGCGCGGCAAGCCGGTCCTCGGCTGGATCTCGGTCGCCGGCTTGGCCGCCGCGACCGCCACCCTGCTGCCGCTGCGCGCCGGCGACCGCACCACCTTCTGCCTCACCGGTGACCCGCAGGCGTGCAGCTACGTCGCCGACCACTTCACGCTCGTCATGCAGTTCCTGGTGCTGGTCGGAGCCCTGGTCACCGCACTGCTGTCGGTCACCGCCGTCCGCGACACCCGCATGCCCGCCGGCGAGTACTGGTTCCTGCTGCTCTCCTCCGCCGCGGGCGCGGCCCTGCTGCCCGCCTCCCGCGACCTCGCCACCCTGATCGTCGCCCTCGAAGTCGCCTCGCTGCCGGCCTTCGCCCTCGTCGGCATGCGCCGCGGCGACCGGCTCTCCTCCGAGGCCGCCCTCAAGTTCTTCCTCTCCTCCGTCACCGCGACCGCCGTGTCGCTGATGGGCGTCAGCTTCGTCTACGCCGCCACCGGCTCCCTGCACCTCACCCAGGTCGCCGACCGCCTCGAAGACGTCCCCGGGCAGCTCGACACCCTCGCCATGGCCGGCGTCGCGCTCACCCTCGTCGGCTTCGCCTTCAAGACCGCGGCCGTCCCCTTCCACTTCTGGGTCCCCGACACCTACGTCGGCGCCCCCCTGCCCATCGCCGGCTACCTCTCGGTGATCGGCAAGGCCGTCGGCTTCACCGGCCTCATCCTCGTCACCGTGATCGCCTTCCCGGCGTATTCCGAGATCTGGGGCCCGGCCCTCGCCGTCCTGGCCGCGCTCACCATGACCGTGGGCAACGCCGGCGCGCTGCGCCAGACCGCCGACCGCCCGAACAGCGCCGTACGGCTGCTCGCCTGGTCCTCGGTCGGCCAGGCCGGCTACCTGCTGGTCCCGATCGCCGCGGCCGCGTACTCCGGCCGTGACCAGATCGGCTCCACCGTCGCCTACGCCCTCATGTACGCCGCCGTGAACCTCGGCGCCTTCGCCGTGGCCGCCCTCGTCGCCCGTACGAAGCCCCTCCACCGGATCAGCGACTACCGGGGCCTGTACGCCGAGCGCCCGCTGGCAGCCCTCTCGCTGGCCTTCTTCCTGCTCTGCCTGGCGGGCCTGCCGCCGGGCATCATCGGGCTCTTCGCCAAGGTCACCGTCTTCCGGTCCGCGGTCGACGCGGGCCTGGGCTGGCTCGCCGTGGTCATGGCGGTCAACGTCGTCATCGCCCTCTACTACTACCTGCGGTGGACCGCGCTGCTCTTCCGCGGGCCGGAGGGCGCCGAGGCCGCCGAGGCCGTCGAGGGCGCGCGGACCCGTACGAAGGCCCCCTGGCCGGTGACGGCGGCCATCATCGTCACCGCGATCACCGCCGTCGTGCTCTCCGGCGCCCCGCAGCTCGTCCTGCGCGTCGCGTCGGGCAGCCTCTTCGCGCAGTAGCCGCACGCCGCCGAACCCGCCCCTCACCCGTACGGAGCAAGGCCCGCCGCCGGCCCGCCGCCCCCCGGGAGGGGGCGGCGGCGGGCGGCCGCCCCCGTGCGCCCTGGGAACCAGACGCCCTCACCTCGCGTTGACCAGGAAGGGAGGGTCCACTGGACCGTAGACCCTCAGACCCATGACGGGGCTCCCCCTGCCGCACCATTTGGAGGGCGTACCGTGCACCGCCGGCACAACGGGCTCAAGACCGCCGTACTCCTCGGCGGGCTGTCCGCACTCATCATCCTCATCGGAAGCTTCTTCGGACGGACCGGCTTGATCGTCGCCGTCGTCATCGCCCTGGGGACGAACGCCTACGCGTACTGGAACAGCGACAAGCTGGCTCTACGCGCGATGCGCGCCCGCCCCGTCAGCGAGTTCGAAGCACCCCAGCTCTACCGCATGGTGCGCGAGCTCTCCACGTCCGCGCGCCAGCCCATGCCACGCCTCTACATCTCACCCACCGAGGCCCCCAACGCCTTCGCCACCGGCCGCAACCCGCGCAACGCCGCGGTCTGCTGCACCGAGGGCATCCTGCGCATCCTCGACGAACGCGAGCTGCGCGGGGTCATCGGCCACGAGCTCAGCCACGTCTACAACCGCGACATCCTGATCTCGTCGGTCGCCGGCGCCCTCGCCTCGGTGATCATGTTCCTGGTGAACTTCGCCTGGCTGATTCCGGTCGGTCGGTCGAACGACGACGAGGGCCCCGGCCTCCTCGGCATGCTGCTGATCATGATCCTGGGCCCACTGGCCGCCTCCGTGATCCAGCTGGCCATCAGCCGCTCGCGCGAGTACGAGGCCGACGCATCCGGCGCCCAGCTCACGGGGGACCCGCTCGCCCTGGCCAGCGCCCTGCGCAAACTGGACGCGGGCACCAAGCAGCTCCCGCTGCCGGCGGAGCCCCGGCTGGAGACGGCGAGCCACATGATGATCGCCAACCCGTTCCGTCCAGGTGAGGGTCTTTCTAGGATGTTCTCCACACACCCTCCGATGGCCGAGCGCATCGCCCGGCTCGAACAGATGGCAGGCCGCCGCCCATGAAGACAGTCCTGAACGTCATCTGGCTCATCCTGAGCGGCATCTGGCTGTTCCTGGGGTACGTGCTCGCAGGCGTGCTGCTCTGCATCACCATCATCGGCATCCCCTTCGGCATCGCCGCCTTCCGCATCGCCGTCTACGCCCTGTGGCCCTTCGGCTACACCGCCGTCGAGCGCCACGACGCCGGCGCCGGCTCCTGCATCGGCAACGTCCTGTGGCTGGTCCTGGCCGGCTGGTGGCTGGCCCTGAGCCACATCGTCACGGGCATCGCCCTCTGCATCACCCTGATCGGCATCCCCTTCGGCATCGCCAACTTCAAGATGGTCCCGCTCTCCCTGCTCCCCCTGGGCCGCGAAATCGTCCCGACGGACGCCCCGTTCGCCTCCCGCTGACCGGGTTATCCACAGGGCGGGCGGCCTGTCGGTGGGGTGCGTCACCATGAACGCATGAACGAGACCGAGCAGTTGCTGGAGCAAGTCGCCGACCGCGTACGCAACTCCGCGCACGGGCACGGACGGCCCCTGCCGGCGCCGTTGACCAGCGGGGAGATCGCCCGGGCCGAGGGCATACTGGGCTTCGCCCTGCCGGCGCTGCTCACCGCGCTGTACACCCGCGTCGGCGACGGCGGGTTCGGCCCCGAATGCGGACTGCTGTCGCTGAGCCAGGCCGTCCGGAGCTACGAGGCGTACCGCGCTTCCGGCTGGCGCTGGCCCGAGGGCGTGCTGCCGATAGCCGACTTCGGCTGTACCACGTACGCCTGCGTGGACTGCCGCTCCGAGACCGCCCAAGTCCTGCTGTTCGACCCCAGCCTGGGGGAGCCGGACCTCGCCTGGTCCGTCGATACCCCGAGCCTGGCCGGGTGGCTGCGCGGCTGGCTCGACGGCACCGCCTGGTTCTGCGAGGAGTCGGGCCTGGGGGAGGACCGCGACCTGGAGCTGGAGCCCTGGACCGAGTTCAGATCGCGGATCTGAACCGGCTCCGCACCCCGTAGGCCAGCGCGCCGAGCGCCAGCACCGCCGCCCCCGCGACCGCCGACGCGAGGGGCAGCGCGCACGCCAGTACCACACAGCCGGACAGCCCGACCGCTGCCACGGCCCGCCCCTTGACACCTGAATCGAGAGTCCAAGCGGAGGCGTTCGCGATCGCGTAGTAGACGAGCACCCCGAAGGAGGAGAAACCGATCGCGCCCCGCAGATCGGCGGTGGCCGCGAGCACCGCCACGACCGCACCCACTGCCAGCTCCGCATGGTGCGGCACCTGATGCCGGGGATGTACGGCGGCCAGCGCGCGCGGGAGATGACCGTCCCGGGCCATCGCCAGCGCGGTCCGCGAAACCCCGAGCACGAGGGCCAGCAGCGAGCCCAGCGCGGCCAGGGCCGCGCCCACCCGGACCACCGGGGTCAGTTCCGGGTGGCCGGCCGCCCGGACCGCGTCGGCGAGCGGGGCCGCCGACCGGGCCAGCCCGTCGGCACCGAGCACCGACAGCGCCGCCACCGCCACCGCCGCGTACACCACCAGCGCGATCCCCAGCGCGAGCGGCACCGCCCGGGGGATCGTCCGCTCCGGGTCGCGCACCTCCTCACCCAGGGTCGTGATCCGGGCGTAGCCCGCGAAGGCGAAGAACAGCAGACCGGCCCCCTGCAACAGCCCGGCGGCGTCCCAGTCCGAGCCGCTCAGCCGCCCGGCCCCGGCCGCACCCGAGGTCAGACACACCACGACCACCCCGGCCAGCACCGCCAAGACCGCCGCCACGATCAGCCGGGCGATCCGGGCGGACTTCTGCACACCGCCGTAGCTCGCGGCGGTCAGCGCCACCACCGCCGCGACGGCCACGGCGTGCTGCCGCCCGGGCCAGACGTACGCGCCCACGGTGAGGGCCATCGCCGCGCAGGAGGCGGTCTTGCCGACCACGAACCCCCAGCCGGCCAGATGGCCCCAGAAGGGCCCGAGCCGCTCGCGCCCGTAGACGTACGTGCCGCCCGACGCCGGGTAGCGGGCGGCGAGCCGCGCCGAGGAGTGCGCGTTGCAGTAGGCCACGACGGCCGCCAGGGCGAGCGCGGCGAGCAGCGCACCGCCCGCCGCCCCCGCCGCGGGGGCGAGGGCCGCGAAAATGCCGGCGCCGACCATCGCGCCGAGCCCGACGACGACGGCGTCGGAGACGCCCAGAGTGCGTTTCAGCTGTTCCACGGGCGGAGGGTAACCCGGCTAGATGACGCCCTCCCGGCCGGGGAGCGGCGTCCGCATCCGCTCCCAGCCCTCCAGGGCGGTCAGACAGGCGTGGTCGAGGTGGCGCAGCCCGCTCAGGTCGAGCCGCACCGGCTGGCCGTGCGGCAACGCGTCCAGTGCGTCAAGCAGTTTGGGCAGCCGCAGGAAGCTGGCGTTCCCCACGATCCGCACGCACAGCGCCTCGTCCTCCCACACCTCCTCGATGTGCACGTGGGAGGTCTCCCAGGCCGCCTTGGCGACGGCCAGCCCCAACCCGACCAGCACCCCCTCGAAGAGGTTGGTGACCACGATCGCGCAGGCCGTGGCCAGCAGCACCACCGCCTCGCCCCGGTGCGTACGCCACAGCGCCGCCACCGCCTTGGCCGGCAGCAGCTTCCAGCCCGCGTGCAGCAGCACCCCGGCCAGCGCGGCGAGCGGCACGACCTCCAGGACCTGCGGGAACGCCACGGCGAAGAGCAGCAGCCAGCCGCCGTGCATCACCCTGGCCGCCCGCGTGCGCGCGCCGGCCTCCACATTGGCGGCGCTGCGCACGATCACGGCGGTCATCGGCAGCGCCCCGAGCAGCCCGCACACGCTGTTCCCGACGCCTTGGGCGATGAGCTCCCGGTCGTACTCGGTCCTCGGCCCGTCGTGCATGCGGTCCACGGCGGCGGCGCTGAACAGCGTCTCGGCGGAAGCGATCAGCGCCAGCGCGATCACCGTCCCGGCCGCCCCCAAGGAGGCCAGCACATGGAAATCGCCCCAGGCGGGCGGGGACACGGCCGCGAGCACCCCCGTCACCCGCACCTTCTCGACGGGCAGCCGCAGCAGGGCGGCCGCGGCGGTGGCGGCGGCCACCCCGACGAGCGCTCCGGGCACGAGCCGCAGCCGGGCGGGCATCCGGCGCCAGGCGACCATGGCGGCGATCGTCCCGACCCCGAGCAGCACGGCGGCCCAGTCGGCCTGCGCCCCGAGCTCGTGCACCCCGGCCAGCTTCGCCAGCGTGTGACCCGGCGCCTCCACGCTGCCCAGGGCGTACAACTGCCCGGAGATGAGGACCAGCCCGATTCCCGCCAGCATCCCGTGGACGACGGCCACCGAGATCGCCCGGAACCACCGCCCGAGCCGCAGCACCCCCATGCCCAGCTGCACCACCCCCGCGGCCAGCACCAGCACCCCGAGCGCGGGCAGTCCGTGGGTCTGCACCGCCTCGTAGACGAGCACGGTGAGCCCGGCCGCCGGTCCGCTCACCTGGAGCGAGCTCGCGCGGAACCACCCCGTGACCAGGCCGCCGATCACCCCGGTGACGATCCCCAGCTCGGCCGGCACCCCGGAGGCGACCGCCACCCCCACGCACAGCGGCAACGCGACCAGCGCGACGACGACGGACGCCCCGAAGTCTGCGCGAAACGTGCCGGCCCCAGACATGCGAGAACCCCCTGCCGCGAGGTGATGGGTGTTCTCAGCCTGGTGGGCGCACTCCCCGCCGCCCAAGTACCCACAGGAGGCCGCGGTGGCGCGTGCGCCGCACACGCCCCGCACACACCTCCGCACCCCCGACACACGCCGCGGCCCGGCGGTCGGTGAGGACCGCCGGGCCGGCGTGGTGGCAGGTCTCGGACCTGGGTCAGCGGTAGTTCACGAACTGGATCGCGAAGTCCAGGTCCTTGCCCTTGAGCAGCGCCTGGACCTCCTGCAGGTCGTCACGGCTCTTGGAGCTGACGCGCAGCTCCTCGCCCTGGACCTGGGCCTTGACGCCCTTGGGACCCTCGTCCCGGATGATCTTCGCGACCTTCTTGGCGTTCTCCTGGGAGATGCCCTCCTCGATCGTGGCGAAGATCTTGTACTCCTTGCCGGACAGCTGGGGCTCGCCGGCGTCCAGCGCCTTGAGCGAGATCCCACGCTTGACCAGCTTGGTCTCGAAGACGTCGAGGACGGCCTTCACGCGCTCCTCGGAGTTCGCCTCCATCAGGATCTTCTCGCCGGACCAGGCGATCGTGGCACCGGTGCCCTTGAAGTCGTAGCGCTGCGAGAGCTCCTTGGCGGCCTGGTTGAGGGCGTTGTCGACCTCCTGCCGCTCGACCTTCGAGACGATGTCGAAACTGGAGTCGGCCATGTGCTGTGGCTCCTTGAAGTCGGTTTGATCACCCCGGAGGGCGCGGCCGGACATCCCCGGCCCGCTCGGCAAAGCCTAGCCACCGCGCCCGCCCGCATCGCTGATCAATCCGGTGGCGAAGCACCCCCGGTCATCAGGTATCGTTTACGTCGTTGCCAGGGAGCGCCGCCGCAGGGCGGAAAAAATGGCAGCAAATCTTGGCGGTGTGCCCGAGTGGCCAAAGGGAGCAGACTGTAAATCTGCCGGCTCAGCCTACCCAGGTTCGAACCCTGGCGCCGCCACGCGAAAGAAGCCCCTCTGATCTGCGGAAACGCAGGCCAGGGGGGCTTCTTCGTCAATGCCGGAGCGCGGGGCTACGGCCGGGCCGGCCTCAGCGCCGTGGCGGGAGCCTCAGGAGCAGCCGGCGACCGTGCCGGCACAGTTCGCGGGCAGGTTCTTGATGATCTTGCTCTCCCTGAGGGTCACGACCGCGCCGGCCTGGTTGTTGATGCCGCCGCCGACGCCCGCGGCGCGGTTCTCCGCCACCGTCGAGTGCTCCAGGGTCAGCTGGGTGGCGGCGCCGCCCGCCTCCTCCGCGTTGTTGATGCCTCCGCCGTCGTGCCCGGCCGAGTTCGACTCGACCTTCGTCTTCCTCAGCGTCGCGGTGCCCGCGTTGTTGAGGGCGCCGCCGTCGTTGCCCGCCTTGTTGTTGGCGAGGGTGGACTGCTCGATCTCCAGGGTCGCGCCCGCGGCGTTGTTGATGGCGCCACCGTTGAGACCGGCCCAGTTCTCGATGAGCTTCGTGTGCTTGATCTTCGCGGAGCCGAGGTTGTTGATGGCGCCGCCGCTGCCGTCGCGCGCCTCGTTGTTCGTGAGGAGGCCGTGCTCGACGGTCAGCGTGCCCTCGTTCTGGATGCCGCCGCCGTCCTCGTCTGCGGTGTTGCCCGCGACGGTGCTCTTCAGGAGCGTGAGGGTGCCGGTCTCGCTGTTGCTGAGGCCGCCGCCGTCACCCGCGTCGTCCGAGGCGGACGTCGCCACGTTGGTCAGGATCTCGGTGTCGACGAGGGTGACGTCGCCGCCCTCGTTGGCGATGCCTCCGCCGACCCCGCCCGCCTGGTTGCCGGCGACCTTGCTGTCCTCCAGGCGCAGGGTGCCCGCGTTGTCGATGCCGGCGCCGTTCCCGTCGGTGCGGCCGCCGGTCACGGTGATGCCCTTGAGGGTGAGGGTGCCGCCCTCTTCCACCGAGAGCATGCGGAAGAGCGGGCTGCCGCCGCTCACGGAGCGGATCAGGGTCGAGTTGTGGCCGACGATCGCGACGTTCCCGGTGATGGGCGGCAGGGCGTTACCCGAGCTGGTGCCGTAGTCGATGTCGAAGCGATAGGCACAATCCTTGGCCAGGTTGATCGTGCCGCCGTTCGTATTCGCCTGCTCCACGGCGGTGATGAGTGCGGCCACATCGCCGCAGGCGATGGTCGCCTTGGTCGGCGCCTGCGCCATGGCCGGCGAAGCCGCCATGCACATGCCCACGCTCGCCACCACGGCACATCCAGCGAGTACGAGACGATTCTTCATCGAAGCCCTTCCTCTCGGTTACAAGCCGGGCAGCCCTCCTGCTCCTCTCCCTGCACGTGGAGAGGAGGGGAAACTGATCATGGAGCCCGGCAAGACGTACGAGTGGTATCGCTCGCGCCGGGTCATCTCCCGCACCCTGGTTCGGACGCTCTGAGATTGCATTCGAATGGCGGTCGCCCGTTCGCTCCGGACCCGCATTCCCCATGCTCCGGCTCCCGCGGTCAGGACACCCGCTCGTCGTTCCGCCTGGCAGAAGCCCGTTCCGCGCCTGAGGACCCGGGCCGGGTGGGCTTCTCGCCGTCGCCCGCATCGTCTCGGGCTCCTGTTCGTTCACCGGGGGTGAAATGGACATCTGACACACGGGGGAAGGTCGGCGGCGGAGTGCTCGCCGCCCTGCTCGGCGCGGGCATTCCGGCTCTCATGGGAGCGGCCCTGCACACGGACGTGGGGGAGCCCTACCAGGAGACCCGGCTGTACTTCGGCACCGCACGCCCCGACGGCCGCGGGCCCATCGAGGAGCGGGAGTTCATGCGGTTCCTGGACCGGGAGATCACGCCGGCCTTCCCCGAGGGGCTGACCCTCCACGACGGGTACGGCCAGTGGCGCGGCCAGGACGGCAAGGTCGTCCGCGAGACCTCGTACGAAGTGGTCCTGCTGTACCCGGAGAAGGAGGCGGACGAGCGCAGCACGCGCATCGAGCGGATCCGGCAGGCCTACGAGGACCAGTACCAGCAGGATTCGGTCGGGCGGTCCGACGACAAGGTCAACGCCGGGTTCTGAGGCGCCGCCTGAAGCACCGTCCGCACCGTCCCGTCCGGCCCTTCCGTTCCGGACCGTCCCGTCCGGCCCCCTCGCGAACCACCCCGTCCGGATGGGTCCGTCAGTTGCCCGCCACGTCCTTGACGGCCACCGGGATCGGCTTCGAACCGGAGATCAGCTCCAGCGTCAGGCCCGCCGTCGCCGGGGTCTCGATCAGCTCGGCCAGCACCGCCGCCACGTCGTCGCGCGGGACGGTCCCGGGGCCCGTCCGCGCCTCCAGCCGGACCCGTCCCGTCCCGGGGTCGTTGACCAGCGTGCCGGGGCGCAGGATCGTCCACTCCAGGCCCAGCCGGGTCCGTACGTAGTCGTCCGCCTCGCCCTTGGCCCGCAGATAGGCGTCGAAGACCTCGTCACCCTCGTGGTGCGCGTCCGCGCCCATCGACGACACGATCAGGAACCGGCGCACCTGGGCCCGTTCGGCCGCGTCGGCGAGCAGCACCGCCGCGCCCCGGTCCACGGTGAACTTGCGCTCGATGCCGCTGCCCGGCCCCGCGCCGGCGGCGAACACGGCAACGTCCGCGCCGTGCAGGATCCCCGCCACGTGCTCCACCGAGGCCGACTCCAGGTCGCAGAGCACCGGCTCGGCGCCCGCCTCCCTGAGGTCGTCGCCCTGTGCCGGATCGCGGATGATGCCCGCGACCTCGTACCCGCGCGCGGCGAGCAGGCGCTCCAGCCGCAGCGCGATCTGACCGTGTCCACCCGCGATGACGATGCGCATGTCCCGACCGTACGACGAGCCGGCCGCGCCCGCCCGCGAACGCACGGCGAGTTTCAGGGACCGGGCTCCGTACGGCCCTGCCGGGGCAGGTCGAGCGCCACCGCGACCGCGGAGTCGCAGTACTCCCGTACGGCACTCGTACGGGCTACCACCCGCCCGCGGTGGATCACGATCCGGCTGTAGGCCAGCGACAGCACGCCCGCGATCCGGTCGCCGCGTACGGCGAGCAGCTCCGCCGGGAAGCCGGCCTCCACCCGCACCTCCGGCAGGCCCATGGCCTCGCGGGCGCAGGCGCTGACCGAGTCGTAGGCCTCGCCCGCCCGCAACCCGCCCTGGGAGGCCAGCAGGTACGCGGCTTCCAGCGGGTCACCGCGGCCGACGGGGTTCCCGGCGTCCCTGAGCGCCCCGCTGCCGGCCGCGACGCGTACGCCGGCGGTCCGCAGCAGCCGCACCGGCGCGGTGCGCAGGCCGCGGCGCTCCAGGGCCGCGCAGTCGCCCTGGGGCAGGCAGGTCACCCGTACGCCGGCAGCCGCCAGTTGGTCGGCGGCGCGGGCCGCCGCGTCCAGCGGGAGCCGGGACAGACCGCCGCACGGCCCGATGGTCACGCCGGGCCGGAGCCCGCCCGCCATCGCGGCGAGCCGGGAGAGGCGGCCCGGATCGTCACCGTCCGTGTGCAGATCCACTGGGCAGCCGTGCTCGGCGGCGAGTTCCAGGACGGCTTCGAGGAAGCCCGTCGGGTCCGGGTCCAGGTCCGGGCAGCCGCCGATCACCGAGGCGCCCATCTTGACCGCGTCCCGCAGCATGGCGAGCCCGTCCGCGCCGGCCACCCCGGTCAGCAGCCGGGGTACGGCCACCGAGGTGAGGTCGGTGAGCCCGCGCAGGGAGCGGCGGGCCTGGAGCACGGCCTCCATGGGGCCGAGGCCGTGCACGTCGCCGATCCGCACGTGGGAACGCACGGCGGTGGCACCGTGGCCGAGTTGGAGCAGGGCCGCCTCGGTGGCCCGGCGCTGGACCTCGTCGGGGGTGTACGAGACGGGGCCCTCGCCGTCGGCGGTCAGCGCGGTGTCCCCGTGGGCGTGGGGCTCGGCGGGGGCGGGGAGCAGCAGGTACCCGCCCAGGTCGACCCGGGAGAGCGCGGGGGAGGGGAGGCTGCCCGCGGTGCCGACGGCCTGGATCCGGCCGCCACTGAGGCGGACGTCGACGGTCCGGCCGTCGGTGAGGCGGGCTCCGGCGAGCAGCAGGGTGGTGGCCTCGGCTGCGGCCGCGTTGCCGTTGCCATGACGGGGGGCCTGGAACGGCTGCTGCGGCTGGCTGTCGGACATCGCGCTCCTGCGGTGGCTCGGGCGGTTCCTGGGCCCTGGCCGCGGCCCACGACCCAAGATCACGCAGCGTGCTCAGAGCCTAGGGTGCGGGGCAGCTCGCTTCACGGAAGAGCGCAATAGTCGTACTGGTGTGGTGCCCTGCGGGGGGGTGTCTCTATGTCCTTCGTCAAGGATGTGGTGCCGGGTATGGGGCTGTTTGGGATGGTCACGCGGCGAGGGTGATGGTGGGGGTTCTGG
>NZ_JBIAJH010000063.1:0-23256 GCF_042871845.1 Streptomyces sp. NPDC005533 | reverse complement strand
CCAACCCAGGCCCTTCGTCTGGACAAAGACAGCCGACGAGATCCTCGACAGAGTCGCCGCCTACTGCCACCGAATCTCTGACTCAGGTCACTAGGGCTCCAGTGGCAGGTGGGGGACGTCGGTCCGGGCGATTCCGAAGGCCTGTGCGTACAGCGACAGTTCGGCCTCCAGTGCCCGGATCATGGTGTCCGCCCGGCGGAAGCCGTGGCCCTCGCCCGGGAAGGCCACGTACGCGTGCGGCACCGGCCGGCCCCGCAGGGCCGCGAGGAAGCGCTCCGCCTGGGCCGGCGGGCAGACCGCGTCGTCCAGGCCCTGGAGCAGCACGAACGGCGCTGTGATGCGGTCGGCGCGGGCCACCGGCGAGCGCTCGCGGCAGAGCACGGCGAGGGTCTGCGGCGGCCCGGCGAGGCTCTCGACGTAGCGGGACTCCAGGTCGTGGGTCTCCTCCGCGAAGCCCAGCAGGTCCAGCACCGGGTAGATGATCGCGGCGCAGGCGTACAGGTCGGTGGCGGCCAGCGAGGCCGCCGCCGTCCAGCCGCCGGCGCTGGCGCCGCGGATGGCGAGCCGGGCCGGGTCGGCGGTGCCCTCGGCGGCCAGCGCCCGGGCGACCGCCGCGCAGTCCTCCACGTCGACCACGCCCCACTGCCCGCGCAGCCGCTCCCGGTAGGCGCGGCCGTAGCCGGTGGACCCGCCGTAGTTGACCTCGGCCACGCCGATGCCGCGGGAGGTGAAGTACGCGATGTGCAGGTCGAGTACGGGTGGCACGTGGTCGGTGGGGCCGCCGTGCGCCCACACCACGTACGGGGGCAGTTCGTCGGCGGGGGCCCGGCAGGCCGGGTGGTGCGGCGGGTAGACGTGCGTGTGGATCTGGCGGTTGTCCGGGCCGACGAAGGTGCGGCTCTGCGGTTCTGGGTAGTAGGCCGGGTCCACCGGGTCCACGCCCTGCGCGCCGATCACCCGCGCGTGCCCGGTCGCGGTGTCCAGCTCGACCACCTCGTACGCGCTGCGCGGGCTGGCGGCGACGCCGTAGACCCGGGTGCCGTGCACGGCGAGCGTCGGCTGCCAGGCCGTCCACGGCCCGGCCGCGTCGACGAGGTCGCCGCTGTCGGCGTCCAGGATGCCGAGTACCGGGGAGCCCTGGCCGTGCAGGACGGCGAGGAGCCCTCCCCCGGCGCCCGCGGCCCGGGTGGCGCCGTCGGGCAGCGGGGCGAGCCAGCGCAGTCCGGGTTTCCACAGCGGGCCGCCGAACTCCTCTTCCCTGGGGCACAGGTTGACGGCTCCGCCCGTCTCGGGGTCCACCCGGTACGGGTTCCACCAGCCGCCGCGGTCGCTCACGGCGAGGAGGGTTCCGCCGGCCGTCCAGTCCACCTGGGCCACGGACTCCTCGGGGCCGCCGAGCACGGTCCGGACCCCGGTCAGCGTGGCGTCCGCGGTGATCTCGGCCAGTTTCAGCTCGGTGCCGTCCCACGGCATCCGGGGATGGTCCCAGACCAGCCAGGCCGCGTGCCGGCCGTCCGGGGAGAGCCGGGGCCCGGTGGTGAACCGGTGCCGGTCGTCGGTCAACTCCCTGACCGCAGAGCGGTCTTCCGCCGCCGATCCGTCGAGCGGCACGGCGGCCAGCACCCGGCGCACGTCGGTCGGGGCGGGCCCGGTGAACTCCTCCAGCACGCACCAGACCTCGCCGCCGCGCAGCACCGGGTCGGCCCAGCGCAGTCCCCCGCCGGTCCCGGACAGGGGGGTGAGGGGGCGTGGTGCGGCCTCGCCCGGCGCGTCCGGCTCGTAGGCGTACAACCGCTGGTCGGCGAAGTGGACGAAGACCAACAGGGGGCCGCCGGCAGGCCGTTCGACGCCGGCCCAGGGCTGCCCGCCGTACTCGGTGACCCGGCTGCGTACGTTCCACGGCGCAGGCAGCTCGGTGAACTCGGCTTCCCCGTCGACGAGTCGGCGGCGGACGAGGGTGCGGCGGCCGGCCTCCCGCGGCCGGGGCTCGGTCCACCACACCTCGGGACCGACCGTGCCGACGTACTCGGGCCGCCCGTCGAGCGCGGCGGCCAGCGCGGCGTCGATGGGCGAGGGCCAGCTCCCGTAGGGCCGGGTCGGCGCCGCCATCACCGGGCCCCGCTCACAGGGACCGCAGCGCGTGGTCGAGTACGCGGACACCGAAGTGCAGGGCTTCGACGGGGACCCGCTCGTCCACGCCGTGGAAGAGGGCCCAGTAGTCGAAGCCGGGCGGCAGCTTCAGCGGGGAGAAGCCGTAGCCGGTGATGCCGAGGCGCGAGAACTGCTTGGCGTCGGTGCCGCCCGCCATGCAGAAGGGCACCACGTGCCCGTCCGGGTCGAACCGCTCGACGGACTCGCGCAGGATCGCGTACGTCCGCCCGTCCACCGGGGCCTGGAGCGGCACCTCCCGGTGGTGGAACTCCCAGTGCACGTCGGGGCCGGTCAGCTCGTTCAAGGTGGCGGTGAACTCCTCCTCGCCGCCCGGCAGCATCCGCCCGTCGACGTAGGCGGTGGCGTGCTCGGGGATCACGTTGAGCTTGTAACCGGCGCTCAGCATCGTCGGGTTGGCGCTGTTGCGCACGGTCGCCTCGACCAGGGCGGCGGCCGGGCCGAGCTTGCCGAGGACCGTGTCGAGGTCGAAGCCGGGCCGGCGCGGGTCGACCGACAGGTCCTGGAGGGCGGCGAGTTCGGTGATGCAGGCGGTCACGGTGTCGGTGAGCCGGACCGGCCACTCGTACTCGCCGATCCGGGCCACGGCGGCGGCGAGCCGGCTGACGGCGTTGGCCTTGTTGGGCTTGGAGCCGTGTCCGGCGGTGCCGCGCGCGGTCAGCTTCAGCCAGGCCGTGCCCCGTTCGCCGGCGGCGATGGGATAGAGGACCGGGCCGCCGGCGCCGGTGTGCACGGTGAAGGCGCCGGACTCGCTGATGCCCTCCGTGCAGCCCTCGAAGAGGTCCGGGTGCCGGTCCGCGAGGAAGCCCGACCCGTCGACGGCGCTGTCCTCCTCGTCGGCGGTGTAGGCGATCACGATGTCCCGCCGCGGCTTCACGCCCGCGCGCGCCCAGGCCCGTACGACGGCCAGCACCATCGCGTCCGTGTTCTTCATGTCGACGGCGCCGCGGCCCCACACCACGCCGTCGCGGATCTCGCCGGAGAAGGGGTCCACGCTCCAGTCGGCGGCCTCGGCGGGGACGACGTCGAGGTGGCCGTGGACGAGGAGGGCCTCGGCGCCGGGATCGGTGCCCTCGATCCGGGCGACGACGTTGGTGCGGCCCGGGGTGCGCTCCAGCAGGACCGGCTCCAGGCCGGCCGCCGCGAGCCGCTCGGCGACGTATTCGGCGGCGGGGCGCTCACGGCAGTCGCCGCCGCCCCGGTTGGTGGTGTCGATGCGGATGAGGTCCGAGGTGAACGCGACGGCCTCGTCGAGGGCCGCTTCGTCCACGGCGCCGACGGCCTCCGCGCGCGGCCCGTCATTGATTGCGTGCATGTCAGCCATACTGCTCCTCCACGGCCGCCGAGACGACCGTCGTGACCGCCTTGAAGGCGCGGATCCCCTCGTACATCGTCTCGCTGGTGTACGCGACCCTGCGTTCCCCGCACTGCTCCACGCCCGGGACCACCGTCGCGGTCATGGCCAGGTGCTCGGCGTCGAACTCCAGCTCCATAGTGAACGGGCCGCCGCGGACCGGCTCGTGGCGCACGGCGAGGGCGGCGGCCTCCTTGGCCGCGGCCCGGATGTCGGCGGCGGTGCGGGCGGGGGTCCGGCAGACGGCGGCGTAGCGCGAGACGTGGTCCTTGACCGCGACGGTGACCGCGTCGGGGGCGTAGCCTGCGGCGTCGACGCAGGTCAGGTCGTCGCCGGTGACGAGGACGACGGGAACGCCGTACTCGGCGACGACGTGCGCGTTGAGCAGCCCCTCGCTGGCGCGGACGCCGTTGACCCAGACCCCTGTGATGGAGTTGGCGAGGTAGGTGTGGGCGAGGACGCCCTCGGTGCCGGCGCCGGTGTGGTAGCCGACGAAGGCGATGCCGTCGACGTCGCCGTGCTGGACCCCCTCGACCATGGAGAGGCTCTTGTGGCGGCCGGTGAGCATCTCCGCGCGGGCGTCGAGCCGCTCCAGCAGCAGGTTGCGCATGGTCCAGTGCGCCTCGTTGATGACGACTTGGTCGGCGCCGCCGTCGTGGAAGCCGAGCACGGCGGCGTTCACGTCGGAGGTGAACATGGACCGGCAGCGTTCCCACTGCGGGGTGCCGGGCAGCACGTCGGCGGGCCAGGTGACGCCCGTGGCGCCTTCCATGTCGGCGGAGATGAGGATCTTCATCGGGCCCCCGTGCGGTCGGATGCGCAGGGCCCCACAGTAACCGCCGCGCCCTTCCCCGGCCCGGGGCCACGCCCGGCTGCCGGGGGCCCGTTCAGTTCACCCGATCCGGTGAGGCCGCGACCCGGCCCCACCGGCAACGGCCGCGCTCAGGCCTCGACTTCGGCGGCGAGGTTGGCCAGCAGGGTGTCGTAGATGCGGGCGAGGCCCTTGGGTGCGAAGGTGCGCTCGAAGAAGCCGCCGATGCCGCCGGCGCCGTTCCACACGGTGGTGACGACGGCCTTGGACTTGCCCTCGCCGGCCGGGGTGACCACCCAGGTGGTGACCATGGAGGAGTTGCGGTCCTTCTCCACGAGCTGTCCGTCGGTGGGCTCGGTGACCTCCAGCAGGCAGTCGCGCACGCGCTTGCTGGTGGCCTGGAGCTTCCAGTGGACGAGGGTGCCCTCACCGTCGCCGCCCTCGCGCACCTCGTACTCGCTGAAGTGCTCGGGCAGCAGCTTCTGCCGGGTTCCGCTGTAGTCCGCCAGCGTGTCGAA
This sequence comes from Streptomyces sp. NPDC005533, assembly GCF_042871845.1. NCBI lineage: Bacteria > Bacillati > Actinomycetota > Actinomycetes > Kitasatosporales > Streptomycetaceae > Streptomyces > Streptomyces sp. NPDC005533. Next base: position 18,404 of record NZ_JBIAJH010000063.1, on the reverse strand, counting down.
GACCGTCTCCGCGTCGGCTCCGATGATGCGCTCCGTGGTGGCCTCGACCTGCGCCATGCCTGTTCCTCCAGCAGTTGTGTCCGCTCGTCACGGCGAAGCCAACCACCTCCGGGGCGGTGGCCCAAATCCGGGTCGGACGTGGCAGCGGACGTACACGAGCAGGGTGTCGTCCGGCAGCCCCGCGAGGTGGGCCGCGGTGCCCAGGGGACCGGGGGCGGCCGGCGGGGTGTGCGGGCAGATCGCGGGGTCGTCGCAGGCTCCGTGGACGGGCCGGCACTCCTCCTCCCACCACCAGCCGTCGAGGGTGAGGAGGTTGTACGGTCCGGTGGCCCGCCCGGCCTCGCGTGCGACGAACTCCTCCCGGGTGCGCTCGCCGACCCGGCGGCGGGGGTCTGGGCGAGGTAGACGGCATGGGACGCCCGGTACCGCTCGGCGTACGCGTGCGGATCCATCCCCGGCGGTCGGACCGGTTCGAACTCCTCCCACGGTCGGCCGGGCGGGCGGGTGCGCCGCAGCTCGTGCCGGCCGTCGCGGACGACGCCGGCGAGCCGCGCGGCGCGCTCGCGCGGCTCGGACACGACGAGGAGTCCGCGCGGTCCGCCCGCGCACCGGCCGGGGCGGCTCGGTTCCCGGGTGCCGTCCCCCAGCGGCTGGTCGTGGACGAGCTGGGGGTCTCCCCGTACTCCGGCAGGACGCGGTGCCCCCATCCGGCGGCCCCTCCGGCGATCCGCCAGTGGTCCCGGTCCACAAGTCGTCCGAGCAGGGCCGGTCCCCCTCCGTGCGGAGGGGCTCCATCGCCTCGGCGGCCGCCTCCTCCAGCCGGTGCCGGGCCTCGCCCGGGAGGCACACCGTCAGTCCGTATCGCGCCGTGCCGTGCAGAGTCGCCCCCCGTCCGGCCCGCTGACCAGCACGGTTCCCTCACCGCACGATCATGGGAACGTTTGTTCTATTCTCGGGTCAGAGCTACCGAGGGAGGCGCTCATGCGCTGGGACAACCTGACCGAGGGCGCCACGGGGCCCGCCGCGCTCTTCGGGGCCGACGCCGTCGTGACGCGTACCTTCGACACCCCCGAATTCCGCGGGATCACCTTCCACGAGGTGCGGGCCCGGTCCATCGTCAACCGGGTGCCCGGCGCCTCGCGCATGCCGTTCGAATGGACCGTCAACCCCTACCGCGGGTGCAGCCACGCCTGCGTGTACTGCTTCGCCCGCAAGACGCACAGCTACCTCGACCTCGACACCGGACTCGGCTTCGACTCGCAGATCGTCGTCAAGACCAACGCCCCCGAGCTGCTGCGCCGCGAGCTCGGCTCGCCCCGCTGGAGCGGCGCGCACATCGCCATGGGCACCAACGTCGACTGCTACCAGCGCGCCGAGGGCCGCTACCGGCTGATGCCCGGCATCATCGAGGCCCTGCGCGACCACGCCAACCCCTTCTCCATCCTCACCAAGGGCACGCTGATCCTGCGCGACCTCCCGCTCCTCCAGGAGGCCGCCGCCCTCACCGAGGTGGGGATCTCCGTCTCCGTCGGCTTCACCGACACCTCGCTGTGGCGGACCGTCGAGCCCGGCACGCCCTCCCCCGCCGCCCGGCTGGGCGCCGTACGGACCCTCACCGACGCCGGCATCGAGTGCGGGGTGCTGATGGCCCCGGTCATCCCCTTCCTCGGGGACCGTCCCGAGCAGCTGCGGGCGACCGTCCGCGCCATCGCCGAGTCCGGGGCGACCTCCGTGACACCCCTGGTACTCCATCTGCGCCCCGGCGCCCGCGAGTGGTTCACGGCCTGGCTCGGCGAGCACCACCCGCACCTCGTGGAGCGCTACGAGCGGATGTACGCGGGCGGCTCGTACGCCCCCACCTGGTACCAGCGCCGGATCACCCGCCAAGTCCACGAACTCGCGGCCGAATTCGGCATCGGACCGTCCCGGCGCGGCGGGGCCCGCCGGCCCGTCACCCCCGAGCGCCCGGCCGAGGAGGCGCCCGCCGGGGCCACCCAGCTCACGCTGCTGTGACCTCGGACGGCCGCTGAAGGCTCATCACATCGGGCCAATAAGCAGCCAGATCCCGTCTTCCAGGCGTGGTTTCCGGGACGATTCCGCCCAGAACCCTCGGCTGGGAGGCCCCATGCTGCACCCCTTGAAGAAGCGCGCCGCTGTCCTGCTGTCGATCGCCACGGTCGCCGCCGCCCTCGCGAGCCCGGTCACCGCGGCCCCCGCGGCCCAGCAGGCCGCCGCGCTGCGGTGGACCGGCTGCGCGACCCCGCGGTACCCCACCCTGCAGTGCGCCTCCCTCAAGGTCCCCCTCGACCACACCCGGCCCGGCGGACGCCAGATCTCGCTCGCGCTGACCCGGGTCCCCCACACCGCCGCCACCTCCCAGGGGCCGCTGCTGGTCAACCCGGGCGGCCCGGGCGGCAGCGGCCGCAGCCTGGCCGGGTTCATCGCCTCCGCCCTCCCCAAGGACGTCGCCGCACAGTACGACGTGATCGGCTTCGACCCGCGGGGCGTCGGCAAGAGCGAGCCCGTCCTCGACTGCGCGGCCGGCCACTTCGCCCCCGTCCGGCCGGACTCCGTACCCGTCGACGAGGCGACCGAGCAGGCCAACCTGGACCGCGTGCGGACCTTCGCCGAGTCCTGCCGGGCCAAGCACGCCGACGTGCTGCCGTACATCGGCACCGTCGCGGCGGCGCAGGACATCGAGGCGCTGCGCGGCGCCCTCGGGGCGGAGCGGATCAGCTACTTCGGGTACTCGTACGGCACCTATCTGGGCGCCGTGTACGCCAAGCTCCACCCGGGCCGGGTGCACCGGCTCGTCCTGGACTCCGTGGTCGATCCGGGCGGGGTCTGGTACGAGGACAACCTGGCCCAGGACCAGGCCTTCGACACCCGGCACAAGGCGTTCCTGGCCTGGGTGGCCGCGCACGACTCCGCCTACGGGCTCGGCACCGACCCGGCGGCGGTCGAGGAGCGCTGGTACGAGATGCGCGGGGCGGTACGGGAGACCCCGGCGGGCGGCAAGGTGGGCGCGGCCGAGCTGGAGGACACCTTCATGCCGGGCGGCTACTTCAACGGCTACTGGCCGAACCTGGCCGAGGCCTTCGCGGCGTACGCCCTGAAGCAGGACCCGAAGCCGCTGGTGGCGGCGTACGAGCGGTTCGGCGCGGTGGAGCCCTCCGCGGGCAACGGCTACAGCGTCTACACGGCGGTGCAGTGCCGCGACTCGGCCTGGCCGCGGGACTGGAACCAGTGGCGCGCGGACATGTGGGCCACGCACGCCAAGGCGCCGTTCATGACCTGGAACAACGCCTGGTACAACGCTCCGTGCGCGTTCTGGCCGACGGAGCCGCTGCAGGCCCCGGACGTGACCAACGCGGACCTGCCGCCCGCCCTCCTCCTCCAGGCGACGGAGGACGCGGCGACCCCGTTCGCGGGTGCGCTCAGCATGCGGGACAAGCTGAAGGGTTCGGCGCTGGTCGTCGAGGAGGGGGGCGGCAACCACGGCATCGCGCTCAGCGGCAACAAGTGCCTCGACGACAAGGTGTCGGCGTACCTGAGGACGGGGCAGGCGGCGGACGCCACCTGCGCCGCCCAGGCGGCCCCGAAGCCGGCCGCGGCGACGCGCGCGGTCGCGCCCTCGGCGGGCGGCGCGGCCCTGCACGGCCTGCTCGGCTTCCGGGGCTGATCAGGCGAGCGCGCGCAGTGCGGCCGTCGCCGCCACCGCGAGGCGGGGATGGGACTGGGCGCGGGTGAGGACGTCGCGTGCGCGGGGGTCGGCGAGGGCGCCGAGCCCCTCCACGCACGCCAGGGCCACCCGCCAGTAGGGGTCGTTCGGGGACAGCAGTCGCGACAGGGTGGTCAGCAGGGCCGGTACGGACTCGGGGGCGCGCAGCGCGGTGAGCAGCCGGACGGGCTGGAGCGCGTAGGCCGTGCGCAGCCCGTTGGTGGCGAGGGCCGCCGCGGCACGGGCGGTGCGCGGGTCGTCGAGGACGGCCAGCGCCTCGGCGGCGGCCGCGCAGCGGGCCGGGTCGCGGTGGTTGAGCAGCAGGACGAGGGACTCGAAGGCCCGGCGGTCGCCGGCGAGCCCGAGCCGGTACGCGGCCAGTTCGCGGGCCCACAGGGGCAGTCCGGCGGTGGTCAGGGAGGCCGCCAGGTCGTCGGCGCCGGCCGCGAGCAGGACCTCGTACTCGGGGGACTGCCCCGCCTCCGCCCGCAGGCGCTCCAGCACGTCGTTCACGCGGCCACCCTAGGCCGGGGCGGCGGCCGCCACGCCGGGTTCGGGGAGATCGGCGGGCGCCGGTTGATCGATGATCGATGATCGGTACATTTGGGCGGTACAGGTCACATCTCCGCGCTATGGCGCACCAGTTACCGACGAGTTACTGTCCTCATAACGCAACACGTACGAGGGCGGCCTGGTGACGCAGCCGCCTCGTGTCGGTCGGTTCGTTCTTCGCACGGCGTGACCCCGGGACAGGGTCGTGCCGGTTCCGCCCTCCGGGCCCCCTCCCTCAGGGGCCTCCCGCCGGGCTTCTCCCGTGGGCCCGCTCCCTCGGGGTTCTGCACTCCACCGCTTGCGCACGGCATTCCGTAACGGCTTCCCCCACGGGTCTCCGCACGGCTCTCCGGCCGGCACCAGCGCGCGCTGTGCGGCGCGCGCCCCTCTCAGTCGTCACCCTCTTCCACTGGAGTCCCTCGATGGACCGTCAGTCCAGTCACCCCACCCTCCAGACCATCGCCGTCGTCGGCCTCGGCACGATGGGCACCGGCATCGCCGAGGTCCTCGCCCGGGCCGGCCGCGAGGTCATCGGCATCGACGTCAGCGAGGGCGCCGCCCGCCGCGCCGCCGCCTCGCTCGCCTCGGCCACCGCGCGCTCCGTCACCCGGGAGCGCCTCACCGAGCAGGAGCGGGCGGACGTGCTCACCCGCTTCCGCACCTTCACCGACCTGGCCGCCGCCGCCGAGGCCGACCTCGTGATCGAGGTCGTGCCGGAGTCGTACGAGGTCAAGCAGCAGGTGTTCCGCGAGCTCGACGCGATCGTGCGCCCCGACACCATCCTGGCCACGGGCACCAACGCCCTCTCGGTGACCCGGCTCGCCGCCGAGTCCCAGCGCCCCGAGCGGGTGCTGGGCCTGCACTTCTTCAACCCGGCGCCGGCGATGAAGCTGGTCGAGGTCGTCTCCTGCGTCCTCACCGCGCCGACGGCCGTGGACGCGGTCACCGAGCTGGCCCGCGTCCTCGGCAAGGAGCCCGTCGCGGTCGGCGACCGCCCCGGCTTCGTCGCCGACGGCCTGCTCTTCGGCTACCTCAACCAGGCCGCCGCCATGTACGAGGCGAAGTACGCGTCCCGCGAGGACATCGACGCGGCGATGCGGCTCGGCTGCGGTCTGCCCATGGGCCCGCTCGCGCTGCTCGACCTGATCGGCGTGGACACCGCCCGGACCGTCCTGGAGGCCATGTACGCCTCCTCCGGCGACCGGCTGCACGCCCCGGCCCCGATCCTGGGGCAGCTCGCCGAGGCGGGCCTGACCGGGCAGAAGTCGGGCCGCGGCTTCTACACGTACGAGGCGGCCGGCAGCTCCACCGTCGCCCGGGACCTCCAGACCCCGCCGGACGGCTCCCTGCTCGGCAGTGGCCGTCCGGTGACCTCGGTCGGCGTGGCCGGCTCCGGCACCATGGCGAGCGGCATCGCCCAGGTCTTCGCCCAGGCCGGGTACGACGTGGTGCTGGCCGCCCGCAGCCAGGAGAAGGCGGACGCGGCGAAGGCCGCCATCGGCAAGTCCTTGGGCCGTGCGGTGTCCAAGGGCCGGCTGACGCAGGAGGCCGCGGACCGGACCCTGGACCGGATCGCCCCGGCCGGATCGCTGGACGCCTTCACCGAGGTGGACCTGGCCGTGGAGGCCGTCGCCGAGGACCTGGCGGTCAAGCAGGAGCTGTTCGCCACCCTGGACAAGGTCTGCAAGCCGGGTGCGGTGCTCGCCACCACCACCTCCTCGCTGCCGGTGATCGCGGTGGCCCGCGTGACCTCGCGCCCGCAGGACGTGATCGGCATGCACTTCTTCAACCCGGCGCCGGCGATGAAGCTGGTCGAGGTGGTCCGGACCGTCCTGACCGCCGACGACGTGCACGCCACGGTCCGCGAGATCTGCGTGAAGGTGCGCAAGCACCCGGTGGACTGCGGGGACCGGGCCGGCTTCATCGTGAACGCGCTGCTCTTCCCGTACCTCAACAACGCCATCAAGATGGTCGAGCAGCACTACGCCGGCATAGACGAGATCGACGCGGCGATGAAGCTGGGCGGCGGCTACCCGATGGGGCCGTTCGAGCTCCTCGACGTGGTCGGCCTCGACGTCTCGCTGGCCATCGAGAAGGTCCTCCACAAGGAGTTCCGCGACCCCGGCCTGGCCCCTTCCCCGCTCCTGGAGCACCTGGTGGCGGCGGGCTGCCTGGGCCGGAAGACCGGCCGCGGATTCCGTGAGTACGCCCGCCGGTAACCGGTCGGGCCACGAGCCGGATGCGTGGGGAGGGCTGCTCGGGTCCGCCGGACCCTCACGGCGGACTGACCCTCCCGAGCCCAGTGCGGGCTCTCCCCCGCATCCACCCCTCCCGCACCCCCCGCAGGCGCGCTCCCCTGCTCGAATGAAGTACTTTCGCTCTATGTCCCAGCCCGCCAAGACCTCGCCCCGCGCCGCCACGGCCTCCGACACCCCGGAGAGCGCGGCCGGCACCAAGGCGGCCGCACAGCGGCTCAAGATGCGCCGCGAGCTCGCCGCCGCGGCCATGGAGCTCTTCGCGACCAAGGGGTACGAGGCGACGACGGTCGACGAGATCGCCGCGACCGCCGGGGTGGCGCGCCGGACCTTCTTCCGGCACTTCCGGTCCAAGGAAGAGGCGATCTTCCCGGACCACGACGACACCCTGACCCGCGCCGAGGCCGTCCTGGACGTGGCGCCGGCGCACGAGCACCCGCTCGACACGGTGTGCCGCGGGATCAAGGAAGTCATGAAGATGTACGCCGCCTCGCCCGCGGTGTCGGTGGAGCGCTACCGGCTGACGCGCGAGGTGCCGGCGCTGCGGGAGCGGGAGATCGCCTCGGTGGCCCGGTACGAGCGGCTCTTCACCCGCTACCTCCTGGCGCATTTCGACGAGACCGACCACCACGACGGCAACGACGATCCGCTGCTGGCCGAGGTGGCCGCCTCCGCGGTGGTCACCGCCCACAACCACGTGCTGCGGCGCTGGCTGCGGGCGGGCGGCCAGGGGGACGTGGAGGCGCAGCTGGACCACGCCTTCTCGATCGTCCGGAAGACCTTCGGGACGGGGATCGGCGCCGGCCGCACCCTGAGCACCGCGCCGGCCGCGCCCGCGGCGGTGCGTACGGAGGGCGAGGTGCTGGTCGCGGTGGCCCGCACGGACGCTCCGCTGGACGAGGTCATGCGGACCATTGAAGAGGCCCTGCGCAACAAGTAGCGACACCCGTGGCGACGCTCGTCACAGCGGCCGCCCCCGTTTCGGGGGCGGCCGCTTTTTTGTGTCCGGAGTATGTCCGGCTTGCCCCTACTCGCCGGTAACTCTGATCGATCATCGCTCATCGGTGCAGGTCAATCGGCAAATGAGAGAAAGTTTTGGCACGCGGTGCCTTGCCGGGTGACACGGGGTGCCATACGTTGAATCTCGTCCGGATGTCCCCGCGACCCGTGCCCACACCGCACGGAACGCGCCCCGGATGCCTGCGTCACCAGGCCCCGCACGCCCCCCACCACGGGCGTCGCCCGCACCACCGCACCAGCCGGACCGACGGCACGCCACCCGCTCCACGCACCCCGATTACCTCAAGCGCCCCTCATCAGCGCTACGCCGGAGGCTCTACCGTGAAGGACATCCTGGACGCGATTCAGTCGCAGTCCGCCACCGCCGCAGACTTCGCAGCCCTGCCGCTGCCCGACTCGTACCGTGCGATCACCGTGCACAAGGACGAGGCGGAGATGTTCGCGGGGCTGACGACGCGCGAGAAGGACCCGCGCAAGTCCATTCACCTGGACAACGTCCCCGTGCCGGAACTGGGCCCGGGCGAGGCCCTCGTGGCCGTCATGGCCTCGTCGGTCAACTACAACTCGGTGTGGACCTCGATCTTCGAGCCGGTGTCCACCTTCAGCTTCCTGGAGCGCTACGGGCGCCTGTCGGAGCTCACCAAGCGCCACGACCTGCCGTACCACGTCATCGGCTCCGACCTCGCGGGCGTCGTGCTGCGCACCGGCCCCGGCGTCAACGCCTGGAAGCCGGGCGACGAGGTCGTCGCGCACTGCCTCTCGGTCGAGCTGGAGTCCTCCGACGGCCACAACGACACGATGCTCGACCCCGAGCAGCGCATCTGGGGCTTCGAGACCAACTTCGGCGGCCTGGCGGAGATCGCCCTGGTCAAGTCGAACCAGCTGATGCCCAAGCCCGACCACCTCAGCTGGGAGGAGGCCGCCTCCCCCGGCCTGGTCAACTCCACCGCCTACCGCCAGCTGGTCTCCCGCAACGGCGCCGGCATGAAGCAGGGCGACAACGTCCTGATCTGGGGCGCCAGCGGCGGCCTCGGCTCGTACGCCACCCAGTTCGCCCTCGCCGGCGGCGCCAACCCGATCTGCGTGGTCTCCTCCCCCGAGAAGGCCGACATCTGCCGGGCCATGGGCGCGACCGCGGTCATCGACCGCAACGCCGAGGGCTACAAGTTCTGGAAGGACGAGCACACCCAGGACCCGAAGGAGTGGAAGCGCTTCGGCAAGCGCATCCGCGAGCTGACCGGCGGGGAGGACATCGACATCGTCTTCGAGCACCCCGGCCGCGAGACCTTCGGCGCCTCGGTCTACGTCACCCGCAAGGGCGGCACGATCACCACCTGTGCCTCGACCTCGGGCTACATGCACGAGTACGACAACCGCTACCTGTGGATGTCCCTCAAGCGGATCATCGGCTCGCACTTCGCGAACTACCGCGAGGCATGGGAGGCCAACCGCCTGATCGCGAAGGGCAAGATCCACCCCACCCTGTCGAAGGTCTACTCCCTGGAGGACACCGGACAGGCCGCCTACGACGTCCACCGCAACCTCCACCAGGGCAAGGTCGGCGTCCTCGCGCTGGCCCCCGAGGAGGGCCTCGGCGTCCGTGACCACGAGATGCGCGCCAAGCACCTCGACGCGATCAACCGCTTCCGCAACGTCTGAGTCGGCTCAAAGGCCATAAGGATCGCCTGAGATGACAGAGCGCCAGAAGGACCGTCCGTGGCTCATGCGGACGTACGCCGGCCACTCCACGGCCGAGGCGTCCAACGAGCTGTACCGCCGCAACCTCGCCAAGGGCCAGACGGGTCTGTCGGTCGCCTTCGACCTGCCGACCCAGACCGGCTACGACCCCGACCACATCCTCGCCCGCGGCGAGGTCGGCCGGGTCGGGGTCCCGGTCTCCCATCTGGGCGACATGCGACGGCTGTTCCAGGACATACCCCTGGAGCAGATGAACACCTCGATGACGATCAACGCCACCGCCATGTGGCTGCTGGCGCTCTACCAGGTGGCCGCCGAGGAGCAGGGAGCGGACGTCTCCCAGCTCCAGGGCACCACACAGAACGACATCGTCAAGGAGTACCTCTCCCGCGGGACGCACGTCTTCCCGCCGGGGCCGTCCCTCCGCCTGACGACGGACATGATCGCGTACACGGTCAACCACATCCCCAAGTGGAACCCGATCAACATCTGCTCGTACCACCTCCAGGAGGCCGGGGCCACCCCGGTCCAGGAGATCTCGTACGCCATGTCCACGGCGATCGCGGTCCTCGACTCGGTGCGCGACTCGGGCCAGGTGCCCGAGGAGCGCTTCGGCGAGGTCGTCGCCCGCATCTCCTTCTTCGTGAACGCGGGCGTCCGCTTCATCGAGGAGATGTGCAAGATGCGCGCCTTCGGCCGCATCTGGGACCAGGTCACCCGTGAGCGCTACGGCATCGAGAACGCCAAGCAGCGCCGCTTCCGGTACGGCGTCCAGGTCAACTCGCTCGGTCTGACCGAGGCGCAGCCGGAGAACAACGTCCAGCGCATCGTGCTGGAGATGCTCGCGGTCACCCTCTCCAAGGACGCCCGCGCCCGTGCCGTGCAGCTGCCCGCCTGGAACGAGGCGCTGGGCCTGCCCCGGCCCTGGGACCAGCAGTGGTCGCTGCGCATCCAGCAGGTCCTCGCCCACGAGAGCGACCTGCTGGAGTACGAGGACATCTTCGCCGGATCCCACGTCATCGAGGCCAAAGTCGACTCCCTGGTCGCCGACTGCCTGGCCGAGATCGACCGGATCCAGGAGATGGGCGGCGCCATGGCCGCCGTCGAGTCCGGGTACCTCAAGGGCGAGCTGGTCTCCTCGCACGCCGAGCGGCGGGCACGGATCGAGGCCGGCGAGGACAAGATCGTCGGTGTCAACTGCTTCCAGCAGACCGAGGAGAACCCGCTCACGGCCGACCTGGACGGCGCCATCATGACGGTCGACCCGGCGGTGGAGGCGCTCACCGTCGAGCGCATCGTCCGCTGGCGGGCGGAGCGTCAGGAGTCCTCGGACCGGCAGGGGAACGGCGATCCCTTCGTCTTCCCCACCACCCAGCAGGCCCTGGAGCGCCTCAAGGAGGCCGCCGCCGGCACCGAGAACCTGATGGAGGCCACCCTGGAGTGCGCCCGGGCCGGTGTCACCACGGGCGAGTGGTCGAGCGCGCTGCGCGAGGTGTTCGGCGAGTTCCGCGCCCCGACCGGGGTCTCCTCGGCTCCCGTCGCCGTCACCGCCGAGCCCGGCACCCCGATGCACGAGGTCCGCGCGAAGGTGGCCCGTACGGCCGACGAGCTCGGCTCGGGCCGACTGCGCCTGCTGGTCGGCAAGCCGGGCCTGGACGGGCACTCCAACGGCGCCGAGCAGATCGCCGTCCGGGCCCGCGACGCGGGCTTCGAGGTGGTCTACCAGGGCATCAGGCTGACCCCGGAGGAGATCTCCTCCGCGGCGCTGGCCGAGGACGTGCACTGCGTGGGACTGTCCATCCTGTCCGGTTCGCACAGCGCCCTCGTCCCGGACGTCCTGGAGCGGCTGCGCCTGGCGGGGGCGGGTGACATCCCCGTCATCGTCGGCGGCATCATTCCCAACGCGGACGCCGTGGCGCTGAAGGCGGCCGGCGTCGCCGCCGTCTTCACCCCGAAGGACTTCGGCATCACGGAGATCATCGGACGTATCGTCGACGAGATCCGCAAAGCGAACAAGCTCGACCCCCTTCACGACACCGCACACCTTGCAAGCACGGAGGTCCCCGCATGACCACGCCTGTCCACCCGGTGAACCGTCTCCGCCCGCGCCGCTCCTGCCTCGCGGTGCCCGGCTCGAACCCGCGGTTCCTGGAGAAGGCCCAGGGCCTGCCGGCCGACCAGGTCTTCCTGGACCTGGAGGACGCCTGCGCGCCGCTCGCCAAGGAAGGCGCCCGCCACACGATCGTGGACGCGCTGAACAACGGCGACTGGACGGGCAAGACCCGGGTCGTGCGCGTCAACGACTGGACCACGCACTGGACGTACCGCGACGTCATCACGGTGGTCGAGGGCGCCGGCCAGAACCTCGACTGCATCATGCTGCCGAAGGTGCAGGACGCCCAGCAGGTCGTGGCCCTGGACCTGCTGCTGACGCAGATCGAGAAGACCATGGGCTTCGAGGTCGGCAAGATCGGCATCGAGGCGCAGATCGAGAACGCCAAGGGCCTGGTGAACGTCGACGAGATCGCCGCCGCCTCGCCCCGGCTGGAGACCATCATCTTCGGCCCGGCCGACTTCATGGCCTCCATCAACATGAAGTCGCTGGTCGTGGGCATGCAGCCGCCCGGGTACGGCGCGGACGCCTACCACTACATCCTGATGCGGATCCTGATGGCGGCCCGCATGCACAACCTGCAGGCGATCGACGGCCCCTTCCTCCAGATCCGCGACGTGGACGCCTACCGCGAGGTGGCCGGCCGGGCGGCGGCGCTGGGCTTCGACGGCAAGTGGGTGCTGCATCCGGGCCAGGTCGACGCGGCCAACGAGGTCTTCTCCCCCTCCCAGGAGGACTACGACCACGCCGAGCTGATCCTCGACGCGTACGACTGGTGCACCTCGGAGGCCGGCGGCAAGAAGGGCTCCGCGATGCTCGGCGACGAGATGATCGACGAGGCCAGCCGCAAGATGGCCCTGGTCATCGCGGGCAAGGGCCGCGCGGCGGGCATGCAGCGCACCAGCAAGTTCGAGATCCCGGAGGCCTGAGCACCATGCAGTTCGGACGCACCTACGAGGAGTTCGAGGTCGGGGCGGTCTACAAGCACTGGCCCGGAAAGACCGTCACCGAGTACGACGACCACCTCTTCTGCCTGCTGACCATGAACCACCACCCGCTCCACATGGACAGCAATTACGCCGAGAACACCACCGACTTCGGCAAGAACGTGGTCGTGGGCAACTACATCTACTCGCTGCTGCTCGGCATGTCCGTGCCGGACGTCTCCGGGAAGGCCATCGCCAACCTGGAGATCGAGTCGCTGCGGCACGTGGCGCCGACCTTCCACGGCGACACCATCTACGGCGAGACCACGGTCCTCGACAAGACGCCCTCGAAGTCGAAGAACGACCGCGGCATCGTCTACGTCGAGACCAAGGGCTACAAGCAGGACGGCACCCTCGTCTGCGTCTTCCGGCGCAAGGTGATGGTCCCGACCGAGACGTACATCAAGGAGCGCGGCGGCGAGCAGCCCGGCCGCCCCCAGCTGAAGACCCAGGAGAAGTAGCCATGGCCCGACTCGCCCAGACCGCCGGGCTCACGGACGTCCAGCGGGAGATCCTGAAGACCGTCCGGGAGTTCGTCGACAAGGAGATCATCCCGGTCGCGACCGAGCTGGAGCACCGCGACGAGTACCCGCAGCAGATCGTCGACGGGCTCAAGGAGCTCGGCCTCTTCGGCCTGATGATCCCGGAGGAGTACGGCGGCCTGGGTGAGTCCCTTCTCACGTACGCCCTGTGCGTCGAGGAGATCGCGCGGGGCTGGATGTCCGTCTCGGGCATCATCAACACCCACTTCATCGTGGCGTACATGCTCAAGCAGCACGGCACCCAGGAGCAGAAGGACCACTTCCTTCCCCGGATGGCGCTGGGCGAGGTGCGCGGCGCGTTCTCCATGTCCGAGCCGGCGCTGGGCTCCGATGTGTCGGCCATCTCGTCGAAGGCGGTGAAGGACGGCGACGAGTACGTCCTGAACGGCCAGAAGATGTGGCTGACGAACGGCGGCAGCTCCACCCTGGTCGCCGTTCTCGTCCGAAGTGACGAAGGCCACCCCGAGGGCACGGCTCCCCACAAGTCGATGACGACCTTCCTCGTCGAGAAGGAGCCGGGCTTCGGCGAGGTCCGTCCCGGTCTGACCATCCCGGGCAAGATCGACAAGATGGGCTACAAGGGCGTCGACACGACCGAGCTCATCATGGACGGACTGCGCATTCCGGCCAATCGGGTCCTCGGAGGCCAGACGGGCCGAGGGTTTTACCAAATGATGGACGGGGTCGAGGTCGGCCGCGTGAACGTGGCGGCGCGTGGCTGTGGCGTCGCTCAGCGTGCTTTCGAACTGGGTGTCTCTTATGCCCAGCAACGTCACACTTTCGGCAAGGCGATCGCCGAGCACCAGGCCATTCAGTTCAAGCTGGCCGAGATGGCTACCAAGGTCGAAGCCGCCCATGCGATGATGGTCAACGCAGCACGCAAAAAGGACTCCGGGGAACGAAACGACCTCGAAGCAGGGATGGCGAAGTACCTCGCCTCCGAGTACTGCAAGGAGGTGGTCGAGGACGCCTTCCGCATTCACGGCGGATACGGGTTCTCGAAGGAGTACGAGATCGAGCGTCTCTACCGGGAGGCTCCGATGCTGCTCATCGGTGAAGGTACCGCCGAAATCCAGAAAATGATCATTGGGCGACGCCTGCTCGAGGAGTACCGACTCCAGGGCTGAAAGTCCCTTTTGCGGCGAATCATCCATGGGTTCGTCGCGAAAGGGTCACTGCCAGTCACTGGCCGACGGTCATCGACTCGGCTTCTGGCTTGCCCAGTTGTTGCGTGCAACCGATAGCATTCCAGTAAAGCCGCCGTCCCGTCCCCCTGTTTGCGGCGCGGCAATCACCCGCTACGAAGGTCATCCATGCCCCACAGCCAAACCTCTGCACCTCGCGACAGCCTCCTTGGCGTACGCCTCGCGCGCGGAGCATCGCCGTGGCTTCTGCCGACCGTCGCCACCGCGGCGCTCAGCCTCACCCGGGCCCGCAAGTCCGGACGCTGGGCCGCGGCGGCCGTGCCCGCCACCGCGCTCGCCGCGGGCATGCTGTGGTTCTTCCGCGACCCCGAGCGTGAGATCGCTCAGGGCCGTGTCATCTCCCCCGCCGACGGTGTGGTGCAGAGCATCATGCCGTGGAAGGACGGACGGACCCGGGTCGCGATCTTCATGAGCCCGCTGAACGTCCACGTCAACCGCGCGCCCCTCGCGGGCACGGTGACGTCCGTGGAGCACATCCCCGGCGGATTCGTCCCGGCGTTCAACAAGGAGAGCGAGAACAACGAGCGCGTTGTCTGGCACTTCGACACCGAGCTCGGCGACATCGAGATGGTGCAGATCGCCGGCGCCGTCGCCCGTCGCATCGTCCCGTACCTGCCGGCCGGCACCAAGGTGGAGCAGGGCGAACGCATCGGTCTGATCCGCTTCGGGTCCCGCGTCGACATCTACCTCCCGGAGGGTGTCGAGGTCGCGGTCGAGGTCGGTCAGGCCACCACCGCGGGGGTGACACGAATTGACCGTGACTGACCCTGAGACTCCGGCCGCCGGCTGGGTGCCCGAGCCTGCCGAGGAGGAGTCCGCCGAGGACGACATGCCGCTCTCGCTGCGGCTGTCGATAGCGGACACCCTCACGCTCGGCAACGCGACGTGCGGATTCATGGCGGTGTACTTCACCACCACCGGGATCCTCATCCCGCACCTCACCGGCAGTGGCGAGTCGGGCATGGCCCGCAACAGCGCCGCGACGGCAGTGATACTGATGCTGCTCGCCGCGGTCTTCGACCTCTTCGACGGCATCGTGGCCCGCAAGCTGCGCAGCTCGCCGATGGGGGCCGAGCTGGACAACCTCTCCGACCTGATCAGCTTCGGCCTGGCTCCGGCCTACTTCGTGCTCGTCTACGGCATGGTCGCCGTGGACGCGCACCAGAAGATGTCGGCGCTGGCCGCGATCGTGGTGCTGCTCGCTGTGGTGCTGCGACTCGCCAGATTCAGCTGCGTGACGATGAAGGACGGCATGTTCCAGGGCATGCCGAGCCCCTTCGGCGCGCTCACGGTCGTCTCGATCGTGCTGCTGGAGCTGCCGTTCGTGCCGACCCTGCTGGCGATCATCGGGGTGGCCTGGCTGATGGTGAGCCGGGTCGAGTACCCGAAGCCGCGGGGCGTTCTCGCCGTGGCGATGCTGTGCTGGATCATCAGCGCGATGGGGCTGCTGGCGGCCTGGGCGTTCGACGCCCCGGGCGGTCAGCTGCTGCTCCAGACCGGCTGCGCCCTGCAGATCGCGATGGCGGCGACCATTCCGCTGTTCGCGACGACCCGCCGGGCGAACACGTTCCGCCACAACCGCCGCGAGGCCCGCGCCGCGACGCTGCGCTGAGCTCGGCTGTGAAAGAGGGCCCCGGATGCCGATGGCATCCGGGGCCCTCTGCCGTTTCCCGGGGCCGGGGCCGGGGCCGTGGCTGGGGTCGGCGGCGGGGCGGGGAGCGTCCGGGGTAGGCATGATTTATGGCCCCCGAGCGGAATGAAAGAGAACGGGGCATACGGGCCACAAATCACGTTTTACACCCCGGACACTCCCCGCCCCGCCGCCGACCCCTCTCGCCGCCCCGCGCACCGGAGACGTACCTGAGGGCGGGGGTGGGTCCGGTGGTGGGGCGGGGGTCGTCCGGTGTAAAACGTGATTTGTGGCCCGGCCCGCCCCGCACTTTGTCGCTTCCGCCGTGGGGCCATAAATCATGCCTACCCCGGACGACCCCCCCCCCCCCCCCCGGTCCCCCCCCCCCCCCCCCCCCCCCCCCCCCCGCCGGATCCGCCCCCGCCCGCCCCCGCCCGCACGGCGTAGCCTTGATGTCGGAAAACCGCCAGCCGCAGGCGTCTTCGCCCCGGATCCTGGAGCCATGCACACCGATACCGAGCGCTGCGTGAGGGCCGTGCAGTCGAAGGACGCCCGCTTCGACGGCTGGTTCTTCACCGCCGTGCTGACCACCCGGATCTACTGCCGGCCCAGCTGCCCCGCCGTGCCGCCGAAGGTCGAGAACATGACCTTCCTGCCCAGCGCCGCCGCCTGTCAGCAGGCGGGGTTCCGGGCCTGCAAGCGGTGCCGGCCCGACACCAGCCCCGGCTCGCCCGAGTGGAACGCACGGGCCGACGCCGTCGCACGCGCGATGCGGCTGATCCAGGACGGGGTCGTCGACCGGGAGGGCGTACCGGGGCTCGCGACGAGGCTCGGGTACTCCACCCGCCAGGTGGAGCGGCAGCTCAACGCCGAGCTCGGGGCCGGCCCGCTCGCCCTCGCCAGGGCGCAGCGCGCGCAGACCGCCCGGCTGCTCATCGAGACCTCCGAGCTGCCCATGGGCGACGTGGCCTTCGCGGCCGGCTTCTCCTCCATCCGCACCTTCAACGACACCGTCCGCGAGGTCTTCGCCCTGTCCCCCAGCGATCTGCGGGAGCGGGCCGTGAAGGCCGGCCGCCACAAGAACGACCCGCCGAGGATCCCGGGGACGATCAGCCTGCGGTTGCCGTTCCGGGCTCCCCTGAACCCCGACAACCTCTTCGGGCACCTCGCCGCGACCGCCGTCCCCGGCGTCGAGGAGTGGCGTGACGGCGCCTACCGCCGCACCCTTCGCCTCCCCCACGGCACCGGGGTCGTCGCCCTGACCCCGCAGCCCGACCACATCGGCTGCCGCCTCGCCCTGACCGACCTGCGCGACCTCACCATCGCCATCAGCCGCTGCCGGTGGATGCTCGACCTGGACGCCGACCCGGAGGCGGTCGACGAGCAGCTGCGCTGCGACCCGCTGCTGGCCCCGCTCGTGGACAAGGCCCCCGGGCGCCGGGTCCCCCGTACGGTCGACGCGCAGGAGTTCGCCGTACGGGCGGTCCTGGGCCAGCAGGTCTCCACCGCGGCGGCGCGCACGCACGCGGCCCGGCTGGTGACCGCGTACGGCGAGCGCGTCGAGGACCCCCTGGGCGGGCTGACGCACCTCTTCCCCTCCCCGCAGGCGCTCGCCGCCCTGGATCCGGAGGCCCTGGCCCTGCCGCGCAGCCGCCGCACGACGCTGACCACCCTGGTCTCGGCGCTCGCGGACGGTTCGCTGCCGTTGGGCTTCGACAGCGACTGGGATGCGGCGCGGGCGCAGCTCTCGGCGCTGCCCGGCTTCGGCCCGTGGACCACCGAGATCATCGCGATGCGGGCGCTCGGCGACCCGGACGCGTTCCTGGCGTCGGACCTGGGGGTGCGGCGGGCGGCGCGGGGGCTCGGGTTGCCGGCCGGCCCGGCGGCGCTGACCGCCCGCGCGGCCGCCTGGCGGCCCTGGCGGGCGTACGCCGTCCAGTACCTGTGGGCCACCGACGCCCACCCGATCAACCACCTGCCCGTCTGAGGAGCACACCATGCGAGACACCGTGATCAGCGGCAAGCAGCACGCCGTCGTCGACAGCCCCTACGGCCCGCTCACCCTGGTCGCCACGGACGGCGTCCTCAGCGGCCTCTACATGACGGAGCAGCGGCACCGGCCGGCCGAGGAGTCCTTCGGGGAGCGGGTGGCCGCCACCGAGGAGCCCTTCCCCGAAGTGGTGCGCCAGCTGGCCGCGTACTTCGCCGGGGAGCGCACCGAGTTCGACCTGCCGCTCCGGCTGGAGGGCACGGATTTCCAGCGCAGCGTCTGGGAGCAGCTCGTACGGATCCCGTACGGCGAGACCTGGTCGTACGGGGAGCTCGCGGCGAGGCTGGGCAAGCCGAACGCCTCGCGCGCGGTGGGTCTGGCCAACGGCAAGAACCCGGTCGGCATCATCGTGCCGTGCCACCGGGTGATCGGCGCCTCGGGCGGCATGACCGGCTACGGCGGCGGCCTCGACCGCAAGGTCCGGCTGCTGGCCTTCGAGTCCGGCCAGCCGCTCCAGGACCGGCTGCTCTAGGTCGTCTCTTTCGGATCTTGCCGGCGGGCTAGGCAAGATCCGGAAGAGACGGCCTAGTGACCTGGGTCAGAGATTCGGTGGCAGTAGGCGGCGACTCTGTCGAGGATCTCGTCGGCTGTCTTTGTCCAGACGAAGGGCCTGGGTTGGTCGTTCCAGTCGG
>NZ_JBIAJH010000062.1:0-23850 GCF_042871845.1 Streptomyces sp. NPDC005533 | reverse complement strand
GACCAGCGCGGTGGCGTGCGTCAGGTTGGGGAAGTAGCCGATCCGCACCTCGGAGGCCGACAGCTTCGCGCCGTCCGTGGCGGCGGCGTTCGCGGGCTTGTCGCCCTCCTCCTTCTTCGCCTCGGAGCCGTAACCGCAGGCGGTGAGCAGCAGGGGAAGCGTCGCGGTGACGGCGATGGCGCGCAGGGTGATGAGCGGTCTTGCGGCAGACACGGAGGTGTCCTTTCACGGGATGGTGTGCAAGGAGGAAGGAGTGAGGAGCGAGGAAGAAGGAGGTGCGGAGAGGGTGGAGCGAGGCCATCGGCACGCACGGAACCGACGTCCGACGCTCGACGCCGGGCGGTGCGCAGGGGTGTCGGACAGCTCGGGCACGGAAGCCGAGCCCGGACG
Organism: Streptomyces sp. NPDC005533; assembly: GCF_042871845.1. NCBI lineage: Bacteria > Bacillati > Actinomycetota > Actinomycetes > Kitasatosporales > Streptomycetaceae > Streptomyces > Streptomyces sp. NPDC005533. The sequence goes on along the minus strand of NZ_JBIAJH010000062.1, from coordinate 23,460 downwards.
GTGCCCGCCCGCGCTCGACTCCACGCGGTCGGCGTGGTCGGTTGCGTGGCCCGTCCGACGGTGCTCGGTGCTCGGTGGTGACCACACTGGGAGCGGGGCCCGGCGCGGTGCTGTCAGCCGGACTGACAGATGGCGCTGGACGTGCGGAGCAGGTCGATGTGCCGGCGGGAGGTCAGGGGCAGCGTCCGACCTGTGTGATGCAGTGTGCGCACGGCCCACCTCCCTGGATTCCTAGTTTTCCCACCTGGTTGGTAGGCATATTGGCAGAGGCGGCCACCCGCCCCAAGAGGGTGACCGAATGGTGGACGCCCGAATCTCGCTATGCGAGAACGTGCAGGTGGGGGCGGGGTCAGGGATTGGTCCAGGCGCCCGGGGTGTCGGCGAGCGCCGACACGTCCGCGGGCAGGTCCGACGACGCGACGTCGGCGAGGCTCACCCCGTCGAGGATCTCGCGGACGTTGGCACGCAGTGCGATCCACAGGGGGAGCAGTGTCTGGGCGGGGCCGGTGTAGGACAGGTCCGGAGGGCGGACCCCGCGCACCGAGACGAGCGGTCCGTCCACGACGCGGATCACGTCCGCGATGCTGATGGACCGGGCGGGCTTGGCCAGCCGGTAGCCGCCGTTGCCGCCGCGCTGGCTGAGCACGAGACCGCCCCGGCGCATGTCGTTCAGGATGCCCTCGAGGAACTTGTGCGGGATGTCCTGCGCTTCGGCGATGGCCTCAGCTTTCACGGGCCCGTCATCCTGCGACGCGGCAAGCTGCAGTGCGGCACGTACCGCGTAGTCCGCCCTGGCTGAGATCCGCATACGGACATTATCTTGCATGGATTCGGCCGGTGTCCCCTCGCGGCCGGCCAGCCGCCGGGCGGCGGGCGGCGGGCGGCGCCTCGGGCTCGCGTCAGCGGAAGGCCGCCACCACAGGGTGGGATCCGTTGAGGTAGTGCTCGCCGATGGAACGCAGGCGGTGGGCGGCGGGGCGGTGGGCCGTCAGGACCCGCGCGTTGCGCCAGAACCGGTCCAGGCCGGGCGCGTCGGCGAGTTCCAGCACCCGGGCCGTGATGCGCAGGGCCGCCTTCGACGTCACGGTCTCGGCCGTCGCGACCAGGGCCGCGACGCTCGCGGCCCGCTCCGCGTCGAGGTGCGGACCCGTGTCGAGGGCCCGCGCCATCACGTCCGTCGCCCGGTCGACCACGGCGGTCGCCGTCTGCGCGGCCGAGGCGAGCTCCCCGTACGTCAGGAACAGGTCCGGGTCCTCGCCGGGCAGTCGGTGCGCGCGGCCGCCCCTGCTCAGGTCGCGCGCCTCGGTGAGGGCGCCCTCCGCGATGCCGAGGCCGACGTGACACAGGGCGAGCCGGAGCGCGGGCTCCGCGAGCGCGGTGAAGGGCGCGGTCGACTCCTCGTCGTGCGGCCGGCGCCCCAGCACCTGGCCGGGCGTGATGGCGACCCGGTCCAGGACGACCTCGCCCGCGCCGGCGACGCGCTGCCCGAGGCGGTCGTGGGCGGACTCGACGCTCACGCCCCGTGCGCCCGGGGGGATCCGTACGACCAGGACGTCACCGGTCGCCGGGCACACGGCGTCGACCACGATCTGGTCGGCCGCGGCCACCGCCGTGTCCACGGACCGGCGACCGCTCAGCACGTAGCCGGGGGCGCGCCGCCCCAGCGTGAGCTCCGGTGCGTCGCCGTCGTCCTGGGGTGCGGGAGCGCGCACCGCACCGGTCCACAGCCACTGCTCGCCCACCGACTCCTCTTCGAGGGCGGTCGCGTGGTCGAGGCTCGCGTAGAAGCGCCCGCTCCAGGTGTGCACGTAGTGGCGGGCGAGAACGTCGCCGACGGAGCTGTCCGCCGCGGCGATCTCCCGGATGACGGCGCATCCGGTGCGCCAGTCCGTCCCGCGGTCGGGCCCGGGCGGGGTGAGGGCCGCCGGCAGGCCCGCCTCGCGCAGCCGGGCCGTCTCGTCGGCCGGCGGCTTGCCCGCCTGGTCGCGGGCGATGGCGTCCGCGGCGAGGTCGTCCGCCACGTCGCGGGCGGTGCGCAGGAGCGTGCGGCGCTGCTCGTCGACGGACCGGCGGCCGGTGGTGTCAAGGGCGAGGGTGGTCGTCATGTCGGCTACTCCGGAACGTTGTTGGGTGGCGCCGACCGGCCGCTTCACCGAATCCCCACCTTTCCCATCGGATTGATAGGGATGGTCGCCCGAAGCCGCCTGCCGGGCAAGAGCATGACCGAATGGCGGACACTTCCTTCTCGACATGGGAGACCGTGCAGGTCGGAGCCGTTTCCTAGTCAATTGATAGGGAAGTATTGACGCGCACCCGCCATGCACCTCACGATGTGACCATGTCCCCGTCGCAGCCGTTGCTCGTACGCCGCAGGCACGTTGACCTCCGTCGCGTCGCCAGCGCGGTCTGCCGACCCGTCTAAGGGCTTCTCCGACAGGGCATTCGCTCGACGTGCGCCGGTGTTCCGGCCGCCGCTCCTCTCCGTGCGCCGCACTTTCCCGTGACCCCGGCCCCCGAGCCGTACGGGTCCCCCCGGCGTGCGCCGCACCGGCGCTCCCGCCGGATCCGTCACGGAGACCCCTGCCCCGTCGTCGCCCGACACCCGGCGTCCGTACCTCGTTCCGAGCAGCCGAAGGGGCTCACCGTGACCACCGCACTTCCCGCACCGGTACCCGCCACCGCCGTCCGCCGTGCCCCGGCCCCGCGCCTCCAACTGGTCGGCGACCGGCCACCCGCCGTCCCCGCCGACGGGATCGGCGTCGGCCGCGTCGCCTACCTCGTGTTCCTGCCGGCGGACGTCGACCCCGTCGCGGTGATGACCGCGCACGGCATCCGCCCGGAGATCCATCCCCTCGACACCAGGACGCTCCCGGCACCCGAGCCGGCACCGGCAGCCCCGCACTCCGCCCCCGCCCGGCCCGACGACGCCGTCCGGATCGACCACGCGCGCCGGCTGGCCGAGGTCGACGGACGCGAACTGGACCTCACCTACCTGGAGTTCGACCTCCTGGCCCACCTGGTGGCCCATCCGTACACGGTCCACAGACGTGACGCCCTCATCTCGGACATCTGGGGGTACGGACACATCGGCGACGGCCGTACGGTCGACGTCCACGTGGCCAGGCTGCGCCGCAAGCTCGGCCCCGCCCACCGGGGTCGCATCTCCACCGTGCGCCGCGTCGGTTACAAGTACGTTCCCGACAGCCGCTAGCCCCGGCACCGGGCCGCTTCCCCGCCCCCTCCCACGCCCCCGTATTCGTGACGCGCATCGGCCTCTTCCTCCGCCCGGCCGATCAGGAAGGCGTACTTCGACGTGCCCTCATCCACGCCCGCACCCGCGTTCCCCTCCGCATCCGCATCCGCCGCCCCGCTCCACCTGGCCGTCGCGCTCGACGGCGCCGGCCGGCACCCGGCCGCCTGGCGCGAGCCGGGCGCCCGGCCCGGTGAGATCTTCACCGCCCGCTACTGGGCCGACGCCGTGGCCGAGGCCGAAGCCGGACTGCTCGACTTCGTCTCCTTCGAGGACTCCCTCACCCTCCAGTCGTCCTCGCCCGAGGGGCCCGACGGACGCACGGACCGGGTCCGGGGGCGGCTGGACGCGGTGCTCACCGCCGCACGGGTCGCACCGCTGACCCGGCACATCGGCCTGGTCCCGGCAGTGACGGCCACCCACACCGAGCCCTTCCACATCTCCAAGGCGATCGCCACCCTCGACCACGTGAGCCGCGGCCGCGCCGGCCTGTGGATCCAGGTGTCCGGACTCCTCCACGAGACACGGCACTTCGGCCGCCGGCCGGTCCCGCTCCCGGAGGCGGAGTCCTACGCGGAGGCCGCCGACCACGTCGAGGTGATCCGACGGCTGTGGGACAGCTGGGACGACGACGCGGAGATCCGGGACGTGGCCACGGGCCGGTTCGTCGACCGCGACAAGCTGCACTACATCGACTTCGAGGGCCGTCACTTCAGTGTGCGCGGGCCGTCGATCACCCCGCGCCCGCCGCAGGGGCAGCCCGTCGTCGGCGCCTGCGCCGACGGCGAAGCCTCGTACGCGCTCGTCGCCCGGTCCACGGACATCGGGTACGTGGCCGCGCACGACGGGGACGGTACGAGGGCCGCCGTCGAGGCGATCCGGCGGGCCCGGGAGGCGACCGGGCTCACCCCGCGGCCCCCGCACCTGTTCGGGGACCTCACCGTGTTCCTCGACGAGGACGCCCCGGCGGCCGTCGCCCGTCTGGAACGTCTGGACGCGCTCGCGGGTGCCTCGTACGGCGACGGCGGCGCGGTCTTCACCGGCAGCCCCGGGCAGCTGGCGGACCTGCTCCTGGAACGCCGGGAGACGGGCCTGTCGGGCTTCCTCCTGCGGCCCGGGGTGATCGCCCACGACCTGCCAGCGATCACCCGGGGGCTGGTACCGGAGCTCCAGCGGCGCGGGGTCTTCCGCCGGGCGTACGAGGCGGACACCCTGCGCGGACTGCTGGGCCTGGAACGCCCGGCCGGCCGCTACGCCGCCCACCCCGCCGCCTGAGCCCGGACCGGAAGGACCGTCATGAGCAGCAAGCCGCTCAAGCAGATCCACCTCGCAGCCCACTTCCCGGGCGTCAACAACACCACCGTGTGGAGCGATCCGGCGGCCGGCAGCCACATCGACTTCGACTCGTTCGTCCACTTCGCGCGGACCGCCGAACGCGCCAAGTTCGACTTCCTCTTCCTCGCCGAGGGGCTGAGACTGCGCGAACAGGGCGGCCGGATCTACGACTTGGACGTGGTCGGCCGCCCCGACACCTTCACGGTGCTCGCCGCGCTGGCGGCGGTCACCGAGCGCCTCGGGCTGACCGGCACCATCAACTCCACCTTCAACGAACCCTACGAGGTGGCCCGCCAGTTCGCCTCGCTCGACCACCTGTCCGAGGGCCGGGCCGCCTGGAACGTCGTCACCTCCTGGGACGCCTTCACCGGCGAGAACTTCCGACGCGGCGGGTTCCTGCCGCGCGAGGAGCGCTACTCCCGGGCCAAGGAGTTCCTCGCCACCGCCACCGAGCTGTTCGACTCCTGGGACGGCTCCGAGATCCTCGCCGACGCCGGATCGGGCGCCTTCCTGCGGGACGCGCGGGCCGGGGCCTTCGCCCACCGGGGGCAGCACTTCGACATCGAGGGCCACTTCAACGTGCCGCGCAGCCCGCAGGGCCGGCCGGTGATCTTCCAGGCGGGCGACTCCGACGAGGGCCGCGAGTTCGCCGCCGCCGGCGCCGACGCGATCTTCGGCCGGTACGGGACGCTCGACGCGGGCCGGGAGTTCTACGCCGACGTCAAGCGCCGCCTCCCCAAGTACGGCCGCACACCCGACCAGTTGAAGATCCTGCCCGCGGCCACCTTCGTCCTCGGAGACACCGACGCCGAGGCCCGCGAGACGGCCCACGAGGTGCGCCGCCTCCAGGTCAGCGGACAGACCGCGATCAAGTTCCTGGAGCACGTCTGGAACCGGGACCTGTCCGGCTACGACCCCGACGGCCCGCTCCCCGACGTCGACCCCGTGGTCGGGGAGAACACCATCGCCCTCGGACGGGCGAGCGTCCGGGACTTCCGCGACCCGCTCGCCACCGCACGGCAGTGGCGCGCACTCGCCGAGGCCAAGAACCTGTCGATCCGCGAGCTCGTCATCTCCACCACGGCCGACCAGACCTTCGTCGGCTCCGCCACCACCGTCGCCGCCCAGATCGACACACTGGTGCAGGCGGACGCGGCCGACGGCTTCATCCTCGTCCCCCACATCACCCCCGGCGGCCTGGACGTCTTCGCCGACACCGTCGTCCCGCTCCTCCAGGAGCGGGGGGTTTTCCGCACCGAGTACGCGGGCACCACCCTGCGCGACCACCTCGGGCTCGCGGTGCCGCAGCCGGCTCCCGACCCGCAGGCCGCGCGCTCATGAGGTTCCTGGCCATCACCCTCATCACGGACTCCGCGGATCCGGTGACGGGCGCGCCCACCCCCACCCGTGAGCGGTTCCGCGAGGTGGTCGCCGCCGCACTGCTCGCGGAGGAGCTCGGCTTCGACGGCTTCGGTGTCGGCGAGCGCCACGAACGGCCCTTCCTGTCGTCCTCGCCGCCCGTGGTGCTCAGCCACATCGCCGCGCTGACCCGCCGCATCCGGCTGTTCACGGCCGTGACCACCCTGAGCCTGCTCGACCCGGTGCGGGCGTACGAGGACTACGCGACGCTCGACCACCTCTGCGACGGCCGCCTGGAATTGATGATCGGCAAGGGCAACGGCACCGCCCAGCGCGAACTGTTCCACGTGACCCCCGAGGACCAGTGGGAGCGCAACGCCGAGGCCTACGAGCTGTTCCGGCGGATCTGGCGGGAGGACAAGGTGAGCGCCGAGCCGCGCTTCCGCCCCGCCCTGGCCGGCGCCGAGGTGCTGCCGAGACCCTTCCAACCGGCCCTGCGGGTCTGGCACGGCAGTGCGACCAGCCGGGAGTCCGTCGATCTCGCGGCGCGTTACGGGGACCCGCTCTTCTCGGCGAACGTCACGCACCCGATCGGCCCGTACGCCGAGCTGGTGCGCCACTACCGGGAGCGCTGGGAGCACTACGGGCACGACCCCGCGCACGCCGTCGTCGGCGCGGGGACGGCCGGCTACCACGCGGCCCCCACGTCGCAGCAGGCGGTGGCGGCGTACCGGCCCGCTTTCGCCCGGTACCTCGCCTTCCACGCGCAGCAGGGGCCGGCTCCCGTCTTCCCGACGCTGGAGGACTTCGTCGAGCGGAGCTCGGCACTGGTCGGCAGCCCCCAGCAGGTGATCGAGAAGGTCCACCGCTACCACGAGGCCTTCGGCCACACCGTCCTGCACCTCCAGGCGGAGCCGGGCGGGCTCACCCCCGCGCAGCACCAGGCCTCCCTCGAACTCTTCCAGTCGCAGATCGCCCCGGTGCTGCGCCGCGAGATCCCCGACCCTTCCTTTCCCGACCTGTAAGGAGCCCGGCCATGTCCGGCATCCCCCTCGGGGTCCTCGACCTCGTCCCGGTCCCGTCCGGTGCCACGGCGGCCGAGGCCCTGCACCACAGCATCGACCTGGCCCGGCAGACGGAGGGCTTCGGCTACGCCCGCTACTGGTTCGCGGAGCACCACCTCAACCCGGGGGTCGCCGGGACCTCCCCGGCGGTCGTCCTCGCCCTGACCGCCTCCGCGACCTCGACCATCCGCCTCGGCTCCGGCGCCGTCCAGCTCGGGCACCGCACCGCCCTGTCCACGGTCGAGGAGTTCGGGCTGATCGACGCACTGCACCCCGGGCGCCTCGACCTGGGCCTCGGGCGCTCGGCGGGCCGGCCGCAGTCGGGGGCTTCGCAGGACCCTCCCTTCGAGGGGTACACCCCGAACGGACTGCGCATCCCCGCCCGGTTCTCCTTCGCGCACCTGCTGGGTCATCCGCGGGTCGCGCTCCAGCAGAAGCTGCTGAACCTGCCCGGTGCGCGGCCCCAGGACTACGCCGAGCAGATCGACGACGTCCTCGCGCTGCTGCGGGGCGACTACCGCTCCCCGGAGGGGGTGGAGGCGCACGCCGTCCCCGGTGAGGGGGCCGACGTACAGGTGTGGATCCTGGGCAGCAGCGGAGGAGTCAGTGCGGAGACCGCGGGCCGCAACGGGCTGCGGTTCGCGGCCAATTACCACGTGAGCCCCGCGTCGGTGCTGGAGGCGGCCGAGGGCTACCGGGCCGCCTTCAAGCCCTCGGCCGAGCTGGACCGGCCGTACCTGACGGTCTCCGCCGACGTCGTCGTCGCCGAGGACGAGGCGACCGCCCGCGAACTGGCCGCCGGATACGCGCCCTGGGTGCGCAGCATCCGTACCGCCGAGGGCGCCATCCCCTTCCCCACGCCCGCCGAGGCGCGCGCCCTGCCCTGGACGGAGGCGGACCGGGAACTCGTCGCCGATCGTGTGGAGACCCGGTTCGTCGGCTCGGCGCGGACCGTCGCCGATCACCTGGAGCGGCTCCAGGAGGCCACGGGGGCCGACGAGTTGCTGATCACCACGATCACGCACGACCACGCGGACCGGGTCCGCTCCTACCGGCTGCTGGCCGAGGAGTGGCGCAGTCGCTGACGGCTCCCGGCGATCGGCTCAGTGCCCGAAGTCGAACCAGTTGACGTTCACGAAGTCGGCCGGCTGGCCGCTGGTGAAGGTCAGGTAGACGTCGTGCGTGCCGGTGACCGCGGCGATGTTCGCCGGGACCGTGCGCCAGCTCTGCCACCCGCCGGTGCCCGCGATCGAGAAGCTGCCGACCGGCGCCGAGGTACGGCTGTCGAGACGCACCTCGACGAGCCCGCTGACCCCGCCGGCCGCGCCGCTCGCCACGCGTCCGTAGAACTGCTTCGCCGGTGCGGCGCCGAAGTCGACGCCCCTGAACAGGGCCCAGTCGCCGTTGCCGAGCGATGCGAGGTTCTCGCCGCCGCCGGAGTCCGTGGTGCTCTCCCGGGTCACCCCCGCCTGGCCGTCGTACGACTCGGCCTGGATCGCGGCGTATGCGTCACGGTTGCCGGCCGGCGGGGTGGTCGGGGGCGTCGTGGGCGGGGTGGTCGGGGGAGTGGTGGGCGGGGTCGTGCCGCCGGTCGAGCGCAGGACGGACACGTAGTCGACGACCATGGCGTGGCCGGGCTGGGTGCCCGCGTCGGGTCCGCCGCCGAAGGCGTCGGGGAAACCGCCGCCCATGGCGACGTTCAGGATGATGAAGTAGCCGTGGTTCGTGGCGTTGGTCCAGGTGGTCGCGTCCACCTGGTTCGCCCGTACGGTGTGGAAGTTGACTCCGTCGACGTAGAAGCGCATCTCCTCGACCGCGGTCGCGCGGTCCCACTCGACGGCGTAGGTGTGGAAGCCGCCCTGGCAGCTCGTGCCCGGGCACACCTGCTGGCCGCCGATGCCGGACGTCTCGTTGCAGGGTCCGCCGGGGCTCGTGCCGCAGTGCACGGTGGCCCAGACGTTGTTGATGCCCTGGACGTTCTCCAGGATGTCGATCTCACCGATGCCCGGCCAGTTCCACCAGTTGCCGCGGTACGGGGCTCCGAGCATCCAGAACGCCGGCCAGTAGCCCTTGGCCGCCGGGCCCGTGACGTTCGGCATCTGGATGCGCGCCTCGGTGCGGAGCGTGCCGCCGGCCGGGGGCTGGAAGTCGGACCGTTTGGTTTCGATCCGGCCCGACGTCCATTTGCCGGCCGCGTCCCGCCGCGGCGTGATGCGCAGGTTGCCCGCGCCGTCGAGGGAGACGTTGGACGGGTCGGCGGTCATCGTCTCGATCTCGCCGGTGCCGAAGTTGGCGGGGCCGCCGGGGTAGCCGGTACCGGTGGTGTACTGCCAGTCGGCGGTGTTCACCCCGGACCCCGCGGCTCCGTCGAAGTCGTCCAGGAACACCCGGGACCAGCCGGCCGGGGTGGGGGGAGCGGCGGCGCTCGCGGGGAGCGCCACGCCGGCGGCGGCCGCCGCGACCAAGGTGATCGTGCCGAGCGCTGCCAGGACGGCCCGCCGGACCGTCGGTCGTGTCCTGCCGGATATCTCACGCATGGGTGCCCTCTCTGAAGCGCTATGAGGCGCGGTGCGGGGGGAAGAGCGTGGTCACCGTCTTGAGAGCGCTCTCAGAACGGCGCCGCTGGACACTGTGGCTCCCCGCCCTCGCGGCGTCAAGAGATTGAACCGGGAAAGCGCTTGCGTACAGGGGGAGTTCAAAAGGTGAACGCATGCGTCGTCGGCGGCCGCCGAGGGGCCGCCGGCGGTGCATGCGGCGTACGGAGCTCACCCGTGCGGCCCAACCCGCCCCGCTCAGAAGGGCGGACCGAGCACCTCCTCCGCCCCCGGCAGGTCGTGGACGTCGACCGCCGTCCCGGTCAGGGGCAACAGCCCGGCCAGCGGGCATTCCCCGGGCATCTCGTGGTCGACCTCCCACTGGCCGGCGGTGTTCCCACCGGAGTGGTCCGTGATGCAGACGGCGTACAGCCGTCCGGCGCAGCCCCGGCACAACAGGGGCCCGTGGCCGCTCACGACAGGCCCCGCGGCGCCGCGGCCGCGCGGGCGGCCCGCCCCGGACCGCACGCCCCAGGACCGCACGCCCCAGGACCGCCCGCCCCCGGACCGCCCGCCCCAGGACCGCACGCCCCAGGACCGCCCGCCCCCGGACCGCCCGCCCCAGGACCGCGCGTACGTCGACCGCACGCGCCCCGTCCGCGCGTTCCCGGCGTGCCGGGTCCGCCGCGCGCTTGTAGCGTCGGTCGCGACAGGGCTCCCGGTGATCCGACAGGAGTCCGCAGGCCGGTTCGCGCACGCGGAACACGTCCCGTCAGCGTGCCGAGCCACCCGTGTGCCGCCCGTGTCGGCGCCGATCCGGTCCGCCCCTCGTGCCGCGGCCGGGCGCACGCGCAGCCCCCGTGAGAGAGGCCGTGCCGATGTCGAACGATGTCCCGATAGCGAGCCTGCTGCGTGTGGAGAGGGGCGTCGCCGCCCCGGAGGAACTGGCCGCGCTGGCGGTCGTCATCGCGTGCTACGCGCACCGGAACTCCCTTGACCGCGCCCCTGACCGGGGCGGAGACCGGACCCGCGCCCGCGGTGCGGCGGGCGGCGGGGTCGGCGCCGAAAGCGGCCGCCGTCGGGCCGTCCGGCCCGACCCCGGCTGCTGGGCGGGCTGCTGGGCCTGCCGCTGAACCCCTTCCGCCCGCCGCGTGCACGGCCGGCGGAAGGGGGGACGAAGTGGTCACGCCCGGCGCAGCACCGTCGAGAGGACCTCGTGCAGCGTCGCCCGGGGGTCGGCGACCGCGCCCTCCGAGCGCCAGGCCACGAACCCGTCCGGCCGAACGAGCACCGCGCCTTCGGCGCTCATCGCGTGGACCTCGCTCCAGTCGCAGCCGCCGCCGTCCTGGACCAGGTCGGCGGTCGGCCCGGAGCCGATGGTGTACGCGTCCAGCCGTACCGGGAGCTCCTCGGCCACCTGCTCCGCGGCCGCCCGCCACGGCGAGCCGACGCCGCTGAGCAGCACGAAGGAGCGCTCGTAGAGGTCCAGTGTGGAGATCCGCTCACCCGCCCGCGTCAGCCACATGTGCGGGGCCCGGGTCCCGGTGTCCCCGACCATGTGCAACCCCTCCGGGATGACGGGCCGGCCGGGGTCGCCGCCGACGAGCGCGCCGCTCGGGTAGCAGTAGCCCATGGCCGTGGTGAGCACCCCGCTGCCCGGCCCGCCGCCCATGGTGGGCGGGGGCGCGTACCCCGGGTGGCTGTGCTCCGCCGAACGGGCCGAGGCCCGCTCGCTGGTGGCCCTGGCCACCGGTAGCCGCTCGGCCTCGTACGTCTCGAGCAGGCCCATCCCGGCCGAACCGTCCAGCACCGCGGCGATCTTCCACGCCAGGTTGTGCGCGTCCTGGATGCCCGTGTTGGAGCCGAAGGCACCGGTGGGGGACATCTCGTGGGCCGCGTCCCCGGCGAGGAACACCCGACCGGACGAGTACCGCTCCGCCACCCGTTCGGCGGCATGCCACGGCGCCTTGCCGCCGATCTCCACGTCCAGGTCGGGTACGCCGATCGCGTCGCGGATCTGGTCCACGCACCGCTCGTCGGTGAAGTCCTCCAGGGTCTCGCCGTGCTCCGGGTGCCACGGGGCGTGGAAGACCCACTGGGTCTTGTTGTCCACCGGCAGCAGGGCCCCGTCCGCCCCGGGGCGCATCAGGTAGCAGACGATGAACCGCAGGTCGCCCAGCACCTGGACGAGGCGCTCCGAGCGGAAGGTGACGCTGACGTTGTGGAACAGCTCGCCGTTACCCGTCTGGGGGATCCGCAGCTGTTCTCTCACGGGGCTGCGCGGCCCGTCGGCCGCGATCAGGAAGTCCGCACGCACCGTGCTGTGCTCGCCCGTCAACCGGTCCTTCACCACGGCGTTCACTCCGGTGGCGTCCTGGTCGAAGCTCATCAGTTCGGTGGAGAACCGCACGTCCGCGCCCTGCGCACGGCTCTGTTCGGCCAGTACCGGCTCGATGTTGTTCTGGCTGCACAGGCACCAGCCGGTCGGGCTGAAACGGGCGATCGCCCCCGACGGATCGATCGACTTGATCAGCCAGTTGTGGTCGCTGCGGTCGGTCAGTGACCGGGCCTGCAGAATGCCCTGAATGCCCTCCAGTACGGACGCCGCCCGGCGGATCGCGCGCTCCGCCCCTGCCGTGCGGAACAGCTCCATCGTCCGGGCGTTGATGCCGCGGCCTCGCGGGTGCGGGGACGTACCGGAGTGCTTCTCGACGAGCAGGTGCCTCACTCCGTGGCGGCTCAGGAAAAGCGAGGTGGACAGGCCCACGAGGGAGCCGCCCACGACGAGAACCGGTACGCGAACATCGGCGTTGTCTTCCATCAGCTGCGGGCTCCTGTTTTCTGTGTGGGGGAGTGGAGTCTTTATGCCCCCGATCCGGGATCAGGCCCAGTTGATTCGCCGCTTGTCACCCGCTTGATCCGGACATGTAGCGGTACGTCGCCACCCGGATGACGATGAGCGACAGCGGCTCCCCCTGAGACGCGCCGGCCTGCCCGTTCCCCATGGAGGCGGCCGCCGGCCCGGGCGGACGCCACCGGTGACGGACGAGGGGTCCGTACGCGATGGATCTCCACCCCCTCATGAAGGAGTGAGTAGATGACAACCACCCTGTCCGAACGGGTGTCGCAGTCAGCCTTCGACGGCTCCATGCTCCGGGTCGTCCTGCTGATGGATCTCCACGAGGGGACCCAGCAGCGGTTCTTCGAGGCGTACGAGCAGCTCCGCCACGACATCGCGTCGGTCCCGGGCCACATCAGCGACCAGCTGTGCCAATCCTTCGAGGACCCCTCGCAGTGGCTCATCACCAGCGAGTGGGAGAGCGCCCCGCAGTACCTCGCATGGGTCAACAGCGAGCACCACGCCGAACAGGTGAAGCCGCTGGGCGCCTGCGCGCGCAACATGCGCCCGCTCAAGTTCACCGTCCTGCGGGAGACCGGCCGCGGCTACGACCAGGCGGCCCGCCCGACCACGGCGCGCCTGCAGACCACGCCCCGGCTCGGCGCCGGAATCGTGCGCCACGCCCTCACCTTCACCGTCAAGCCGGGCAGCGAGAAGGAGGTCGCGGCCATCCTCTCCAGCTACGCCTCCCCGGCGGCCCGCGTCGATGCCCACACCCGCCTGTGCCGCACCTCGCTCTTCATGCACGGCAACCGGGTCGTGCGAACGGTGGAGGTCCAGGGCGACCTGGTGACGGCCCTGCGCCACGTCTCGGAACAGCCCGAGGTGCGCGCCGTGGAGGAGGCCATCAACCCCTACCTCGAACAGGACCGGAACCTGAACGACCCGGAGTCCGCGCGCATGTTCTTCATGCGGGCCGCGCTCCCGGCGGTCCACCACATCGCCGCGACGGAGGCCGACCCCGCCGACGTGGAGCGGCACGCGCTGTTCTACCCCGCCAAGCCCGGCTGCGGCGCGGCCCTCGCCAAGTTCCTCGCCCGGCAGGACGAGGCGGCCGCGCACCGCCCGGAGAGCCCCGTACGGAGCAGCAGCATCTTCCAGCGTGACGACATCGTCGTCCGCCTCATCGACGTGCGCGGCCCGCTCGACGCCCAGCCCGACGTCACCTTCGGCGTCGCGGGCCCCCGCAAGGCGGCCGTGCTCGCCCGGCTGACGGCCGTGCCCGGCGGGCGCGTTCGCCCCGAGCACCACACCATGAACCTGATCACCGACCGCCGGGCACCCGCGCAGTCCTGACCCCGCCGGGGAATCCATCCGGAGCACCCCCTCTCCACCCCCTCGCTCCACCCCGGGCCTCGACCCCATCCCCGTCCAGGCTCTCCCCACACGCCAGGAGGAACCCGCCATGACCCAACAGCGCCCACGCATCGTGGACCTCAGCGAGACGCCGCCCAACCGCCGGCGCGGCGGCGATCTGAGGGCCGTGCTCACCCCGACGTCGGTGGGCTCCACCAGCGGCTTCATGGGCATGGCGATCATGGCCCCCGGGGAATCCATCGCCGAGCACTACCACCCGTACTCCGAGGAGTTCGTGTACGTGGTCGCCGGCCGGCTGGAGGTCGACCTCGACGGCGAGGCCCACCCGCTGCGCACCGACCAGGGCCTGCTCGTCCCCCTCAACGTCCGCCACCGCTTCCGCAACGTCGGGGACGTCGAGGCCCGCATGGTCTTCCACCTCGGCCCGCTCGCCCCGCGCCCCGAACTGGGCCACGTCGACACCGAAGAGGCCCCGCACCCGGAGAGCACCGCCTGGGAGCAGCCTCCGGACCGAACGGGAGTGGTCTCGTGACCCCCCGGCGGGTGGCCGTCACCGGAGTCGGCGTCGTCGCGCCCGGCGGGATCGGCGTGCGCGACTTCTGGGACCTGCTGTCCAACGGGCGGACGGCGACGCGGGGCATCAGCCTTTTCGACCCGACGGGGTTCCGCTCCCGGATAGCCGCGGAGGTCGACTTCGACCCCGCCGAGCACGGCCTCGGCGAGGGCGAAGCGGCCCGGGCGGACCGGTACATCCAGTTCGCCCTCGTCGCCGCCCGTGAGGCCGTACGCGACGCGGCACTCGACCTCGACGCGGACGAGGCCTGGCGGACCGGCGTCTCCCTCGGCACGGCCGTCGGAGGCACCACCCGTCTGGAGCACGACTACGTCGCCGTGAGCCAGTCCGGCTCCTGGTGGGACGTGGACCACAAACTGGCCGGCCCCTACCTGCACCGCGCGTTCACCCCCGCCACCCTCGCCTCCGCCGTGGCGGAGGAGGTCGGGGCGCGGGGCCCGGTACAGACGGTCTCCACCGGCTGCACGTCGGGACTCGACGCCATCGGGTACGCCGTCCACTCCATCGCGGAGGGCCGGATGGACGTCTGCATCGCAGGCGCCTCCGACTCACCCATATCGCCCATCACCGTGGCCTGTTTCGACGCCATCAAGGCCACCTCGCCGAACAACGACGACCCGGCCCACGCCTCCCGGCCGTTCGACGCCGATCGCGACGGGTTCGTCCTCGGCGAAGGCGGCGCCGTCCTGGTACTCGAAGAGCTGGAACACGCCCGCGCCCGCGGTGCGACCGTCTACTGCGAGATCGGCGGCTACGCCACCTTCGGCAACGCCCACCACATGACGGGCCTGACCGCCGAGGGCCTGGAGATGGCCCGCGCCATCGAAACCGCCCTGGCCCAGGCCGGAGTCGCCGCCGACCAGATCGACTACGTCAACGCGCACGGCTCCGGAACCAAGCAGAACGACCGGCACGAGACCGCGGCGGTCAAGCGGGTCCTGGGCGACCACGCCTACAAGACGCCGATGACCTCCATCAAGTCCATGGTCGGTCACTCCCTCGGCGCCATCGGCGCCATCGAACTCGCGGCCTGCGTACTCGCCATGACCCACCAGGTGGTGCCGCCGACCGCGAACTACGAGACACCCGACCCCGAATGCGACCTGGACTACGTGCCCCGCGTCGCCCGCGGCCGGAAACTGCGCAACGTGCTCTCCGTGGGCAGCGGCTTCGGCGGCTTCCAGTCCGCCGTCGTCATGACCCGGCCGAAGGAGGAGGTCTCGTGACCAGCCGTACGGTCATCACGGGCATCGGGGTCATCGCCCCCAACGGCGTGGGCGCGGCCGCCTTCTGGAAGGCGACCCAGTCCGGACTCAGCGTGCTCGACCGCGTCACCCGGGCCGGCTGCGAGCACCTGCCGCTGCGCGTCGCTGGCGAGGTCCGGGGCTTCGACCCCGGCGCCATGGTCGAGGACCGCTTCCTCGTCCAGACCGACCGCTTCACCCACCACGCACTGGCCGCCGCGGACCTCGCCCTGGAGGACGCCCGGCTCGGCCGGGCCGACTACGAGGGAGATCCCTTCTCCGTCGGCGTCGTCACCGCCGCCGGCTCCGGCGGCGGCGAGTTCGGCCAGCGCGAGCTCCAGCACCTCTGGGAACAGGGGCCGCGCTTCGTGGGCCCGTACCAGTCGATCGCCTGGTTCTACGCCGCCAGCACCGGCCAGATCTCCATCCGCCGCGGGCTGAAGGGCCCCTGCGGGGTCGTGTGCAGCGACGAGGCGGGCGGGCTGGACGCCTTCGCGCACGCCGTCCGCGCGATCCGCCAGGGCAGCCGGGCCATGCTGGTCGGGGCGACGGAGGCGCCGCTGGCGCCGTACTCCATCGTCTGCCAGCTGGGGTACGAGGGGCTCAGCACCTCGGACGACCCCGAGCGCGCCTACCGGCCGTTCACCGACAAGGCCTGCGGATTCGTCCCCGCCGAGGGCGGCGCGATGTTCGTCGTCGAGGACGAGGAGGAGGCCGGCCGCCGCGGTGCCACGGTCCGGGCCGTCCTGGCCGGCCACGCCGCGACCTTCACCGGCACCCAGCGGCGGGACGCCTCCGGCGAGGGACTGGCCCACGCCATCCGGGGCGCGCTCCGGGAGGCCGACTGCGCGCCGGAGGAGATCGACGTGGTCTTCGCCGACGCGCTGGGAACCGCGGAGGCGGACGCGGCCGAGGCCGCGGCCCTCACCGCCGCCCTCGGCGCGTACGGACGGAAGGTGCCGGTGACGGCCCCCAAGTCCGGTACGGGCAGGGCGTACTGCGCCGCGCCCGCCCTCGACACGGCGGCCGCGGTCCTGGCCCTGGAGCACGACGTCGTCCCGCCGACCCCGAACGTCTACGACGTGTGCCACGACCTCGACGTGGTGACCGGCAGCGCCCGCCCCGCGGAGCTGCGCACCGCGCTCGTGCTGAGCCGGGGGCAGATGGGGTCGAACTCCGCGCTGGTCCTGCGCAAGGGCGCGTCGGCGACCGCGTAGCCGCCTCGTAGGAAGGGAGAACCCAGATGTCCGACCGACTGACCCTGGAGGAGCTGGCGGTGCTGATGAAGACCGCCGGCATCACCGTCGATCCCGCCGAGATGGCACGCCGTCCGGACTCCGCCTTCGAGGAGTACGGCCTCGATTCGCTGGGCCTGCTCCGCATCGTCGGCGAACTGGAGAACCGGCGCGGGCGGGCCCTGCCCACCCACGCCGACCGCTGCAAGACCCCCGGGGAATTCCTCGACCTCGTCAACAACAGCCTGATGACCGGAGCCTGACATGCCTGGACACACCGAGAACGAGATCACCGTCAACGCGCCCGTGGACGTCGTGTGGGAGATGACCAACGACCTCCCGAACTGGCCGCAGCTGTTCAGCGAGTACGCCTCGCTGGAGATCCTCGACCAGGAGGGCGACACCACTCGGTTCCGCCTGACCATGCACCCCGACGAGAACGGCAAGGTCTGGAGCTGGGTCTCGGAGCGGACCCTCGACCGCAAGAACCTCACGGTCCGGGCCCGGCGCGTGGAAACGGGTCCCTTCGCGCACATGGACATCCACTGGCAGTACTTCAAGGTGCCGGGCGGCACCCGGATGAAGTGGACCCAGGACTTCGCGATGAAGCCGGACGCCCCCGTCGACGACGTGTGGATGACCGACAACATCAACCGCAACTCCCCGATCCAGATGGCTCTCATCCGGGACAAGATCGAGCAGCGCGAGCGCGAGAACCGCACTCCCGCCGTCAGCCGTATCTGAGACGAAAGGCAGGCACCCGGATGGACCAGCCGCACCGCGCCCTCATCGTCGCCCGCATGGCCCCGGGGTCGGCGCCCGACATCGCCGAGCTCTTCGCCGGCTCCGACGCGGGCGAACTGCCGCACCTCGTAGGCATCAAGCGCCGCAGCCTCTTCCAGTTCGGCGACGTCTACCTGCACCTGATCGAGTCGGACCGGCCGCCCGGCCCGGCCATCGCGAAGGTCACCGACCACCCCGAGTTCCGGGACCTCAGCGACCGGCTCACCGCCTACATCAGCCCGCACAACCCGGAGACCTGGCGCAGTCCGAAGGACGCGATGGCCCACGAGTTCTACCGCTGGGAGAACCCCGGCGCGAAGTGACCCGGCGGCCCGGACGGGACCCGCACACCGGTGTGTGCGGGTCCCGCCGCGCGTGGCCGGTCCACGAGTCCGTTCCGGCGTCCGGAGCGGCCGACGACAGGGAGAGGGCATGAACCCGACAGACACCGACCACTTCCCGGCGGACCCGGCCCGCCCGCACGCGGAAGCGTTCTCCCGTTCCCCGCTGCGCGTGCTCGTGCTGTCCGGGTCCTCGCGCACCGGCTCGGTCAACGCCCGCCTCGCGTCGCTGGCGGCCTCCCTGGTGACCAGGGCCGGAGCCGTCGCGGACGTCGCCACGCTCGCCGACTTCCCCATGCCGCTGTACGACGGCGACGCGGAGGCCGACGAGGGCGTACCGCCGGGCGCCCTGGCCCTGTGCGAGCGCCTGGACGCCGCGCAGGCGCTGATGATCGCCTCGCCCGAGTACAACGCCTCCCTCCCGGGCGCGCTGAAGAACGCCATCGACTGGGCGTCGCGCCGCCGCCCGCAGCCCTTCAAGGACAAGCAGACCCTGCTCCTCTCGGCCTCGCCCTCGATGGTCGGCGGCAACCGCGGGCTGTGGGCCCTGCGGGTCCCGCTGGAGCACCTCGGAGCCCGCGTCTACCCCGACATGTTCAGCCTGGCCAACGCCCACCACGCGTTCTCCGAGAACGGCGCCCTCGCCGACCGGGGCCTCGCCGAGCGGCTGACCTCGACGATCGGCTCCTTCCTGGCCCTCACCGAGGCGGACACGCGCTACGTGCACCTGCGGCACTGCTGGTACGAGTTCCTCGGCGACCGCACCGACGCCCCCGTCACCGCCCGGGCCGAGGACTGATCATCAACGACCACGGGGCGTGAGCTATGTTGGAACGCGAGTGACGTGAGAAGGAGGCCCTCCGGTGTCATCGGGGCAGCAGGCACGAGCGCAGGCGGCCGCGATCAAGCCGAGCGGCCAGTCGTCGGAAGAGGTCCGCCCCCCGGCCGACCGGCTCCTCGCCCTGTTCGACGGACGGCGCCTCTCGCCGGGCCAGCGCCGCATCGCCCAGTACCTGATCGACCACCTCACCGAGGCCGCCTTCCTGTCGATCACCGAGCTCGCCGAGCGGGTGGGCGTGAGCCAGCCCTCCGTGACCCGCTTCGCCTCCTCCCTCGGCTTCAGCGGCTACCCGGCCCTGCGCGACGTGCTCCAGCCGATCGCGCTGAGCGCGGTCGCCGGAGCCACGGACACCCGCGAGCAGATCCGCCGCAACGAACTCCAGGCGGCCGTGGACGCCGAGATCGAGAACCTGGAGAACGTGCGCCGGCTCCTCGCCGACACCAACCAGGTGCTGGACATCGGGCGCGAGCTGGCCGCCTCGGTACCGCTGACCGTCCTCGGGCTGCGCATCTCGGTCTCCCTGGCGGAGTACTTCGCGTACGCGGCCCGGCGCATCCACCCCGACGTCCGGCTGGTGACCCGCGGCGGCAGCGTCGCCTTCGACGCGCTGCTCCAGTCCAGGGCGGCCGGCGGCACCTGGGTGCTCGCCTTCGCCATGCCGCGGCACGCCAAGGAGACCCTGGCCGCTATCCGGGCCGCCCGCAGCACGGGGCTGCGCGTGGTCCTGATCACGGACCCCACCCTGGGTCCGCTGGTGGACGAGGCGGACGTGGCCCTGACGGCGGGGACCGGCTCCCGCCTGGTCTTCGACTCGTACGCGGCGCCCGGCATGCTCTCCGCGGCCCTCCTCCAGTCGATGGCGGACGCGGATCCCGAGCGGACGCAGGCGCGCCTGGAGGACTACGAGCAGGTCGCCCACCACCACGGTTTTTTCCTGTAGGGCGTTTCGTACCGATCGGGGTGCCCCCTCGCCCGCTCCACCAGGGGATATTCAGCCCTCGACGTGCATGAAATTTTTCATACTCTTGCTTACTCGACGGTATATATGTTTACTGACGACGGCGCTCCGGATCCACCAGATGCCAAGGAGGACGACCCCACGTCTTCCCGAACGCACGCACGGCACGACGAACCTCCTCACGTCGCGGCCGCGCGGTCGAGTCCAGGCTTTCGGATCCCGCAGAGCGCCCATGGCGGCCTCGGTCAACCCCTGGGCCGAGGCCGCCCCCCAGAACGTCTCGATCAGAGCTTCGACACCATTCGGAAGTGACGAGAATGCCCCAGACGGCCACGTTTACGCTCAGCCCGGACTGGCCCTTGCAGGTCAAGGCGCCCGGAACGCACGACTGGGAGCGCACGGCCACGCGCTGGCTGCGGGACCTGCTTCCGGCCCGCTACGGCGGCTACCTTACGCTCACCCGCCACCACGCGCTCCTGGCCCGCCACGTCCAGCTCCAGCTGCAGCACGAGATGCGCGCCGTACGGGCGGCCCTGCAGACCAGCCGGGCCGAGCTGCCCACGATGGGCATAGCCGAGACGGTCATCGAGAACTCGATCAGGATGTACGCCCTGGAGCTCGAGCAGCTGGGCCGGCTCGCCCGCGGCGCGCGGCTGGTCTCCGACGCGCTCCTCGTGGGCACGCCCGCCCAGCGCAGGCGCTGACGGCCGGGCCCGGGTCCGGCGGCCCCGCCCGGGGTCAGGCCGGCTGCCAGGACCGCAGCCGAGCCGCCACGTCGTATACGCTCACGCGGAGCATCCGGACGTCGGTGATCAGGTCGCGCCACTGCTCGTAGGAGGCCTCGACGGCCGCGCCGGAGGCCTCGATGTACGCGACGGCGACCCCGTAGGCGAAGTACTCGTTGGAGTCGGGCAGCGGCCGGAGCAGGACGATCGCGTCGAGCAGGGCGGCCGCGCGCCAGTAGGCGTCGGGGTCGTCCACTTCCAGGCTCGGCGTGTTCACCCGGTGCCGGGCGACGGCGGCGACCAGGGCGGAGTGGTCGGCCACCTCCACGTCCTTGAACAGCGCCTCCTGCCGCTCCAGCAGCCAGCGGTGATCGATGTGCAGTTCCACGCGTCCGAGTATCCCCGCCCGGAGCCCGGCCGTGGGGCTTTTCGGGACGGGCGGGGACGTACTGCGGTTACGGCTTCGGCAGCAGGCAGCCGGGGCGGCTCAGGTCGATCTTGTTGCCGGGGGCGATGCAGGGGACGATGATGTACGTCTCCTGGGCGTAGTTGATGCCCTGGCGGACCGTCACGTTGCCGTTCTCGTCGACCTCGCACGGGTTGTTCTCGGTGCAGCGCCCGCCGTCCTCGTTGCCCGTGTTGTTGACGGCCACGACCTTGCCGGTCGTCGTGTCGATCACCGGCGAGCCGGAGGTGCCGCCGATGGTGTTGCACGACGAGGTGTAGCGGACCGAGTCCTTCCAGGTCCAGTCGCCCTCCTTGAGGCGGTAGGCGAAGCCGTCCACGTTGCAGCTGTAGATCCGCTTCCAGTAGCCGGACACCACCTTGATCGCCGAACCCTGCGTCGGGCGCACGTCGTTCAGCGTCAGCGCGGAGATGCCGTACTGGCTCTGGATCTGCGCGTAGGTCTTGGTGAGCTGGTAGATCGAGACGTCCGTGTCGGTCATCGTCCCGTACGCGATCTTGCTGGCCCGCAGGGTCGCGACCTTCGAGCCCGCCGCGTTGAGCAGGGAGAAGGAGCGCGAGGACGGCCGGTCCTTGACGACCTCGCCGGCGGCCGGGAACCCGGTCTCCAGGCAGTGCCCGTTGGACAGGACGAGCGCGGGGTCGTTCGGCTGGGAGGCGGGCGCGCGGACGACGGAGCCGGAACAGTTGCTGAGCGCCACGGTGCCGGCGTAGTTGACGGCGACGGCGGTCGCCGCGGGCGCGGCCTGGTTGTTCGGCGCGGCGACGGCCGGGGCCACTGCTGCTCCCATCAGGAACAGCGAGAGTAAGGCACCGGCGAGAGGCTTCTTCATGTGGGGGTTCCCCTCTGATGACAATGCGACCGAAGATCCTTCGGTTGTCATGTGCATTGTTGAGACACTTGGCTCAAGTCACAAGAGGGCATGGGGAGTTGCCGCCACGGCCGGGGGAGGGCTCCCGGGCGGCCCCGAAGCCTTCCGGATCTGACCGCCGCAGGGGTGTTCCGCAGCGGACGCTTTGCCTCCTACGGTCTGTGCACCATGGGTTCCGGATCGGGAGGCAGCGTGAAGCGCGAGATCGACATCGACCAGCTGGTGACGGCGATGAAGGCGGTCGACGAGGCGGGGCGGCTCTTCGAGGAGGCCCGCGCCGTGTACGAGGCGCGCGGCCTCAAGCGGAACAGCGACGACTTCAAGGTCGCGGGCGGCTCGGTCCAGACACTGCAGGGCGCCGAGGAGATGGCCCTCGGGACCCGCAGGTTCCTCACGGAGCTGGCGCTGGTCGTCGGCTACGCGACCGCCGGCTTCGAGGAACGCGTGGGCGGGAGGTCGGCTACGGCCCGCACCGGCTTCTCCGGGATCTCCGGCGGCGGCGCCCGGATGGCCCGCCCCCTGCTCGACCCGACCCTGCGGGGGCTGCGGCTGCTGCTGGCCGTCGACTTCTTCGAGCCCGTCTTCAAGGCCGAGATAGAAGCGGTCCTCCTGGCCGAAAAGGCGACCTACCCCGATCCCTCGACCTTCCGCATCCCCGCGGCGGCGGACGGCGCCGCCCCGGTCGGCCGTACGTCCTGAGCCCCCGGGGTGCCGGGCCGCCGCCCGGGGGCGAGGCTGGGGGTATGCGTCATGCGCCCGTCGTCGTACACCGGATCTTCCCCTCGGGAGGCCGGCAGGTGACCCTGCGGACCGCGAGCGGAGAACAGTCCCTCGGGCTGGCCCACTCGGACGAGGACGTCATCGAGTTCCTCAGGCGGGCCGGCATGCCGGACCCCGACGACGTGGTCCTCGGCGGCACCGAACTGGTGGAGTGGGCCGCGGACACCCCCCACGTGTACGAGGCCGACCCCCCGACGGAGGACCTCCCGTGACGCAGCGGCTCCCGCCTGGGGACACGGCCGCCTGCGCGACGAGGCCATACCGGCGCAGCCCAACCCGCGGGTCCCCGCGCCTCAACCGCCGACGGGGCTGAGTTAGCGCGGCGGGCGGCTCAAAGCCCGGGGCTCCGCCCCGCACCCCGCGCCTCAATCGCCGGCGGGGCTGAATTGGTGCGGCGGAGCCGGATGGTTCAGCGAGGCTGGACGGTGCGGCTTACAGCCCGGGGCTCCGCCCCGCACCCCGCGCCTCAAACGCCGGCGGGGCTGAGTCGGTGCGGCGGAGCCGGATGGTGCAGCGAGGCTGGACGGTGCGGCTTACAGATCGGGGCTCCGCCCCGGACCCCGCGCCTCAATCGCCGGCGGGGCTGAGTTGGTGCGGCGGAGCCGGATGGTTCAGCGAGGCTGGACGGTGCGGCTTACAGATCGGGGCTCCGCCCCGGACCCCGCGCCTCAATCGCCGGCGGGGCTGGATTTGTGCGGCCCAGCTGAATATGTGAGGTCCGGCTGGATGGTGCGTCGGCACTGGGTAGCAGGCGGGTCGGGTGGGGTGGGGGTGGGTGTGTGTCGGGGCGATCCCCGCAGGGCGTCGAACGCACTGCCGCCGAGGTGTCCGACCTCTCGTCACGTTCGGCGCCCGAGGAGACGCCCCGGCGCGCGCCCGCCCCC
>NZ_JBIAJH010000061.1:0-25186 GCF_042871845.1 Streptomyces sp. NPDC005533 | reverse complement strand
GGCCGGGCGGTGGGGTGGGCGTGTTGAGCGCCGCGGTGGGGGGGGGGGGGGGGCGCGGGGGGGGGGGGGGGGGGGGGGCCCCCCCCCCCCCCCCCCCCCCCCCCCCCCGCCACCCGTCAAAGGTACTCGCGGGCGAACTCCACCGCCCATTCGACCGCCGCCACCGGGATCGCGGCCGACTCCGGGGCGATGGTGATGCGGGCAGACTCCCAGCCCTCGTCGTGTTCGCGGAAGATCGCGAAGTGCCCTTCCGTCACGGCCCCTTCCGGCCTGACCAGGAACTCGATCGCCCGGTCGTCGCCGTCCGTGCCGACCGTGGTGATCGCCATGTCACCGACTACGAACTCCACTGCACGCGCCCCTCAGTAGCCGCTGTTCAGGAACACCAGGAAGAGCAGCGCCGCGAAGATCGCCCCCGCCGCCACGAGGACGCCCGCGGCGGCCACGAGCACCGTGCCCACCCTCTCCGTGCCCCGGCGGTAGTCCGCCGGTTTCCACTGCCCCTGGTTCATGCGCCCAGCCTCCCCCGTGCCCCGCCCCGCCGCATGAGTGCGCGTACTCAGCCGACGTACTCAGCCGACCCACTCGGGCGGGCCGCTCCGCCCGGGCACCCGGCCGGCGTACTCGGTCACCCTCGGTCCTCACCCGTCCACCGGGGTGACGAGCGCAACATCCCGCTTTTCCGCCGGCCCCGCCCTCACCCATTCCGCAGGCCGGAACACCTGCGCGCCCCGGATTCCAAGGGGGGACCGCACCACCACCCACCCATTGCCCGAAATGGGACATTTCGCTCTTCGAGCCTCTCTTCGAAAAGGCACGTCAAGCGCCCACCCGGGCCCGTAAGCTCCCGTCATGCAGGTGATCCAGTCAACCAAACTCGCCAATGTCTGCTACGAGATCCGCGGCCCCGTGCTCGAAGAGGCCATGCGGCTCGAAGCAGCAGGTCATCGCATCCTCAAGCTCAACACCGGCAACCCCGCGGCCTTCGGCTTCGACTGCCCGCCGGAGATCCTTGAGGACATGCTCCGCAACCTGGGCAACGCCCACGGTTACGGGGACGCGAAGGGGCTGCTCTCCGCGCGCCGCGCGGTCATGCAGCACTACCAGACCAAGGGCATCGACCTGGACGTCGAGGACATCTACCTCGGCAACGGCGTCTCCGAGCTGATCCAGATGTCGATGCAGGCGCTGCTCGACGACGGTGACGAGGTGCTGGTCCCGGCACCGGACTACCCGCTGTGGACCGCGTCCGTCTCCCTCGCCGGCGGTACGGCCGTGCACTACCGCTGCGACGAGCAGGCCGACTGGATGCCGGACCTCGCCGACATCGAACGCAAGGTCACCGACCGCACCAAGGCGATCGTGATCATCAACCCGAACAACCCCACGGGCGCGGTCTACGACGAGGAGATGCTGCGCGGGCTGACGGACATCGCCCGCCGCCACAACCTGGTCGTCTGCTCGGACGAGATCTACGACCGGATCCTCTACGACGGCGCCGTGCACCACAACACCGCCGCCATCGCCCCCGACCTGCTGACGCTGACCTTCAACGGCCTCTCGAAGAACTACCGCGTCGCCGGCTACCGGGCCGGCTGGATGGCGGTCTGCGGCCCCAAGAAGCACGCCACCTGCTACATCGAGGGCCTCACGATCCTGGCCAACATGCGTCTGTGCGCGAACATGCCGTCGCAGCACGCCGTGGCCACCGCGCTCGGCGGCCGGCAGTCGATCGAGGACCTGGTCCTGCCCGGCGGGCGGATCCTGGAGCAGCGCAACGTCGCGTACGACATGCTCACCCAGATCCCGGGTGTCACCTGCGTGAAGCCGAAGGGCGCCCTGTACGCCTTCCCGCGGCTGGACCCGGCCGTCTACAAGATCAAGGACGACCGGCAGATGGTCCTCGACCTGCTGCGGGCCGAGAAGATCATGGTCGTGCACGGGACGGGCTTCAACTGGCCCGAGCCCGACCACTTCCGGATCGTGACCCTGCCGAACGCCACCGATCTGGCCGACGCGGTGACGCGGATCGGCAACTTCCTGGACGGCTACGGCCAGCTCTAGCGGTGGACACGCACGGCCGGCAACAGGATTCAGCTCAACTTTAGAACCAATCCAATGTAGGATGGTCTCCTGACCACGCAGGAGGCCACCTCATGTACGAGCCGATCCGCACCAAGTCGGTCGTCCACCGCGTGGACGCCGCACCGTCCGACTATCCGCACAGCAGCCGCGGCGAAGCCCTCGACATCCAGCTCGCCGGCCACCTCGCGGCCCTGCTCGCCGTGACCGACGAGCTCGGGCTCGACGGGGCCGCCGCCGAGATCGCCGTCCAGGTCGCCCGGCTGCGCGGATCCCAGCCCGCACGTGCGCCGCAGCGCACGGCCGAGGACACCGCCGCCCTGCACCAGCGCGCGCACGACCTCGCCGCCCGCGCGCTCCTCGTCGCCGCGTCCCGCGCCGACACCACCGCAGCGATCCTCGCCGCCGAGCGCATGGACGCGCACGCCGCCGCCCTGAAGTCCTCGGACCTGGCCGGCGCCCTCTAGACGGCCCCGGTCCGGGGCCGCGGAGGCTCCGGACCGGGTGCCACATCCCGCTGTCGACCGCGCTCGCGCGGCAGGTTCCGCGGCCCCTGACAGAGGCGGGAATTGGACAGAATCCGGTGCTCCGAACACGATGAGGGCTGAAAGTCCGCGGCAGCACGGGGGAGGCCGCTCACAAGTCCATCTCCTCCACGCCGCTTCGTCCCCGTTTCAGCAGCCTGGAGAGACTTCACCGATGAGCTTCGGCGACCCGAACAACCCCTACGGCCAGCAGCCCCCGCAGGGCCAGCCCGGCTACCCGCAGCAGGCCCCGCAGGGCGTCCCCCCGCAGTACGGCTACCCGCAGCAGCCCCCGCAGGGTGCGGCCCCGCAGTACGGATACCCGCAGCAGGCGCCGCCGCCGGCCTACGGCTACCCGCAGCAGCCGGGGATGCCGGGCATGCCCGGCATGCCGGGTGCGGGCATGCCGCCGCTGGCCCACTGGGGCCTGCGCGTCGGCGCCTACCTGCTCGACGCCCTGATCATCGGCGGCCCGATGTACGCCCTGGCCGGCATCGGCGCCGCCATCGCCGGCGGGGACTCCGACTCCGCGGCGGCCGGCGTGCTCAGCCTCATCGGCATGCTGTACGCCCTCGGCATGGCCTTCTTCCAGCTCTACAAGGAGGGCACCACCGGCCAGACGACCGGCAAGAAGGTCGTCGGCATCAGCCTCCACAAGGAGGCCGACGGCGCGACCCTCGGCTTCGGCATGGCCTTCGTCCGCAAGCTGGCGCACATCCTGGACGGCATCCCCTGCTACCTCGGCTGGCTGTGGCCGCTGTGGGACGCCAAGAAGCAGACCTTCGCCGACAAGGTGTGCAACACCGTCGTCGTCAAGGTGAAGTGACCCGTTGAGTGCACACCGGTCCGCGCCGCACGGCGCGGACCGGTGACGCGGGCCCCGACGCGTCAGGGCGTGTCGGGTGTCAGGGCGTGTCGGGCGTCCGCTCGAACTCCGCTCCGGCGACCCCGCACCACGGCACCGTCGCCACCGGCCACACCGGGCCGACCGCCTCCCCGTGCTCGCTCGCGCCCGGGGCCACGCCCGGGATCCTCAACAGGGCCTGCGCGGCCCGGCGCTCCGGGTCCGGTTCGGCGCCGTCGCGGAACTCCACCGTGACGAGGTACGCGCCGACGCCCTCGGCCCGCCCCGCCGCCTCCACCGCGGCCACCACCCGCCGGCTCGCCGGATCGATTCGGCACCCGGTGACCCGTACGTCCTCCAGGGCCGCCCTGGGCGGCGCCCCGGGAGGTCCGCCGCCGCTCGCCCACACGTACAGGCCCAGCGGGGCGAACACCAGCAGCCCGGCCAGCGTCACCAGACCGACCAGCCAGCCCTGCCACTTCAACGCGCTCACGCCCATGCCCCGATCCTCCCGGGCGGCCGCCCCTCCCACCAGCACCCGAGGGCTCACACAGCATTTCGAAGTGGGACCGCCTGGACACCTGACGTTCATTCAACCCGCCGCGGAATGTGGGTTTCCGCGAGCACGCTGCACCCGTGAGACGCATCCTAGGAATCGTCCTGGGCCTCCTCCTGATCGGCGGCGTGCTCTACGTCGTCGCCTTCCAGGGGCAGGATCACCCAGAAACCACGGCAACGAAGACCGTGCGTGGCGTCATCGGCTCGGAGAAGTCCGAATTCTTCCACGACCCCGACGTCGTCAAGGCCCTTGCCGCCAAGGGCTACACCGTGAAGACGGAGACCTCGGGCTCCTGGGCGATGGACCAGCTCGCCCTCAAGGAGTTCGACTTCGCCTTCCCCGGCAGCAGTGAACCCGCCAAGGAGGTCGCGGCCGCCGCCGGGGTGAAGGGGGCCCAGGAGACCAAGCCCTTCTACTCCCCGCTCGTGGTCATCGCCCGACCGGGCGCCGCCGAGGTGCTGGCCGACAACGGCCTCGCCAGGATGACCGGCAAGAACCTCGGGACCCTGCTCATGGGCCCCTTCCTCAAGGCCGCCGCCGAGGACCGCACCTGGCAGCAGCTGCCCGGTTCCTCCGCCCACGCCGAGCTGACCGGCACGGTGTTCATCAAGACCACCGACCCGGCCACCTCCAACTCCGGCGTCCTCTTCCTCGCGGCCACCTCCAACGTCGCCAACGGCAACAGCGTGGTCGCCGACGACGCCGGGATCGAGCGCACCGCCCCGCTGATGCGCAGGCTGATCTCCGTCCAGGGCGCCCTCGAACAGAGCACCGACGACCCCTTCCGGGCCTTCATCAGCGGCAGCGGCGAACCGCTCATCCTGGTGTACGAGTCCCAGGTGGCCTCCCTGCTGCTCCAGCACCAGAACCCCGGCGACATGGTCGTGCTCTACCCGGACACCACCGTCAACACCGCGCACACGTTCGTCCCGATCACGGAGCAGGCCAAGGAGCTGGGCACCCTCCTCGCCACCGATCCGAGGCTGCGCGAGCTGGCCGTACGGCGCGGGTTCCGTCCGCAGGACGGCGTGCCCGAGTTCACCGCCGCGACCGCACCGCACGTCGGCTACCTCAACCCCGGGCTGACCGGCATCCGCCAGGTCGGCACACCCACCGTCAAGATCCTCATGGCGCTCGCCCAGCGCGCCAAGGGTTAGGGGCCCACACCATGACACTGACACCACCCGAGGACGGCACGTTCGTCCTCAGCGCGCCGGAGCCGGTCCCGCCCGTCCGCCGCGAACAGGCCGCCGGGCTGGTCCCGCTGCAGGACGGCGTGCGCGAGGAGATGGCCCGCCGGGCCGGGGAGTACGTGGGCTCGCTCGCCGGGATCGACACCCGCTCCCCCGAGTTCGCGCACCGCGTCGGCGAGATCGCAGGGCTCGGCGCGGCCGACGTCCGCAGCGCCGCCCAGCAGTCCAACCGGATGCTGGAGCGGGCCGTGCGCTCCCTCGGCGCGGACGGCGGCGGCGACGCCCAGGCCCGCGTCGCCGGCTCCCTCGTCGAACTGCGCCGCACCGTCGAGGACCTCGGCCCGCGGGACACCCCCGGCAAGGGGCTCGGCAGGCTGCTGGCGAAGCTGCCGGGCGGCAACAGGTTCCGCGACCACGTCGCGAAGTACGCCTCCTCGCAGGCCACCCTCAACAAGATCGTGGGCTCGCTGCGCAGCGGCCAGGACGAGCTGCGCCGCGACAACGCGGCCCTGCACACCGAGCGCGCCCGCCTGTGGGAGACCATGGGCAAGCTCCAGGAGTACGCCGTCCTCACCGAGGCCCTGGACGGGGCCGTCGAACAGCGGATCGCCGAGGCGGAGCACACCGACCCGCAGGCGGCCGACGCGCTGCGCGCGGACCTACTGTTCCCGGTCCGGCAGAAGCACCAGGACCTGCTGACGCAGCTGGCCGTCTGCGCGCAGGGCTACCTGGCGATGGACGTGGTCCGGCGCAACAACGACGAGCTGATCAAGGGTGTCGACCGGGCGGCCACCACCACCGTCTCGGCGCTGCGGATCGCGGTCGTGCTGGCCGCGGCCCTCGACAACCAACGGAAGGTGATCGAGCAGGTCAACGCCCTGAAGGGGACCACCGAGGACCTGATCCGGGGCAACGCGGAGATGCTGGCCACGCAGAGCGGCGAGATCCAGCGGCTCGCGGCCGATCCGGCGGTGGGGGCGCAGACGCTGCGGACGGCGTTCGCGCAGATCTACCAGACGCTCGACGCGATCGACACCTTCAAGGTGCAGGCGGCGCAGAACATGGCGACGACCGTGGAGTCCCTGGCCGGGGAGTTGCAGAGCGCCTCGGCGTACCTGGCCCGTACCCGTACCGCCGGTGCGCTCGAAGGCGGTGCCCGGTGAGGCGGGGCTGGATCGGTGCGCTGATCGCACTCGCCACGCTCGCCTCGGCGACGGCCTGCACCTCCGACGGCCCGGCCGAGCCCGCGGAGTCGACGTACAGGGAGGGTCACCTGCGGGTGCTGGCCTCCAGTGAGCTCTCCGACATGGAGCCGGTGCTGAAGGCGGCGAAGGCGGCCACCGGGGTGAGCGTCGAGCTGACCATGTCCGGGACCCTCGACGCGGTGGAGCAGATCGCCTCGGGGAAGGCCGACGGGAAGTACGACGCGATCTGGCTGTCCTCCAACGACTACCTGCGGCTGAGGCCCGAGGCCGCCGGGAAGCTGTCCAGCGAGACCCCGGTGATGTCCTCGCCGGTGGCCATCGGCGTGAAGCCGGAGGCGGTGGCCCGGCTGGGCTGGAAGCCCGGCGAGGTGACCTGGTCGGCGGTGCACGAGGCGGTGGCCGGCGGGAAGCTGACGTACGGGATGACGGATCCGGTGCGCTCCAACTCCGGTTTCTCCGCACTGGTCTCGGTGGCGTCGGGGCTGTCGGGCGCGCAGGCGGCGCTGAGCGACGCGGACGTGAAGACGGCCCAGCCGAAGCTGAAGGAGTTCTTCGCCGGGCAGAAGCTGACCTCGGGCTCCTCCGGCTGGCTGGCGACCGCGTACGGCAAGCGCGGTGACGTGGACGCGCTGGTGAACTACGAGTCGGTGCTGCTGTCCGTGAACCGGGACGCGAAGGAGGTGAAGGCGCCGCTGACGGTGATCCGGCCGCGCGACGGCGTGGTCACCGCGCACTACCCGCTGACCCTGCTGACCTCGGCCCCGGAGGGGGCGCGCGACGCGGGGCGGGCGCTGACGGACTACCTGCGCGGCCCTGAGGCGCAGCGGGCGATCACCGAGCAGACCTTCCGCAGGCCGGTCGCGGCCGGGGTGGCGCCGGCCGCCGGGCTGGACCCCGAGAAGCGGCACGAGCTGCCCTTCCCCGGCTCGCGTTCGGTGGCGGACGGGCTGCTGGCCTCGTACGAGAACGAGCTGCGCCGGCCCTCGCGGACGGTGTACGTGCTGGACACCTCGGGTTCGATGAGCGAGGAGGACCGCATCGGCCGGCTGAAGTCGGCGCTCACCGATCTGACCGGGAGCGGGAGTTCGGGGACGGGTCAGCGGTTCCGGGACCGTGAGGAGGTGACGTTGCTGCCCTTCGGTTCCAAGGTGAAGAAGGTGTTGACGCACGTCGTCGAGCCCGGTAATCCGGGGCCGGCGCTGGACGCGATCCGCGGCGACGTGAAGTCGCTGGCGCCGGACGGCGGTACGGCGGTCTACGGCAGCCTGGAGGCGGCCTACCAGCACCTCGGCACGGGCGCCGCGGACGCGTTCACCTCGATCGTGTTGATGACGGACGGGGAGAACACCGAGGGCGTCGGGGCCAAGCACTTCGACTCCTTCTACGCGGCCCTGCCCGAGGCGCAGCGGCGGACGCCGGTCTTCGCGGTGCTGTTCGGGGACTCGGACCGCAAGGAGCTCACCCACATCACCGAACTGACCGGCGGGCGGCTCTTCGACGCCACCGGCGGCACCGGTTCACTGGCCGGAGCCTTCGAGGAGATCCGTGGCTACCAGTAGGGGCGGCCGCGGGGCCGGTGTGGCCGGCCGGGTGCTCGGCTACCTGGAGTCGAGGAAGAACCTGACCGGCTCCGCCTGTGGCGTGGTGGGCCTCGGCCTCACCCTCGCCGGGGTGGCGGGCGCGTACTGGCCGGTGGTGGTGGCCGGGCTGTACGGGGCGGGCGCGCTGATCGCCCCGCCGGAGCGGGTGGCGCCGCCGCCGTTCGACCCGGGCGAGGAACTCGACGTACTGCGCGGGGACTTCGCACGGCTGCGGGAGTACCTGGCCGAGGTGGAGCTGCCGGCGGCGGCCGGCAGCCGGCGGGCCGGGCTGCTGGAGCTGTACGGGGCGCTGCTGGAGCCGGGGTGGGTGGCCGAGGTCCTGGTCACCGAGCCGGAGGCGGTGCACGCGCTGTCCCGGGCGATCCGGCGGGACGTGCCGGAGTGCGTGGACACCTACCACCGGACCCGCTGGTGGAACCGGCTGACGCCGGGCGGGGAGTCCCCGGAGCGCCACCTGGAGCGGCAGCTGGACCTGCTGTTCGAGGAGGCGGAAAGCGTGACGGCGGACCTCCGCGAAGCAGAGGCCCGCCGCCAGCAGACGCACACGGCCTATCTGGAGGAGCGCGGACGCTCCTGAAGACAGGCCGGTGCAGCGGTGGGAACCGCTTGGTCGGGGGCTCCCACAGCGGTGGGCGCCGCTTGGTCGGGGGCTCCCACGTTCATTGGCCCTTCTTCAGGGCACGTCCTGGCTCAGCCCAGGCGCTCCACGAGGGCGTGGTACTGGTCCCACAGTTCCTTCGGAGTGTGGTCGCCGTAGGTGTTCAGGTGCTCGGGGACCAGGGCGGCCTCCTCGCGCCAGACCTCCTTGTCGACGGTGAGGAGGAAGTCGAGGTCCGCGGCCGGCAGGTCCAGGCCGTCGAGGTCGAGGGAGTCCTTGGTCGGCAGGATGCCGATGGGGGTCTCGACGCCCTCGGCGGTGCCGTCGAGGCGCTGGACGATCCACTTCAGGACGCGGCTGTTCTCGCCGAAGCCGGGCCACACGAACTTGCCCGCGTCGTTCTTGCGGAACCAGTTCACGTAGTAGATCTTCGGGAGCTTCGCCTGGTCCTTGTCCTTGGCGACGTCGACCCAGTGACCCATGTAGTCGCCCATGTTGTAGCCGCAGAACGGCAGCATGGCGAAGGGGTCGCGGCGCAGCTCGCCGACCTTGCCCTCGGCGGCGGCGGTCTTCTCCGAGGCGATGTTCGAGCCGATGAAGACGCCGTGGTTCCAGTCGAAGGACTCGGTGACCAGCGGCACGGCGGAGGCGCGGCGGCCGCCGAAGAGGATCGCGGAGATCGGGACGCCCTTGGGGTCCTCCCACTCGGCGGCGATCGTCGGGCACTGGGAGGCCGGGACGGCGAAGCGGGCGTTGGGGTGGGCGGCGGGGGTCTCCGAGTCCGGAGTCCAGTCGTTGCCCTTCCAGTCGATGAGGTGCTTGGGCGCCTCTTCGGTCATGCCCTCCCACCAGACGTCGCCGTCGTCGGTGAGCGCGACGTTGGTGAAGACGGTGTTCGCGTACATGGTCTTCATGGCGTTGGCGTTGGTGTGCTCGCCGGTGCCGGGGGCGACGCCGAAGAAGCCGGCCTCGGGGTTGATCGCGTAGAGGCGACCGTCCTCGCCGAAGCGCATCCAGGCGATGTCGTCGCCGATGGTCTCGACGGTCCAGCCGGGGATCGTGGGCTCCAGCATGGCCAGGTTGGTCTTGCCGCAGGCGCTCGGGAAGGCGGCCGCGACGTACTTCGTCTCGCCCTCGCCCTGCGGCGGGGTGAGCTTGAGGATCAGCATGTGCTCGGCGAGCCAGCCCTCGTCGCGGGCCATGACGGACGCGATGCGCAGGGCGTAGCACTTCTTTCCGAGCAGGGCGTTGCCGCCGTAGCCGGATCCGTAGGACCAGATCTCGCGGGTCTCCGGGAAGTGCGAGATGTACTTGGTGGTGTTGCACGGCCACGGCACGTCCGCCTGGCCCTCGGCGAGCGGAGCGCCGAGGGTGTGGACGGCCTTGACGAAGAAGCCGTCGGTGCCGAGCTCGTCGAGGACGGCCTTGCCCATGCGGGTCATGGTGCGCATGGCGACCGCGACGTAGGCGGAGTCGGTGATCTCGACGCCGATCGCGGAGAGCTCGGAGCCGAGGGGGCCCATGCAGAAGGGGACGACGTACATCGTCCGGCCCTTCATGGAGCCGCGGAAGATGCCCTGCTCCCCGGCGAAGATCTCCTTCATCTCGGAAGGAGCCTTCCAGTGGTTGGTCGGGCCCGCGTCCTCCTCCTTCTCGGAGCAGATGAAGGTCCGGTCCTCGACGCGCGCGACGTCGGAGGGGTCGGAGGCGGCGTAGTACGAGTTCGGGCGCTTCGCCTCGTCGAGCTTCTTGAACGTTCCCTTGGCGACGAGCTCCTCGCACAGGCGCTCGTACTCGTCCTCGGAGCCGTCACACCAGACGACCCGGTCGGGCTGGGTGATCGCTGCGATCTCGTCCACCCAGGAGATCAGCTCCTGGTGGGTCGTCGGGATGGTGGTGGGAGCCGCGTTGTCGCGCGCCACGATTGCTCCTTGTTGAGGGGTGTGTTTGGTGTTTGCCCCGTGGGGGCTGCGACCCGGACGCTTCGCGCTCCGCTCATCCGGTGCCGACCGCACTCATCTGATCATCCGGTGGATGTGCGCATATGTCCAGAGGGCCTCTCACGTGAGCATTGCCACGTCCGTCAATCTTCCGTAAAGAGGACTGACGGAAACCTACGGACCCGTAGGTAGCATGGCGCCCATGACTTCTGACCCCGCCGCCGTCCCGGACGCCGAGGCCACACCGGTCGTCGAGGCCCTGGAGGCGGCCGAGACCGCCCTGGAGGAGAAGCCGCTGCTGCGCGGCTGGCTGCACCTCGGGATGTTCCCCGCCGTGGTCGTCGCCGGCCTCGTGCTGATGGCCTTCACCGACTCGACCCGGGCCCGGGTGGCCTGCGGGGTCTACATCCTCACGGCCTGCCTGCTCTTCGGCGTCAGCGCGGTCTACCACCGCGGCACCTGGGGGCCGCGCGGCGAGGCCATCCTGCGCCGCCTCGACCACGCCAACATCTTCCTGATCATCGCGGGCACTTACACCCCGCTGACCGTCCTGCTGCTCCCGCCCTCCACGGGACGGACCCTACTGTGGGCGGTGTGGATCGCGGCCGCCGCCGGCATCACCTTCCGCGTCTTCTGGGTCGGCGCCCCGCGCTGGCTCTACACCCCCTGCTACATCGCCATGGGTTGGGCGGCGGTCTTCTTCCTGCCCGACTTCATGCGCGCCGGCGGCGTCGCCGTCCTGGTCCTGGTGATCGTCGGCGGCCTCCTCTACAGCGTGGGCGGGGTCATCTACGGCATGAAGCGGCCCAACCCCTCCCCGCGCTTCTTCGGCTTCCACGAGGTCTTCCACTCGCTGACCCTGGCCGCCTTCGTCGCCCACTACGTCGGCATCTCGCTCGCCGCCTACGCGCACTGAGCCGGGGAAGGGGCCCGGCCGCGCGTGCGGCCGGGCCCCTTCCCGTCGGGTCCGGTTCAGCAGGCGTAGCCGTCGCGGTCCGGGTCGAGGCGCAGCGGGTCGCTGCCGTTGACCTTCAGCCGCTTCGGGTACTGGTGGGAGGCCAGCCAGTCACAGCGGGCCTTGGCCGTCTCCTGCACCTCGGCCGGGAAGCGGGTGGGCACGCACACGTTGACCGTCCCGTAGTGCCGGTCGCAGCCGGCGACGCCGGGCGCGACGGGTACGGAGTCCCGCTTGGCCGGGTTCTGTGTGGCGGCCCCGAGCGCGTCCGCGAAGGAGTGCTCGTGCGCGGACGGCTGCTCCCCGGTGGCCGCCAGGGCCGCCGGGCCGCCCAGGTGCACCCAGGTGGCGAGGGACGGGACGCCGTTCGCGTCGACCGCGAAGAGCATGTACCAGCCGGGCGGCGCCAGGTTGGGGTTGCTCGTCACGTTGAGGTCGATGGTGTTCCCGTTGACGGTCATCGGCAGGTCCACGAACCGCTGGTTGGGGTCCGAGGAGTGGGTGACCGCCGCCGGGCGGATCAGCTCCGCCTTGGCGACGGGGCGGTTGACGGTGATCCGCTGCGTGTCCCCGTACACCCACTGCGTGTCGATCACCGAGGTGATCTGCGGGCGGGCGCCCTTGAACAGGTAGGGCGGGGTGTAGATCGACACGTTGTGGTTGTAGGTGCCGTTGCCCGGGTTGTCGCCGACCGACATGACCCGGCCGTCCGGCATCAGGAACGACGCCGAGTGGTAGGTCCGCGGGATCGGGTCGGTGGCGAGGCCCGGCTGGTAGGTGTTGGTCGTCGGGTCGAAGAAGGACGCCTCGAAGACCGGGTCGGCGCGGTCGTGCAGCCCGCCGCCGGTCTCCAGCACCTTGCCGTCCGGGAGCAGCACCGCCGACACGTACATCTTGCCCTCGGCGCCGGTCTGCGGCCGCTTGCCCGTGCCCGTGTCGACCAGGCCCTGGGGGAGGTCCGGGCCGGCCGTGTAGCCGGGGCTCGGCTTCTTCAGGTCGATGATGTCGGTGATCCGGTTGGCCGCGGGATTGGTCTCGTTGTTGCCGCCTCCGACGGTCAGGACCCGCTGGTCCTGCGCCGGGGGCAGCAGCACGCTCGCCGACTCGTCGCGCTGGTCCTTGTTGCGCAGGCCCGGCACGTCGGTGACGGTGTTGGCGCCGTAGTCGTAGACGGAGGCGCCGCTGCCCGGGGTGCCGTTGCCGAAGGTGTGGCTGCCCGAGTAGAAGAGCCGCCCGTCCTGCATGAGGATCATCGACGGGTACAGGCCCCAGTACGACCAGGTCTGGTTGACCTCGTTCATCGGCAGCCACTTGTTCTGCGCCGCCGAGAACCTCTCGGCGGTCACGTTGCCCGTGGAGTCCTCCTTCAGCCCGCCGAAGGAGATCACGTCGCC
The DNA here is from genome assembly GCF_042871845.1 of Streptomyces sp. NPDC005533. Taxonomy (NCBI): domain Bacteria; kingdom Bacillati; phylum Actinomycetota; class Actinomycetes; order Kitasatosporales; family Streptomycetaceae; genus Streptomyces; species Streptomyces sp. NPDC005533. Next base: position 12,291 of record NZ_JBIAJH010000061.1, on the reverse strand, counting down.
GTTGCCGAGGACCGTCGCCGACGGGTACCAGTGGCCGCCGTTCATGTCGTTCGTCTTCGTGTAGGCCTCGGTCACCGGGTCGAAGACGTAGCTGTCCTTCAGCCCCTGGTAGCCGATCTTGCCGTCGGCGGACGGGTACCCCTTGTTGCCGCTCATCACCAGCACCCGGCCGTCCGACAGCTGCACGTGGCCCGCGCAGAACATGTCCACCGGCGTCGGGATCGTCTTGAAGGTGCCGTTCGCCGGGTTGTAGACGGCCGAGGTGAAGGTGCCCGCGTTGAACTGGGCGATGTCGTTGCCCGATCCGGCGATCAGCAGCACCTTGCCGTTCTTCAGGACGACGGCGTGCATCGAACGCACCGGGTTCTTGGCCGGGATCACCTCCCACTTGCCCTTGGCGCACTCCTCCGCCGTACCCGAGCAGGCCGGCTGCGGCGGCGGCGCGCCCACCTCCTCCAGGGCGTAGTCGTCGGTGGTGAGCGTGCCGACCCCGTAGACCGACAGCCCCCACGCGATCTTGTCGGTGTGGGGCGGTACGGCCGGCGTACGGACCTCCGTACGCGCCCAGCCGGCGCTGACCGGCGGATTCTGCAGGTCGGTCCAGTACTGCCAGCCGGCCGTCGTGTCACGGCGGAACACGGTCACCGACACGTCCGGGGTGTCCGACTTGTACCAGGCGGACAGGTCGTACTGCTTCCCCGGCGTGACCGTCGGGGCGCAGGTGCTGTTCTCGGTGACCAGGGCCTTGCGGTCGCCGTCCACGCGGCGCGTGAGGGAGACCTTCACGGCCTTGGTGCCGGTGTGCGCGTCGGCGACGGTCGCGAAGGAGAAGTCGTTGTCGCCCCAGCCGGACCTGGACCAGCACGACGGCATGTCGGCGCCGGCCGGGCCGGCCGTCTCGAAGCCGGGGTTGGAGAGCAGATTGGGCGGACCGGCCGTGGCCTGCTGCGGTGCGGTGAGCAGCAGGCCCGTGGTCATCGCCCCGACGGCGAGCAGGGCGGCCCGCCGCCCGGACCTCCGCCGGATCGTCAGACGCATGGAAAGGATCCCTTCTGTGCGGCTCAACTCCTGGTGTGGCGGCCCGCCGTGGGCGGGGCGCCCGGGGTGCGGGACTGGCGTGAGGTCCGCGGACCGCGCGGACCGCGCGGCCTGCGCGGCAGGTAGACGAGGGCCTCGGTGGCCGCGAACCGCAGGACGAAGGTGGTGACCAGCGCGAGCGCGGTGGCCGGCAGCACCTCCATCCCGAACCGCGCGACGAACACCGCGATCAACGGGATGCGCAACAGCAGGTCGGCATTGGCCAGCAGGGCGAACCGCCCCACCCGGTCCGCCCAGTGGCGGTGCCGGCGGCGGTCACGGAAGAGCAGGGTCTCGATGAGGAGGAAGTTCCACAGCACCCCCGCCTGGTTGGCGACGATCTCGGCCGGGAGGTAGTGCATCCCGGCATGCGTGAACAACCAGAGCGCGGCCAGGTTCGGGACGAAACCCGAGAGCCCGATCAGCCCGAAACCGATCATGCGGGCCAGCGGGGTCGCGGAGCGCAGCGAGGCGAGGTGGGCGAGGAAGCGCAGGCCCTCGCGGGCGGTGGACTTGGACTCCCCCGAGAAGCGGTCCTGGAAGACGAACGGCACCTCGGCGACCCGGCGCGGCCGGCAGCGCACCGCCAGCTCCAGCAGGATCTTGTAGCCGAGCGGCTTCAACGCGTCCGCGGTGACGGCCGCGCGGCGCATCGCGAAGAAGCCGCTCATCGGGTCGCTGATCCCGCGCAGCGCCCGCGGAAAGAGGCCCTTGGTCAGCCACGTCGCCCCGCGGGAGACGGCGATCCGGTAGCTCCCGGCGAGCCCGGCCCGGCTGCCGCCGGCGATGTAGCGGGAGGCGACGACCAGGTCGGCGCCGGTGCGCTCACCCTCGCCGACGAGCTCGGGCACCAGGTGGGGCGGGTGCTGGAGGTCGGCGTCCATGACGACGATCCAGTCGGTGTCCGCCCGCTTCACCCCCTCGACGACCGCGCCGCCGAGGCCGCCCTCGGCCACCTCCCGGTGCAGGACGGACACCGGGAACGGATGGTCGGCGGCGGCCTTCTCGATGGCGGCGGGGGTGTCGTCCGTGGAGTCGTCCACGAACAGCACGGCGCAGGGCAGGTGGTCGGGGAGCGCGTCACCGAGCCGGCGCAGCAACTCGGCCACGTTCCCGGACTCGTTGAAGGTGGGGACGATGAGGGTGACACTGCCGGTCAGGGCCTGCGGAGCGACAAGCTCCGCATCGATCGGGGCAGGGAGGGACCACAGGTCCTCGCTCATGGTGACTCAGCTCCCACTCGTGCGGTCGGCGCGGTCGGTCCGGCGGATCTCGATGCGGTCCTCGCCCGAGCCGAAGACGGCCACCACGCTCGAATGCTCCAGCGCGGCCCGCACCGTGGGCAGGTCCACCGCGTCGCGGCGGACCGTGGGCGAGGAGACCACGTAGTCGATGTCCCGCCAGCCGCGCGGCAGGGTCTTCGTGACGGCGGGGTCGAGGTCGGCCTTGTAGAACCAGATGGCCCCCGGGCCCGGCTCGAAGCCGTGGTGCACGGCGTCCAGCCACAGCGCGTCGTCGAGGAGCACCCGGCTCCGCGCCGGGTCCTCGACCTCCCGGCCGAGCCAGGCCGCGGCCTGCCGGTACGGGGCGTTCGCGTCGACCGTGAGCGCGGTGCGGTCGCCGTCGTACCAGCGCGGCAGCACGTACGCCGCGGCGGACACGGCGAGTACGCCGAGCACCGCCCAGCGCGCCCACACCTGCGCCCTGCGCTCCCCCGGGCCGCGCCGGCGGCGCAGCACGGCGTGCGTGACGCTCGCCGCGCCCCCGGCGAGGACGAGCGCGAGGAACGGCAGCGCCTGGATCACGTACATCGCCGGGAGGTAGCCGGAGGGCCGCATCGCGACGGCGGCGAGGATGACGGCGGCGAGGGCCGGGCCGGCCAGCGCCCGGGCGGTGACGGACCAGCGGAGGGTGGCCAGCAGCAGGAGGGCGCCGGCCAGTCCGCCGAGCGGCAGGACGGTGTCGTAGTAGAGCCAGGACCGCAGCACGCCGTTCGAGCCGGTCCCGGCGTCGAGGATGAAGCCGGAGCCGGGGCGGCTCATCTGGTAGGTGATGCCGTCGATCAGCGAGACGTGGCCCGAGCCGGGCAGCAGCTCGCTGTTGAGGAGGGCGTACAGCGGGTACGAGAGCCCGATCAGCGCGCAGGCGGTGACGGCTCCGGTGACGGCGAACTTGCGGGTGTCGCGGTGACTGTGGCGCCACATCGTCACCAGCAGCGCCGGGAGCACCACCAGCATCGTCTCCTTGGTCAGGACGGCGGTGGCGGCCGCCAGCCCGGACCCGAAGTGGTGCCACAGGTGCCGGCTCGGCGACGCGGCGAGGCAGAAGGCCAACAGCATCCACATCACGGCGAGGTTGTCGAGGAAGATCTCGCGCTGGAGGACGACCGAGAGCGGGGACAGCCCGAAGAGCGCCATCGCCAGCCCGGCCGCCCAGCGCGGCAGCCACAGCCGGCGCGCGAGGACGTACATCAGCACGGAACTGGCGGCGGAGACGGCGAGCATGGAGAACCGCATCGGCGCGACGGTCATCCAGTCGGGCACGAAGAGGGACGGCAGGTACGTCAGGCCCGCGACCTGGATCCAGCCGAGCGGCGGATGGTCGTACCAGTACGTGTAGTGGGCGAGGCCGTCGCCCTGCTGGACGGCCCACGCCTGGGCGAGGTAGGTGCCCTCGTCGTCGCTCAGCGTCGGGAAGTGGGTGATGTTCCAGCCCTGGACGAGCAGGATCACGAGGAGCAGGGCCCCGCACAGCAGCAGGTCGGGGCGGGAGGACCGGAACCGCACGAGCGGCCGGACGGGGGCGGCGGGGCGGACGCCGAGTCCCCCGACGGGGCTGCGCCGGGCGGGGACGGTGAGGGTCTCGGGCTGGGGATCAGTGGCCGTGGGCAGGGTGGCGGTCACTGGCGGCTGTCCTCTCGGATCGCGGCGGAGGCGGAGGCGGAGGCGGAGACGGGTACGGGGGCTGTGGCGGTCGCGGTCGTGGCGCCGGCGGTCGCGCCCGTCAGGTGGGCGCCGGTGTGACTCGTCAGCTCCCACTCGTTGCGGCCGCGCTGCTCGCGCCAGACGGCGCGGATCGCGGCGCCCGCGAGCATCACCTGGTAGAACGGGCCGCCGACGACGAGCTTGACGTAGTGCACGAAGCGGACGCGCAGGCCGTACTGCCGGCCGAAGTCGTGCAGGCCGACGATCTCGAAGACGAAGGTCACCATCGCCGTGATCATGGGGAGGAAGGTGATGATGGCGATGCCGACCGGTACGTCGAGGAAGACCGCGACGGCGAAGTTGAGCGGGATGATCACACCCGACGCGGCCTGCATGAACGGCGTCATCAGCGTGTAGCGGGCCAGCCAGCGCTGACCGCGCCCCGGCAGCTGCTGCCAGTCCTTCTTGCGGTACACCTGGAGGAACCCCTGGTTCCAGCGGGTGCGCTGCTTGAGCAGGCTGACCAGCGAGCCGGGCGTCTCCTCGCGGGTGACCATGTCGGAGTCGTACGCGACGACCACCTTCTTGCCGACCGACGACAGCCGCACCCCGAGGTCGCAGTCCTCGGCGAGGCAGTCCTGGTCCCAGCCGCCGGCCTCGCGCAGCACCTCGGTGCGGACGAAGACGGTGTTGCCGCCGAGTGGGATGAAGCCCTTCTCGGCGTGCAGGTGCAGCCGGGAGCGGAACCAGAAGAAGTACTCCAGGCAGTTGCGCAGGCTGTACCAGCTGGAGTGGAAGTTGATGAGCTGGACCCCGCCCTGGACCACGTCGGCGCCGGTGGAGCGGAAGGCGTGGTCGACGTGGGCGAGCAACTCGGGGTGGACCTGGTCCTCGGCGTCGAAGACTCCGACGATGTCACCGCGGCAGGACGACAGGGCGGTGTTGAGGGCCTTCGGCTTGTTCTTCGTCTCGTGGTGGTCGACGACGACCCGTACGCGGGCCGGCTCGCGAGCGGCGGCCCGTTCGGCGACGGCGGCGGTCTCGGGGTCGTCGTGCCCGACGATCACGATGATCTCGTAGTCCGTGTGGCTCGACTCCAGGAGCCGGTCGATGGTGTGCTCCAGTACCGCCTGCTCGTGGCGGGCCGGCAGCAGCAACGAGAAGGCCAGCCGGCCCTCCCCGTCGGGACGGTCGAAGCGGGTGGAGGCGAGCACCTCGGGAGTCCGCCACGCGTGCATCTGCCACCAGAGCGTGAACGCGGCCATCCAGAAGAGCGCCAGCGAAATGACAACGATGAACACAGATGTGTACAAAACGTCCCCCACAGACCCGCCGCCCCCCGGCGGCGATCAGCGAACCCCCCGGGAGCGCACGACGGGCCCCCCGGCCCGCTGCTCCCGCTTCCCCCTTGCGCGCACCCCCCAGTGCGCCATCCCGGTGACGCCCGGACAGGCCGACTCACCAACGCCTTGAGACTAGGCAGTGAACATGACAGTCAGGAGCAGCGCAGATAAATAGCACGTTTCTGAACTGACGTACGACAACCGGAATTGACGGCACTCCGGCCGGATCAGGGGCGAACCGTGCCCAACTGCTCAGCCAGCTCGACCGGTTCCGTCGTAGGCCGCGCGCAGACGAAATGTCGACACACATACGCCGTCGGAAGGTCGCGTACGAGTGTGCGCTCGGCAAGAAGGGGGAACTCGCCCCCGCTGCCGTCCGCCGCACGCGGCGGACCCACCGCCACCACCGCACCAGGAGCCGTCCCCAGCAACGCCGTCCGGTGCAGCTCCGCCAGCAAGGGGTCCTCCGGATGGCCGACGACCGCCACCTCGCGCGGCCCGTCCAGCAGCGCCTCGGCGACCGACAGCCCGTGCCCGATGAAACGCGGCACGCGCGGACCGAGCGCGTGCACCACGCCGAGCGCCCGCTCGGCCACCGTCCGGTGCGCCTGCGACCCGGTGTGCGCGGCGTACGACAGCAGCGCGCCCGCGGCGGCCGTCCAGCCGGACGGGGCGGCCGTGTCGGTCGGGTCCTGCGGCCGCCGGATGAGCCGCTCCGCGTCGTGCGCCGTGTCGTACAGCGACCCGTCCTCGGCGGTGAACTGGTCCAGGACCAGGTCGACGAGGAAACCGGCGAACTCCAGCCAGACGCCCTCGCCCGTCACGGACGCCAGCGCGAGGAAGCCGTCCGCGACGTCGCCGTAGTCCTCCAGCACCCCGGCGTTCGACCCGACCTGGCCGTCCTTGCTGGTCCGGGCGAGCCGGGCCTTGCCGTCCATGTGCACGCGCACCAGCAGATCGGCGGCCTCGGTCGCCCGCTCCACCAGGTCCGGCCGCTCGAAGTACGCGCCGCACTCGGCGAGCGCGGCGATCGCCAGCCCGTTCCACGCGGCGACGATCTTGTCGTCGCGGCCGGGCGCCGGCCGCCCGTCCCGCTCGGCCAGCAGTCGCTCCTTGATGGCGGCGAGCCTGCCCGCCTCCACCACGGGCCCGTTCTGGGGCAGTTGCAGCACGGACTTCCCGTGCTCGAAGGTGCCCTCCTCCGTCACGCCGAAGCAGGCGGCGGCCAGGTCCCCGTCGTCCTCCCCCAGCACCTCGCGCAACTGCGCGGGCGTCCAGGCGTAGTACGCCCCCTCCACGTGCGCGCCGCTGACCGGGTCCTCGCTGTCGGCGTCGAGCGCGGACGCGAAACCGCCCTGGTCGGTGCGCAGTTCGCGGACCATGAAGTCCGCGGTCTCCAGGGCGACCCGGCGTGCGAGGTCCGACCCGGTGGCCCGCCACAGGTGCGCGTAGACCCGGCAGAGCAGCGCGTTGTCGTACAGCATCTTCTCGAAGTGCGGGACGACCCACTCCCGGTCCACGGAGTACCGCGCGAACCCGCCGCCGAGCTGGTCGTAGATCCCGCCCCGGGCCATGGCCTCGCACGTGTCGGCGGCCATCTGCAGCGCGCCCTCGGCCCCGGTGCGGGCGTGGTGGCGCAGCAGGAACTCCAGCACCATCGACGGCGGGAACTTCGGCGCCCCGCCGAACCCGCCGCGGACGGCGTCGTACTCCCGCGTCAGCCCGAGCAGCGCCTGCGCGAGCTCCTCGGGCCCGGGGGTGCCGGCCTTCCCGTAGTCCAACTCCCGCCCGGCCAGGTCCGCCACGATCCGCCGCGCGACGTCGGCGACCTCCTCGGGCCGCCCCACCCAGGCGGTCCGCACGCCCTCGAGGACCTGCATGAAGGAGGGCATCCCGTGCCGGGGCTCCGGCGGGAAGTAGGTCCCGAAGTAGAACGGCTCGGCGTCGGCGGTGAGGAAGACGGTCATGGGCCAGCCACCCTGCCCGGTGGCGGCCTGCACGGCCTCCATGTAGACGGCGTCGACGTCGGGCCGCTCCTCGCGGTCCACCTTGATGTTGACGAAGTGCTCGTTCATGTAGGCGGCGGTGAGTTCGTCCTCGAAACTTTCGATCGCGAGGACATGACACCAGTGACAAGAGCTATACCCAACGCTTAGCAGAACGGGTACACCACGCTCCCGCGCCTCCGCGAACGCCTCCGGCGACCACGGCCACCAGTCGACGGGATTGTCGGCATGCTGGAGCAGGTACGGCGAGGTCTCGTTCGCAAGGCGGTTCGGCATGATCCCATCCTGCCGCACCGCCCGGCGCGTCGCTCATGACGGGGCCATCAGGCCGCCGGTTCGGCGGTCCGGATGTGATCAGCCCACTTCACTACCGGAACCGCCCGGGGTGCTGGGCGGCGCGGCCGAACCGGCTCCGGCACGTCTGCGGGAAGAGCGGGCCTGCTACGACCTGAGCAGGGGTTGCAGGTCTTTCAGCCAGGCGTCGCGGGTGCGGGGCCAGGTGGTGGTGCAGGTGGCGCGGGCCGGGGTGGCGAGGGCCGGGTGGCGGGTGGGGGCCTCGGCGTGGACGGCGCAGCGGTGGGCTTCCGCGCGGGCGGCGTTCGGGGCGTGTTCGTCCTCCGGGTCCGGTGCGGGGTCGGCGGCCGCCGCGAGGTCGTAGGCGCGGGCGGCGGTGAGGAGGGTGTCCTCGCCCTCCGGGCGGCCGCGCAGCAGCATCAGCCGGGCGAAGTCGTCGGCGGCGTCCTCCTCCGTGCGTGCCCCGTCGTCCCGGAGGTCCAGGGCGTCCACGAGGGCGTGGCCGGCCTCGTGGTAGAGCGTCTCGCGCACGACCTCGACGAGCTCGTCGTCCGCTGCGGGGGAGCCCGCCTGCTCGAACAGTGCGCGTTCCTCGGCCAGGTCGTCGTAGCAGAGCTCGATGCGGTGTGCGGCGGGGTCGTAGCCGCTTCCCTCGCCGGCGCAGGAGCGGGTGACGACGGTGACGCCGTGGGGGAGGGTGAGGCGGGCGTTGAGGTCCGCGAGTACGGGTTCGGCGACGGCCCGGTCCCGCAGGAAGCGGTGTGCGGTCCGGTCCGCGGCGGCCGGGCGTTCGTAGCGGAGCGCGAAGCCGTCCACCGGTCCCGGCTCCGGCTCCGGGTCTGCCGTCCGGCATCCGGTCGTCGCCGGCAGCAGCGCGGCGACGCACAGCGTCAGGGTTGCCCACCGTCTGGTCATCGGGTCAGCGTACGAGGGTGCGCGCCCCCACCCGGGGCCCTCGTACCTCGTCAATTGCGTTCTCTTTCAATCCAGTTCACTCCGGTTAGCTCTGATCTCGCTCAGATTCCCTCGCGTTCGCGTCTCTCGCGCACGACACTTGGGACACGACTCGACCGGAGCTCTCTGAGGGGGATGCCGATGCGGGACAGCCATCGAGGTGAGGCCGAGCAGCTGCTGGGACGGGCCGTGGACGAGGCGGCTCGGCAGGCGGCGGGTGCGGCGGTGGACAGAGCGGCGCTGCTGGCGCGGGGCAAGGAGGCCCTGGACGCGCTCGCCGCGAGCGCGGCCCCCGAGTACGAGGCGTACGTACGGGCCCTGGACGAGGCGGCGGCCGGAGACGAGTCGCTCGGTGAGGCGTTCCGCCGCGGCAACACCTCGACGGCGGCGCTCGTGACGGCGGTGGCCGCGGCCGCCGCCGTCGGGGCGGACCTGTCGTTCGGCGTCGCGGCCGGCACGGCCCTGACCGTGGGCGCCGTCGTGGGCATCGCGGGAGCGGTGGCGACGGTGGCGAAGGCGACGGCGCTGCACCTGCCCGCCGCGAACCGGCGCGCCGGCGAACTGGGCCGCCCCGGCGGGCCGGAGCAGCTGAGGCTGCAGTGGCTGTCGGCACTGGAGGTACGCGGGATACGCCCCTTCCTGGAGCAGCAGCGCGCGGTGGCCGCGGCGGCGCGGGCGGTGCGGCCGGCGGCCCGGCCCACGGCCCTGGCCCCTTCGCTGCGCGGTACGGACCGCAGCGCGGAGGCCCGGCGGCGCAGCGCGCTGGAGCAGTCGTTCGGGCAACTCCCGGACCCGTCGGGCCCGTTCGTGGGGCGGCGCGCCGAGCTGACGCGGATCGCGCAGTGGGTGCAGGCCGCGCGGGCCAGTACGGAGACCCGCCCGGTGGTCGTGGTGCTGCACGGCGAGCCGGGAGTGGGCCGTACGGCGCTGGCGCTGCGGGCGGCGCACGCGCTGCGGGACCAGTTCCGGGGCGCCTGCGTGGTGGACCTGCGCGGCGGCTCCACCGTCGGGGACCCCGGGGAGGCGCCGCTGTCGACGCGGGAGGCGCTGCTGCACCTGATGAACCGGCTGGGGGCGCCGCGCGAGCAGTTGCTGTTCCGCGAGGGCGCCTCGGCGGAGCAGCAGGTGCGTCGCCTGGGCGAGCTGTACCACCAGCACCTCCAGGGGCTGCCGGTGACGGTGCTGCTGGACGACGCGGTGGACGCGGCGCAGGTGCGGATGCTGGTTCCCGAGCGCTCGGAGAGCCTGGTGCTGGTGACGGCGCGGGAGCCGCTGGAGCTGCCGGCGGACCTGGCGGCATGGGTGTACCAGCTTCCGGTGGAGCGGCTGGCGGCGGACGAGGCGGCGGAGCTGCTGGGGGCGGGCGCGGCCGACGCGGCCGGCGCGGGGGCCGACGGCACGGCCGGGGCGGGGCCGGCGGCCCGTGCCACCGCTGCCGTGGTGGAGCTCAGCGGCGGGCTGCCGCTCGCCCTGCGCATGCTGGCCCCGCTGGTCCGCGACGGCGAGGTCCCCGCGGCGGGCGGCGCCGCGCACCCGGTGGAGGCGGCCCTGCGCGCCGCCGACGCGCGTCTCGCCGAGCCCGCGCGGCAGCTGCTGCGGCGCCTGCCCCTGGCCGGGCGGGCCTCCCTCGGCGGTGCGGCGGCGGCCGCGCTGGCCGACGTACCGGAGCAGGCGGCGCTGCGGACGCTGGAGGAGCTGTGGGAGGCCGGGCTGATCGAGCGGGTGCGCGGCCGGCGGTTCCGGATGCACGACGCGGTGCGCGCGTACGCGGCGCGGCGGTCGGCGGCGGAGGAGGACCGGGCGGGAGCCGCGGCGGCGCACGAACGGCTGATCCGCAACTACGCCCAGCTCGCGGACTCGGTGATCCGGATGGTCGACGGGAAGATGTCGACGCGCGCGAACCAGTTCGACGGCCACGGCTTCGTGTCGCTGGACGCGGCGCTGCGCTGGCTGGACGACGAGTCGAGCTTCATCACGGCGGCGCTGCGGCATTCGGACGACGTGGACCAGCAGGCGGTGCTCGACCTGCTCGGGGCGCTCTGCGACTTCTGTCTGCTGCGCGGGGACCTGTACCGGCTCGGGGAGATCGACGAGCTCACTCAGGCCGTGGAGGCGGGTCGGAAGGGTCTGGAAGGGCAGGCGGGGCAGCAGGGGCGGCTGGTGCGGTCGGTGCAGTGGCGTACCGGTATCGCCGCGCGGCAGCTGGGCGAGCTGGACAAGGCGCGCACGACGCTGACGTCGGTGGTGGACCAGTACATGGAGGCCCGGCAGGAGGCGGGGGCGGCGATGGCCCTGGTCTCGCTCGGCATCACCCTGCACCACCAGGGGGGTCTTCCCGAGGCCGCGGCCCGCATCCGTGAGGCGCTCGTGCTCCAGGAGCCGGCGGAGCTGGCGGGTGACCGGGCCTGGGGCCTGCACGCGCTGGCGGCGGTGGAGCGGGACCTGGCGCACCTGGCGGAGGCGACGCGGCTGCTGGAGGTCTCGCTGGCCCTGCACCGGGAGAGCGAGAGCGTGCACGGCGAGGCGTGGGCGCACTTCCAGCTGGGTCAGGTGCACCTGCGGTACGGGGACGTGGGGCGGGCGGAGGAGGAGCTGCGGCTCGCCCTCGACCTGTACGGGCGTACGCGCGACGACCGTGGCGAGGCGTGGGCGCGGACCCAGCTGGGGCGGGCGCGGGTGGTGGCCGGGGATCCGGGGCCGGCGGTGGAACGGCTGCGGGAGGCGCTGGCCCGGCACCGGGAGGCGGAGGACGCGCGCGGCGAGGCGTGGACGCAGTACTACCTCGGGCAGGCGCTGGAGGAGGGCGGCGGCCTCGACGAGGCGGTACGGGAACTGGAGCGGGCCCGGACGATGTTCTCGCGGATGCGGGACGTGTACGGGCTGGCGCACGCGCGCCACCACTCGGGCCGGGTGACGCGCGACCAGCGGGCGGCGCAGACGGGCAACCTGCGCAACTCCGGCTTCGCCCGTCAGCTGCTGGTGGACGCGCGGGCGGACTTCCGGCGGATCGGGCTGGCCCACGGCGAGGCGTGGACGTGCCTGGAGCTGGCGGTGATCGACGCGGGCAACGGGCGGCTGTCGCAGGCGGTCGGCCTGTGCGAGGAGGCGGTGCGGCTGTTCATCTCGTACGGGGACCGGCGCGGGGAGGACTGGGCCCGCTTCCTGCGGTGCACGATGCTGCCGTACGCGGTGCCGGGCGCCCCGGAGGAGGCGCGGGCGGAACTGGCCCGACTGGCGCAGTCGGCGCATCCGGCCCGGGACGGGCGGCTGGAGGACTGCCTGGAGACGTACGGGGTGGTCCTGGGCCGAGGCGTGGACCCGTCGGAGGGCTGGCAGGCCTGGCGCCTCGGCCTGGTCCCGAACCTCCACTCACGCGAGATCATGGGCGTCCCCCGGCCGACGTAGCCGGTTGGCTGCGCCGCGCTTGCGGGGTCGGGGCGGGCGCGCTTTGGCTGCGCCGCTTGGGCGGGGTCGGCGGGGGGCCGGTTGGGGTGGGGGCGGGCCCTATGGCTGCGCCGCGCTTGCGGAGCCGGGGTGCGCGGGCGCCCGTTGGCTGCGCCGCTCGGGCGGGGCCGGGGTGGGGGGGGGGGGGGGGGGGGGGGGGGGGGGGGGGGGGGGGGGGGGGGGGGGGGGGGGGGCGGCGGCGCGGGGGGGGGGGGCGCCCGCCGCGGGGGGGGGGGCGGGCGCGCGGGG
>NZ_JBIAJH010000060.1:0-29681 GCF_042871845.1 Streptomyces sp. NPDC005533 | reverse complement strand
CACCCACGACCCCTCGCCTGGACGAAAACAGCCGACGAAATCCTCGACAAGGTCGCCGCCTACTGCCACCGAATCTCTGACTCAGGTCACTAGGCCCCCTCTGCCGGATCTCGCCCGACCCGCCCCGCCTGCGGTGCGTCACCCCGTCATGGGGCAGGATGGCAGCCCGTTCCGGATGCGTACACACGCCCGAACGCGGCTTACAGCACGACGAACTGACAGGTGACAAGGTGACGACACACCTCATACGACGCCCGGCGGCGCCCGCCGCCACGCCCCCGGGCCGGGGACGCGCCGCGGAGGAGGTCCGTTGAAGCGGGATCTCCTCCTCCACGACTGGCTCGTCGCCGGCATCGCGCTGGCGGCGGGCGCCGCCGCCGGGCTGCTGCTGCGCGCCCTGCTGCGGTGGCTGGGCCGGCACGCCGAGCGGACCCGGTGGAAGGGCGACGACGTCATCGTCGACGCGCTGCGCACCATGGCCCCGGGCGCCGCGCTCATCGCCGGCGCCGCGGTCGCCGCCACGACCCTGCCGCTCACCGCCCCGGTCTCGGGGTTCGTGAGCCAGTCCCTGACCGCGCTGCTCATCCTCATCGCCACCCTCAGCACGGCGCGGGTCGTCGCCGGCCTCGTCCAGTCCGTGGCGGGGACCCGCACCGGGGTGGCCGCGTCGGCGTCCATCTTCGTCAACATCACCCGGATCGTGGTCCTCGTGATGGGCGCCCTCGTCGCCCTGGAGACCCTCGGCGTGTCCATCGCGCCCCTGGTCACCGCCCTCGGCGTGGGCGGTCTGGCGGTGGCCCTCGCACTCCAGGACACCCTCGCCAACCTCTTCGCCGGCGTGCACATCCTCGCCTCGAAGACCGTGCAGCCCGGTGACTACATCCGGCTCACCAGCGGCGAGGAGGGGTACGTCGTCGACATCAACTGGCGCAACACCGTGGTGCGCAACCTGTCGAACAACCTGGTCATCGTCCCCAACGGGCGTCTCGCGCGGACGAACATGACCAACTTCACCCAGCCGGAACAGCAGTTCTCGATCCTGGTCCAGGTGGGAGTCGGCTACGAGAGCGACCTGGAGCACGTCGAACGGGTGACCCTCGAGGTCGTCGACGGCGTGATGGCCGACATCAACGGCGCCGTCCCCGACCACGAGGGAGCCGTCCGCTTCCACACCTTCGCGGACTCCCGCATCAACTTCACCGTGATCCTGGGCGTCGGCGAGTTCAGCGACCAGTACCGGATCAAGCACGAGTTCATCAAACGCCTGCACCGGCGCTTCCGTACGGAGGGCATCTCCATCCCCGCCCCGACCCGCACGGTCGCCCTCCGGCACGACGAGCACCCCGCCTCGCCCGCGCACCCGCCCGTGCCCCACCAGCGCGCGGCGTCACCGTCGACCGCCACGGACCTCATGGGCCGCACGGACCGCACGGAAGTCATCGACAGCGGCCGCTAGGCCGCCGAAGGGCGTGGTCACCGCGTGCCGGCCGGGTCCGGCTTCGCCGCCGACAGCGGCTCGGCGATGTCCTCCAGCGAACGGCGCTCGGCCTTGACCGCGAGGAACGCCGCCACGAGGCCGGCGGCGCACATCAGCGCGGCGCCGATCCGGAAGGCGAGCGCCGTGTCGCCGACCACGCCCGAGGAGGTGAGGTCGGCGAAGATCAGCGGTCCGCTGATGCCGCCGGCCGCGGTGCCGAGCGCGTAGAAGAAGGCGATGGCCATGGCCCGGGTCTCCATGGGGAAGACCTCCGAGACGGTCAGGTACGCACTGGAGGCGCCCGCCGACGCGAAGAACAGCACCACGCACCAGCAGGCCGTCATGGTCGTCGCCGTGAGCGATCCCTGGTCGAACAGCCATGCCGTGCCGAACAGGAGCACACCCGACAGCAGGTAGGTCGAGGAGATCATGATCCGGCGCCCGACGGTGTCGAACAGCTTGCCGAGCAGCAGGGGCCCCAGGAAGTTGCCCGCGGCGATGACGGCGAAGTAGTAGCCCGTGTTGCCCGTCGGCACGTCGAAGAACGTGGTGAGGATGGTGCCGAAGCCGAAGGTGACGGCGTTGTAGAGGAACGCCTGGCCGATGAAGAGCGCGAGGCCCAGGAACGCGCGGCGCGGGTAGCGGCCGAAGACCGTCCTGGCGATCAGGCCGAAGCCGATGCTCTTGCGCTGGTGGACGGTGATCTCACCGGCCGGCGGCGGGAGCGGTTCGCCCTTCTCCTGCTCGATCCGCCGTTCCACCGACGACACCAGTTCCTCGGCGTCTTCCTGCCTGCCGTGGATGAACTGCCAGCGCGGACTCTCCGGAACATGTCGGCGTACGAGCAGGACGACCAGGCCGAGGACGACGCCGAGGGCGAAGCTGAGCCGCCAGCCGAGGTTCTTGGGGAAGATGTCGGTGTCGAGCATCACGACGGACAGCAGGGCGCCGCCGATCGCGCCGAGCCAGTAGCTGCCGTTGATGATGAGGTCGACCCGGCCCCGGTAGAGGGAGGGGATCAGCTCGTCGATCGCCGAGTTGATGGCCGCGTACTCGCCGCCGATGCCGAAGCCGGTGAGGAAGCGGAAGAGGAAGAACCACCACGACTCGAAGGAGAGCGCGGTCATCGCGGTCGCGCCCAGGTAGACCACCAAGGTCACCATGAAGAGCCTTTTGCGGCCGTAGCGGTCCGTCAGCCAGCCGAAGAAGAGCGCCCCCAGGCAGGCGCCCGCCACGTAGAGGGCGGCGGCGATACCGGTGACCTGCGCGGCGGTGATGTCGAGACCGCTGCCTTCCTCGGCGAGGCGGCCGGCGACGTTGCCGACGATGGTGACCTCGAGTCCGTCGAGGATCCAGACGGTGCCGAGGCCGATCACGATCATCCAGTGCCACCGGGACCACGGCAGGCGGTCGAGGCGGGCCGGCACCGCCGTGGTGACGGTGCCGGTGGTGGCCGCCACGGGCACCGGCGATGAGTCGGATGCCATAACTTCCTGTTCCCTCCATCTCGAACGCCCCCCTGCCCTGCCGGGTTCCCGAGATCCGCTCGGACATGCGGCCGTGATCACGGCCGGCCGCCCGGGGCCGCGTCCCAGCTTGCGCGCCCGGCCCCAAGCCACCCGCCGCGACACACCCGGCGCGGCCCCAACCCTGCGGGCGGGACGTTTCCGCAGCTGTGACGGCTGCTCACCCCGGGCGCACCGGAGCGTCGTTGTCAGTGCTGGCGGTTACGTTCGCAGTGTGGCGAAGGCCTTTCCCGACAGGAGCGGACGATGACCGAGAGCAGTGTTCAGCCCACGCTGAGGGTGGTGCTGACCGACGTGAACGAGCGCGTGGTGGAGGCATGGCGGGCGGCGTTCGCGGACACCCCCGGCATCGAGATCCGCCGGGGCTCGATCCTCGAAGAGGACGTCGACGCCTGGGTCACCCCGACGAACTCCCGGGGCCGGATGGACGGCGGGGTCGACGCCGCCGTCAAACGCCACCTCGGATCCGGCATCCAGGTACGCGTGCAGCGCGCGATCCGCGAGCGGTACGCCGGAGTCCTCCCGGTGGGCAGCGCGGTCTGCGTCCCGTCGGGGGCGACCACCCCCCGGTACCTGATATCGACCCCGACCATGGTCCGGTCCTCGCAGAACGTGAGCGCCACACTGAACGTGGCACTGGCCTGCGCCGCCGCGTTCCAGGCCGTGCACCGCCAGAACCGGCAGAAGCCGGGCAGCATCCGCTCCGTGGCCCTGGTCGGGATGGGCGCACAGACCGGCCGGGTCCCGGCCAGGGTCTGCGCCAACCTCATGTGGACCGGCTACACCCTCTTCCACGACCACTGGTTCGAGGACGACGACGAGCTGCGCGCCACCCTCGTCACGCAGCTGAACGGCATCGAGAACGCCCCCGCCGAGGAACGGGTGCGCATCGTGGTGCCGAAAGCCGCCCAGCCCGCCCCCGCCGGCCATGTCCCCGCCCCGACGACGACGAACGAGAGCCCCTCCGCCATGACCGACGCGCACGACCCGCTGGCCCTCACCGAACTCTTCGACGGCGGCGGCGAGCCCTGGCTTCCGCTCCTGAAGCCGGTCATCGAGGCGCTGCCGGACGCCCCCCGCTTCATCGGGAAGGGCCGCAGCCCCGAGGTCGTCCCGGTGCGTGAGCTGACCTTCCAGGCCCTCAAGCCCCACCCGCCGCACAAGTGGAAGGTCGTCGCCTTCGGCCAGAACCCCTACCCGCGGGCGGAGAGCGCGACCGGCATCGCCATGTTCGACAACACCTTCAGCGACTGGAAGGACAGCCAGTTCGGCAGGGTCGTCAGCATCCGCTGCCTCATCAAGGCGGCGGCGATGTGGAAGTACGGCATAGCCAAGAAGACCCCGATCGCGGACGTGCGCGCGCTGCTGAAGGAGCAGGACACCGTCCAGCCGCCCGAGTGGTTCCAGGCGATGCTCACGCAGGGCGTGCTGCTGCTGAACGCCTCGCTCACCGCCAGCGGCGACGGAGCGATGGGCGCCGACCAGCACACGGCGTTCTGGCGGCCCGTCGCCGAACGGATCGTCGAGGAGATCCTCAAGGCCAAGCAGGACGCCGACGAGGAGGACCGCGGGATCGTCTTCGCCTGGTGGGGGGCGCACGCCCGCAACCTGAAGCGGGTCGTCCTGCGGCTCCAGGCGAAGTACCCGGACGTCGAGGTCCGGCACATCGACCACGCGAACCCGGCGGCGCAGGGCGACATCTTCTGCGAGGGCGATCACTTCGCCCTGGTCAACGAGGCCCTCACCGCACTGGGCGCCGACGCGATCGACTGGCTGCCCAGCAAGGGATGGAACGCGGCGACGGCCGGCGCGGACGGGGCGGTCGCGGCACGCATGGGCGCCTTCATCGAGTCGACCATGAACCTGCACCAGCTGTACCTGGAGCGGCTGACCAGCGTCAAGGACGAGGGCCTGGTCCTCCCCGCGATCACCGGCGTCTTCGACACCCCGCTGATGGACTTCCAGGACGCCGTCGCACCGGTCGCCCGCACGCTGTCCGGGCTCGCCGGACACATCGACCGCTCACGCGACTTCGGCAAGCGGCGGGCGGACGAGACCTCCGGCGGCCTGTCCGCCGACGCGATCGCCGCGCTCCACCTCTACACCTGCGAGTCCGCGTTCTACCGCGAGATCAACGCCGTCCTGCGCTCCCCGGACCGCAGCCGGGTCACTCCCTACCTGCCGTACCTGCGCCTGCTGTTCTCGGCGGTCTCGGGGCTGCCCGCGCACACGCAGCCGCTGTGGCGCGGCGTATCGCTGGACCTGCGGGCGCAGTACCCGGTGGGCCGGACGGTCACCTGGTGGGGCGTCTCCTCGTGCACCTCCCAGCTGAACGTGGCACGGTCCTTCCTGGGCAGCCGCGGCAAGCGGACCCTCTTCGAGGTGACGCCCGCCAAGGCGGTCGGGATCCGGCGCTTCTCCGCCTTCACGGGGGAGGAGGAGTACATCCTCACCCCGGGCACGCAGCTCAAGGTGACGGACGTGAAGAGCGAGCGCAGCGGCCTGTACACGGTCAAGCTGACCGAGGTGGACGCCGCCCCCCAGGTGTCCTGACCGACCCGGCGGCCCCCTTCCACCTCCCCCTCGGCACCGAGGTCCCGTGCGGCATTCGGGGACGTGCGCGTGGCCTGCTTGACCGCCCGGGGCCGCCGGACGCAGAGTCGGAACGCGGTGTCGTGACAGCGCCGCCCGACCCCGTCTGCGGTCCACCCTGCGAAGGCGGCAGACGGCCCTGGCCTCCGGGAGTGACTGCGCTGATGGTCCTCGACCTGGTCGTGATCGGTTTGGCCATCACCCTGGGCCCGCTGCACAACAGCGCCTTCATCCTGCTGCTCTCCTCACAGCGAGGCGTCCGCAAGGGCCTGGCGTTCCTGCTGTCGTGGCTCGCCAACCTGGTCGTGGTCATCGCGTGCGTGGTGCTGTTGACCGGCGGCGAGCCCCCGGCCCGCCACAGCGCGCCGTCGACCGCCGCGGCGAGCGCGAAACTCGCCATCGGCCTGGGGATGGTGCTGTACGGAGCGCACCGGCGCCGACGGCCGCCCCGCCCGCACGGCCCGCCGCGCTGGACCGCCCGGGTGGACGGCGCCTCACTGGTCACGGCCGCCGGGCTGGCCTGGCTGCTGCAGCCCTGGGCGCTGGTCGGCGCCGGCGCGGCCACGGTCGTCGCCGCGGACCTCTCCTCCCTCGCCGACTGGCTCGCACTGACCGGCTACTGCCTGCTGGCCACGCTCGGCCTCATCGTCATGGAGATGTACACGGTCTGGGCACCGGCCGCCGCCGGCGCCCGCCTGGACGCCCTGCGCCGGTGGCTCGAGCAGCACCAGGAGCAGCTGATCGTCACGCTCTCCCTGCTCGCCGGCCTGTGGCTGGCGGCCCGGGGCATCTACGAGCTGGTCGCCTGACCCACTCGGCGACGGCCAGACAGGCGGCCAGGCAGGCCGCCGGGCACGCACGAAGAATGAATTGAACGCGTTCAGTCCGGCTGGCAGTATGGATCCGCGCGCCACCGGCTACGGCGACGCGTCCAGTTCGCCGTGCCACGAGGGGGGTCGGCCGTGCATCAGAAACGGTCGTACGGCCGGATGTTGCTGGTCTCGACGCTGGTGGGCTGGCTGGAGGTCGCGCTCACCGTCGTGGTGGTCCTGCTGTACGTCCGGACGCAACCGCCGCCGGACAGCCCGGTCGACCACACCGGGCTCGTGGGGGGCCTGCTCTCCCTCGGCGTGCTCGTCGCGGTGGTCGCGTTCCTGCTGTCCCTGGTCTTCGTCCTGCCCGCGGTGGCGCTGGCCGACCAGCTCGGCCGCCGGATCGGCGGCCGCGAGGCGTGGTGGTGGGTCCCGCTCGCGGTGGCCGCCCTGGTGGCACCGCCGATCTGGGCCTTCGCGGCGTACAACCACGTGGAGACGCGGCCCGTGCTCGTCTTCTGGGCGATCGCCACCGCGTCGCTCTCGACGGGCGGCCTGCTCGCCCGCCCCCGGCACCCGGGACTGGGCCGGCAAGTGGCGCTGTGGGGTGCGGCGGGGGTGGCGGGAACCGGCCTGCTCGGCGCACTCGGGCTCACCGCCGGCCTGCTGCCCGCCTACGAGCCGCCGGCGATCGGCCCGGCGACCATGCCCGGCACCTGGGTCGACGAGACGGGCGGAAACTTGGTCTTCACGTCGGACGGCCGGGTCTCGGCCTTCGGCGTCGCCGAGTACGGCCCCGGCGCCGACCCCGACCGCCTGCCGCCCCAGTGCTCGGGCTCCGGCACCTGGTCGTACGAGCCGGGGCGGGGAGTGCGGAGCCAGAAGGTCCGCATACAGGTCCCGGGGTGTTCCTGGCCGGCGTGGAGCGTCGGCGGCACCGAGGAGGAGCCCCGGATCTACCAGCGCATCGACCACCCGGATTCCGAGGACCTGTACAGGCTGCGGAAGGTCACCGGCGCCTCCTGACGCCGCAACGCCGCACCGGTCACGTCAACCCCGAGTGCCACCCCGGCACTTCGCGCGCCACCGACAACTTGATCACCTCTGGTGCAACCACCGTGCACGCCCTGCCGTCCTGAGCAGCAGGGCGTTCGTCCGTTGCGGAAATATGTTCATGTTTGACCGGCAATGTGTGTACTCTGAACGCGCTTTACTTTCTGAACAGGTTCAATAGCAAGGGGGGACCGGTGCACCGTCACCGCGTCATGATTTCGGCTGCCGTCGTCGCGGCAGCCATCGGCTTCGTGCCGAACGTGGCCCAGGCCGCAGACCAGCCCGCGGACCGTGCGGGCGGCGTCGCCGCAAAGATCGATTCCGCGAAGGGCGCGGCGGCGGGGGCCGCCGTCTTCCACAGCCCGGCCGAGCGCACGGTGCGCAAGGCCACCACCGCGCCCGCCGCCACGGGCGACCACGGCAAGGCGGCCGCCGCGCAGGCCGCCGGCGCCGCCGAGGCCAACCCGGGCCTCGCGGTCGACCTGCGCGCCTCGGGCACCACCGCGCACGGCATCAGCCTGGCGTCCCGGATCAGCACCAGCGTCGAGTCCTCGATCCGCGTCGAGATCAACTGGGGTGACGGCCAGACCGACACCAGGCACACCACCAACGCCGAACTCCTCAAAACGGACCACAAGTTCGCCGAGGTCGGGACCCACACGGTCACGGTCACGCTGACCGACCTGAACCACAACGTGACCGCCACCAACAGCGTGGAGGTCCAGGCGTCCGGTTCGAAGTTCACCCCGCACGGCCCGACCCGGCTGCTGGACACCCGCGACGGCACCGGCGCCGCCGCCGGCCCGGTCCTCCCGTACGGCACGACCCGGGTGAAGATCGGCGGCAACAGCGGCATTCCGGCCGGTGCGACCGCCGTGGCCCTCAACCTGACCGTCACCAACGCCCGTTCCGGCGGCCACGTCACGGCCTACCCGTCGGGCACGGAGCAGCCCAACACCTCGAACGTCAACTTCGTCGCGGGCCAGACCGTGCCGAACATGACGATCGTGCCGGTCGGCGCGGACGGCTACGTGGAGTTCGTCAACCGCAGCTACGGCGAGGTGGACCTGATCGCCGACGTGACCGGGTACTTCACCCGCACCAACGCCAGCGGCTACACCTCGCTGGACCCGGCCCGCATCGTCGACAGCCGTGAGGGCCTCGGCACCGCCAGGGGCCAGGTCGCCGGGCAGAGCACCTTCCCCGTGCAGATCGCCGGCCAGGCCGGCGTCCCGTCCTCGGGCGTCACCGCCGTGGCCCTCAACGTCACGGTCACCAACCCGCGCAGCGCCGGCCACCTGACGCTCTTCCCGAGCGGGCAGCAGGCCCCGTCCACCTCGAACGTCAACTTCACGGCGGGCCAGACGATCGCGAACTCGGTGATCGTCCCGGTCGGCTCCGACGGCAGGATCAACGTCCGCAACGGCGGCTGGGACCCGGCCGACGTGATCGTGGACGTCGTCGGCTACTACAGCCCCGGCAGCAAGGCCGCCTACCTGCCCGTCACGCCCACGCGGCTCTACGACTCGCGCGAGTGGTCCGTCGTGCCGGGCCAGGACTACAGCTACCTGCCGCTCGGCGACGGCAAGCCGTGGGTCACGGGCTACGTCCTGAACGCGACGGTCACCAACACCCAGGGCGACGGCCACCTCACGGTCGCCCCTGACCCCAACACCTGGGCCCAGTACCTCGGCGGGACCCAGAGCCGGCCGACTCCGCCCAACTCCTCCAGCCTGAACTGGACGAAGGGCGCGACCGTGCCGAACCTGGTCCAGGCGAGCACCGGCAAGACCGGCGTCATCGACCTCTGGAACCGCAGCTGGGAGCCCACCGACATGGTGGTCGACATGTTCGGTCTCTACGAGTACTGATCCGCCCGGCGGGCCCCCGCCTCACCACCGTGCCCCGGGAACGGCCACTGCGGCCGTTCCCGGGGCACGCCCCGTTTCCGCCCCGCCACGTGCCCGCACCCGCCCCGACCGTCCCCCATAAACGCTCAGGGAATTCGCCGAAATCAAGCCGGTCGGCGAAATTTCCGCGCCCCGGGACGAGAAATGCGGTCGCTTACGCTCCGGCGGGCCTCGAGTGACCCCGGGGAATACTGGGGACCGGCCGAAACATCGGCCGGTACACCCCCATGGCCGGATTGCATCGGCGACAACATGACGAAGTAGAACCGGACTTGCCCAGGTAGCGAGCAGAAGCCCCGCACGCTTGCCGCCGTCCGGACGACCTCGCAATGCTTTCCGACGATCCGGTCGACTGAAGTCCAGTGCACCTTCGGCTTTCCGCTTCCACACCCCGGGAGACTTATATGTCCGACACCGCACCCACCCCCGAATTCGAACTCCACGACCTGGAGCTCGATCTCGGCGACCTCACCGTCACCTCGATGCGGGACACCTCCGCACTGCCCGAGGGCGGGGCGTCCTGGGGCTCCTGCTCCTGCCAGGGATCGTCGTCCTGCGCCCAGCCGCAGAACTCCGTCCCCCTCGAGGCCTGACCCCCAACGAGAGGAAACCCCATGACCGACCGCACGCAGCCCGCCGGTTTCGACCTCGACGACCTCGACCTCGGTGAACTCACCGTGACCTCCATGCGGGACACGGTCGCGCTGCCCGAGGGCGGCGCGTCCAACGGCGGCAGCTCCTGTTCCTGCGGCTCCTCCTCCTGCGCCCACCCGCAGATGCCCGACCTCCCCGTGTAAGGGGTACGGGCGCACCACGCACGACGGCACCACCGCACGACGGCACCACCGCTCGGCAGACGCTTCCCGCCGTGCCACGCGCCCGGCGGGGAGCCCGCGCGCCGCCTCCACCCACAGGACGGAAACCCATGCCGCAGCCGCACTCCACCCCCGGCGCCGACGGCTACCGGGTACGCTCCGCCCCCTACGCCCTGGCCCGCGCCACCGTGCTCGCCCACCCCGCCCAGCACCCGGCCCCGGCCGCCTTCCGCGACCTGCTGGCCCGCCTCCACCGACTCGACACCCAACTGGCCCTGACCGCCCCGCCGCTCTGCGACGACCTCTACGCCGCCCGCGACACCCACCCCGCCGACTTCCACCGCGACGTCGTCCTGCCCCTGCGACGGGCCCTGCACAACGGCCGCGAACCCCGCCCCGCCCTCCTCGCCCGCCTCGGCGACCTCCCCGCCCGCCTTCCCCGGCTCGACACCTGGCTCACCCTGCGCGCCGACCGCGACACCCTCCTCACCGCCCTCGACGCCGCCACGAGCCCCGCCCTCGACGCCGAACGCGCCGCGCTCACCTCCCTCTGCCGCGAGCCCGCCCTCGCCAAGGCCACCGCCCTGACCAGCGCCGACCTCCTGCGCGCCGTGAACCGCGCCGCCACCGGCGCCACCGACCGCCGGGCCCGCAAAGAGGAGCCCACCGTGCTGCGCTACGCCCTGCGGGCCAGCACCAAGACCAGCCCGCTGTCGTGGTTCACGGCCGTCGGATGGGGCCCGCTGACCGCGCCCGCCGACCGTCCGGCCCGCCCCGTGACCTCCTGGGGCGCCGCCCCCCTCCTCGACGGCCCGCTGCGCCCCGTCGTACGGGTCAACCGCACCCTGACGACCGCGCTGACCCTCGCCCTCCTCGACGCTCCCCACCGCCGCACCACGCTGCCCCACCGCATCACCAGCACCGCACGGACCACCGACGGCCGGGCCGCGTACTCCCGCGAGCGGCCCTCCTTCGCCGGCGGCCGCTACCTCGTGCCCGGTGAGGACGAGGCCGAGGTGGCCGCCGGGGGACCGCTGCGCCTGCTCACCGCCCTCGCCGAGAACCCCGTACCGCTCGCGGAGCTGACAGAGCGGCTGGCCGCGGCGCTCTGCCCGACCGACGCCGACGCCGACGCGGACGCCGGTGGCGGCCGGGCCGCGGCCGCCGCCTTCCTCGACCAGCTCGCCCGGGCCGGCCTGCTGGTCCCGCAGGACCCCGTCCCCCCACAGGACCCCGACCCCCTGCACCGCCTCGCCGCCTGGCTGCGCTCCTTCGCACCCGGCCACCCCGAGGACGCCTTGCGCGCCGACAGGCTCGCCGAACTCGCTTCGCTGACCGCCCGGTTCGCCGCCGCCCCCGCCGCCGAGCGCCCCCAGCGGCTCACCGTCCTCACCCAACGCTGGACCGCCGAGCTGGCCGCCGCCGGCCGGCCCGTCCCCACCGCCTCCGCCCCGCTGACCGTCCTGTCCGAGGACGTGGTCGCCCCACGCCCGCTGGCGCTCGACGGCTTCCTCGGCGCCGCCGACCACGAGGCGCTCGGCGAGGTCACCGCCCTCGCCGAACTCTTCGACCTCGGCCACCTCGTCCGCCGCGCCGTCCGGGACCGCTTCGTCGAGCGCTACGGCCTAGGCGGACGCTGCGCGCACCCCTGGGAGTTCGGCCCGGACGTCACCGCCGCCTGGGAGTCCGCCGGACGGATCGCCCTCCTCGACCCCGCCGACCAGGGCGTCTTCCCCAGCGCGACCGAACCCCTCGCCCGGCTGCGTACGGAGGTCGCCGACGCCCTGCGCGACCACCACGCCCCCACCGCCGGCCACGACACCCCCGACCCCTCCCGGACCCGCGACGAGGCGGTGCTCCCCGCCGACACCCTCAAGACCCTCGGGGAGCGGCTCCCCGCCCCGACCGTCGAACGGCCCCTCAGCTACGCCTACTTCCTCCAGCGCGACCCCGCCTCCGGGCTGCTGGCCGTCAACCACGTCTACGGCGGATGGGGCCGCTTCGCCAGCCGCTTCCTGGACTCCCTGGACCCCCGCGCCACCGCCGAGGCGTCCCGGCAGCTGCGGCGCGGCCTCGGCCCCGGCGCCCGCCCCGCCCAGATCCGCCCCGTCGGCGGCTTCAACGCCAACCTCCACCCCCTCCTCGTCCCCGACGAGATCGGCCCCGACCGCCACCGCACCCCGATCGCCGAGGCCGACCTGGAACTCGTCCACGACGAAGCCACCGACCAGGTCCGGGTCCGTCTGCGGACCACCGGCGAGATGCTCGACGTGCTGTACCCCGGCTTCCTCGCCCCCCTGCTGCTGCCGGCCCGCATCGCGCCCCACCTCGCCGACCACCCCGGCGGGGTCGTGGACTTCCGGCCCCTCGCCCCCCGCCGCACCCTGGCCGCACCCGGCGGCCACGTCACCCTCGCCTCCCGGCTCCGCCACCGGCACGTGGTGCTCCAGCGCCGCCGCTGGCTGCTGCCGTCCGCCGTGGTGGCCCGGCTGCGCGCCGACCTCACCGCCGACACCGGCCCCGGCCGGGTCCCCGCCGCCGCCGCAACCCACTGGCGCGCCCTGCTCGGCCTGCCCGAGCAGCTCTTCCTGCACCCGGTGGCCGGCGCCCCCACCGGCCGGGCCACCGAGGACTTCCTCAACGGACTGGCCCGCCCCAAACCGCACTTCGCCGACCTCGGCAACGCCCTGCACCTGCGCTGCCTGGCCAAATGGCTGTCCCGGCACACCGGCGGCGTCGTCCTCGAAGAGGCACTGCCCGCACCCGGCGGCCTGGCCGCACCCACCCGGGCCGTCGAACTCGTCCTGGAGGTCTACCGGGACGGACGCCCCCGATGACCCGCCCGTCCACCCCCCTGCGCCCACCGAGCCCGCAGCACCAGGAGAGGAGCCTGCCGGACATGCCGACCCCCATCCCGCGACCCCACGCCGGAGACGACCCGCGCGACAGCGGCGCGCTGGACGTCGTCGCGTACTACCACCACCCCCTCAAGGCCCCGCTGCTGCGCGAGGTGATGCTGCCGCTCACCGCCGACGCCGCCGCGGCCGGGACCGCAGCCCACGTGGAGCGGCACTGGCTGCACGGCCCGCACCTGCGACTGCGCCTGCAGGGCACCGATCCCACCCGGGTCGCCGACACCGCCGCCACCGCGGCCGGACGCCTCCGTGCCTGGCTGCGCGCGCACCCCTCGCACAGCGACCTCACCGAAGCCCAGCTCCTCGAACAGGCCGCCGAGGCGGGGCGGGCCGAACTCGTCCCCCCGCCCCACGGGCCGCTCCACCCCGACAACACGGTCCGGATCGAGCCCGTCGACCGCTCCTCCGTACGGGGCCTGCTCGGAGCCGACGGCACCGCCCTGCGGGAGGACCTGCTGCGCTCCGGCCTGGACGCCCTGCGGGCCGGCGCCGGCTTCCTCGGCCGGCACGGCGACACCGACCGGGCCCGGCTCCGCCTCGCGGTGACCGCCCTCGCGGCCCACGCCTGCGCCCACCCCGGCGGCCTGCCCGGCGGGCACTGGTCGTACGTCTCCCACCTGGAGGACTTCCTGCTCCACGACGACCCGGACGGACGGCTGCGCGCCGCGTTCGAACGCCACGGGGAGCAGGCCGGGGACACCGTCACCGCCCTCGTCGCCCGGATCGCCGACGGCCGCGCGGACGACTGGGAACAGGCCTGGGCCGGCTTTTCCCAGGGCGCCTGGCGGCTCACGCAGCAACGCCACGACGCCGGCGCCGACCTGCACGGAGACCCCCTCGCCTACCGGGCCCGGGCAGCGGCCACCGGCGACGCCGCCGCGTACGAGCGCTGGAACCAGGACATCCGCACCCGCTACAGCGAGTTCCACCGACTGCTGCGCCGCGCCGACCCCACGGGCACGATGTGGAGCCGCCCCGACTACCTCGTCCACCGGGCCTGTACGAACGCCCTGTACCGGCTGCTGGCCGTCTGCGACGTCCGCCCGCTGGAGCGCTACCTCGCCGCGCACCTGGTCGTCCGCGCCGTGCCCGCCCTGACCGGCTGCGACTGGCGCACCGAGATCGGCGCCGTCATCGACGCGGTGGAGGCCCGGACATGACCGGCGGCGACAGGCTGCGCCCCGGCACCGCCGTCACCCCGCTGCGCGCCGGACTGCACCTGCGGGGACGGCGCGGCAGCGTCACCCTGGAGGGCAGCACCGCAGTCCCGGTGGTGTGGGGCCTGCTGGAGGAACCCCTGCGCGCCGGCCGCCTCGCGGAGTTCCGGGAGGGCCTGGACCCTGGCTCGCCCCTCCGCGCCGCCGTCGACACCCTCATCGGCCAACTCGCCGCCCACGACCTCCTCGTCCCCACCCCACCCCCCGCCAGCCCCCCGGCCTCCGCCGAGCCCTCGGATCCCCCCGTGCCGTCGGACCCCGCCGGCGCGGTGGACCCCGGGCCCCCAGACTCCGCCGGGCCGTCGGACGCCGCCGCCGCCTCGGACTTCGCCGGGCTCTCGGATCTCGCCAGGCTCTCGGATCCCGTTGGGCACCCGGACATCGGCGGGCCTTCGGACTCCGCTGGTGTCGTGGATCCTGCCGGCGCCGTCGACTCCGCAGGGCCGTCGGATCTCGCAGGGCCGTCGGACCCCGCCGCCGCCTCGGACTTCGCCGGGCTCTCGGATCCCGCCAGGCTCTCGGATTCCGTTGGGCCCCCGGACTTCGGCGGGCCTTCGGACTCCGCTGGTGCCGTGGATCCCGCCGGTGCGGTCAACTCCGCCGGGCCGTCGGATTTCGCAGGGCCGTTGGGCCCCGGCGGGCCGTCGGATTCCGCCGGCGGCGGGGACACGGGCGGCGCCGTGGATTCCGCCGTGGTGCGGTGGATCGAGGCCACGGCCGCCCGCCCCGCCGACGCGCTCGCCGCCCTCGCCGCCGCCCAGGTCGAGGTCCTGGCGCGCGACCCGGCCGCCCCGCCCGCCGCAGCCGCCGTACGGGCACTGGAGGCCTGCGGTCTGCCCGTCACCCGCACCCCCGACCCGGGGCTGCCCGGGGACCGGGTCCTGCTCACCGTCCGCGGCGCCGGCCGGGACCGGGCGGTCGCGGCCGGCCGCGGCGGCGCCACCGGGTACGTGACCGCCCCCGGCAGCGCCGCCCAGGCGCGCGCCGACGCGGCGGCCCTGGAGACCCGGCTCGCCCGCGCCGCCGCCAACGCCGCCGCGCCGCGATCTCCCGGGGTACCGGGCGCGTTCGCCGCGCTGCTGGCCGGCGCCGCCGCGCACCGGCTGCTGTGCGCGGCCGCCGGACTGCCCGACCCGGCCGCCGAGGGAGACGATCCGCGACTGCTCCCCGGGATCCCCGCCGTCCTCCTCGCCGACCTCCGCCCCGCGCGCGCCGACCACCACAGCTGGCTCGGCCCCGAGCGCATCGACGCCGACCGCCGCGTCCACCTCGCGCCCCCCGCCGGGCTCGGCGAGGCACTGCGGCGGATCACCGCCCTCGGGGAGCACCGCTGCGGACCCCTGCCCGCACCGCTGCCGGGGGAGCTGCCCCAACTCCCGGTGCCCCTCGCCACCTGCACACTGCCCGCCCCCGCCACCGGGACCGCCGGGCCGCCCCGCACCCTGACCGGCGGCGGGCCCCGCCTCGACCTGGCCCGACTGGAAGTGTTCTGCCGGGCCGCCGAACTGCTCCTCGGGGAAACCGAGTTCACCGTCGGGGCCGACCCCGGGCACGCCCGCGGCCGCGCCCTGCGCCACGCAGCCGCACGCCGCCTCGCCGCCACCGTCCCGGACGACCGCACCGCGGTGGACCCGGCCCGATGGTCCGACCATCCGCAGCTGCGCCACTGGTGGACGACCCTGACCGACAGGCTCGCCGTCACCGCGCGCCTGGAGGTCCACCGGGCGGCCCCCCGTGCGCACGCCTACCGGGCCGTGGTCCGCCGCACCCCGACGGGGGAGGGGCACGGGCCGGGCCCGGTGCTCGGCGAGGCCGTCGAGGCCACGCCCGGCGACGCCGCGTCCTTCGCCGTACTGGCCGCCTGCACCGCCGCCGTCACCGCCGCGAGCGGACCGTCCGCCGCCCGCCCACGGCCCTCCGGCGCAGCTCTCGCCCCGCTCGCGGCCGCCGGCGCGCGCACCGCCGCCTGGGAGGACCTCGGCTGGACCGGCGGCTGGCTCGCCGACCTGGCCGGGCGCGAGGAAGCCTTCCAGGACACCCTGCACCGTCTGTCCGCAGCCGCCGGCCCCGCAGCCCCCACCCCGGACCGCGCACCGCACCCACCGGACCCCGAACTTGCCGGCCTGCTGCGCTCCTTCGGCTTCACCGTGCTGCGCACCGCCGAGGAGGCCCGATGACCGGCCCCGCCCTCGCCCCCACCCCCGCACCCCCGGCCGCCGCCGCTCAGGGTCCCGTCCCCGTACTGGACGCCCCCGCCGCCCTGGCGGCCACCACCGGCCGGGCCGCGGTCCTGCTGACCCACTGGACGCTCGGCCTCGCCGAGGAACTGAGCCGCCACGCCCTGCGCCGGCCCGTGACCCTGGTCCCGGTGCGCTTCGACGGGGCACTGGCGGTGATCGGACCGGTGCTCCGGCCGGGCGCCGCGGCCTGCCTCGTCTGCACCGAGTACCAGCGCCTGGCGACCGCGGGCGGCCGGGTCCCGTGGCAGAGCCCGAAGCTGACCCTGGCCGGAGTGCCCTCACCGGCCCTGACCCCGGCCGTCGAGGCCCTCGTACAGGAGCTCCTCGACCACCCGGACCCGAACCCCGACCCGGAGGACCCGGATTCGGATACGGATCCGGGTACGGCCGTCGTCCACGTCGTCCACCACGGCCGCGGCACCTGGTCCACCCACCACGTCCGCCCCGTCGGCGGCTGCGACGTGTGCCGCCCGCTGCCCTCCGACGCGCGGACCCCGATCGCCCCGCTGCCCGCGGGGCCGCGCCCGATGCCCGACCCGGCCGTCCTGCGCGCCCCCAACCCCCGTACGACCGCCGCCGCACTGCGGGCCGCCCTGTACGACGAGCGGTTCGGGCCGGTGCGGCTGCTGCGCCGCTCCGAGGACTCGGCGTTCGGCCTCACCAGCGCGATCGTCACCGACGGCCGGTCCCTCGACGACGGCGGCCACGGCCGGGCCCGCACCTTCGCCGACAGCGAGCGCATCGCCCTCTTCGAAGCCGTCGAACGGTACGCGGGCATGCGCCCGACCGGCCGCCGCACCGACCCGCGGGCGGTCTCCTTCGCCGCACTGGGCCCCGAGCGGGCACTGGACCCCGAACGGCTCGGCCTGCCCGACCCCGCCCACCACGGCCACCCCGGCTCGCCCACCGTCCCCTACACCCCGGACCTGCCCCTGCACTGGGTGCGCGGCTGGTCCCTCACCCACCACCGGCCGACCGCGGTCCCCGAACACGTCGCGTACTGGGACGTGCCGGGCCCGGACCGCACGCGCGTCGTGTACGAGTCCTCCAACGGCTGCGGGCTCGGCAACAGCCCCGAAGAGGCCGCCCTGTACGGGCTGTTCGAGGTCGCGGAACGCGACGCCTTCCTCATGGCCTGGTACGCGGCCACCCCGCTGCGCCGCGTCCGCCTGCCGGCCGACGACACCGACACCCTGCTGCTCGCGGACCGGGCCGCGTCCGCCGGCTACCGGCTCCTCCTCCTGGACGCGACCAACGACTTCGCCATCCCGGCCGTCCTGGCCGTCTGCCGCTACGAGGGCGACCACCCCGGCGCGCCGCGCATGTTCCTCGCGGCCGGCGCCCACCACGATCCGCGCGCCGCCATCCGCTCCGCCGTCGCCGAGGCCGTCACCAACGTCCTGGAGGCACCGCACCGCTCCTTCGCCGAGGGAGGGCCGCGCGATCCCGCACGGCTGCGGCCCATGCTGCAACGCCCGGAACTGGTCCTGACCCTGGACGACCACGTCGGGCTGAGCACCCTGCCCGAGGCCGCCCCCCGCCTGGAGTTCCTCTTCGCCGACACCCCGATCGTGGCGGCCGACGAGGCCTGGCCCGGTGCACCCGCGCCGGTGCCCGACCTCTCCGGCCTCCTGACGCGCACCGTCGAGCGGCTGGCCCGCGCCGGACTGGAGGTGATCACCGTCGACCAGAGCGAGCCGGGGCTGCGCGAGCGGTTCGGCCTGCACTGCGTCAAGGCCGTGGTCCCCGGCGCGCTGCCGATGACCTTCGGGCACGTCAACCGGCGCACCCTCGGCCTGCCCCGACTGCTGGACGTGCCCCACCGCCTGGGCCGCACCGGCCGGCCCGCACGCCACGAGGAACTGCCCCTGCACCCGCACCCCTTCCCCTGACCCGACCCGCGACGACGAGGACCGGACGACGTGACGACGACCGACACCGACACCGACATCCAGGCGGGGAGCGACACGGCCACCGCCGCCGACAGCGACATCCAGGCGGGGAGCGACACGGCCACCGCCGCCGACAGCGACATCCAGGCGGGGAGCGACACGGCCACCGCCGCCGACACCTGGCAGAGCCACCACCTCTTCCTGCACTCCACCACCGAGGACACCGACCGCTTCCTGGTCGCTGACGCGGCCCCGCTCCTCGACCGCCTCGTCGCCACCGGCGAAGCCACCGACTGGTTCTTCATCCGCTACGGGGAGGACGGCCCCCACCTGCGCATCCGGGTCCGCGCCACCGCCCGCCTCCCCGAACTCCCCGACCTGCTGGCCCGCCACGCCCGGCAGGTACCCGCCGTGCCCGGCCCCTGGCCCTCCCGGCACGGCGAGGTCCGCGCCGTGCCCTACATACCCGAGACCCGGCGCTACGGCGGCCCGCGGGCGCTGCCCGTCGCCGAGGCGCTCTTCGGCGCATCCACCCGCACCGCCCTCGACGTACTGCGGGCACTGCCCGCCACCGGGACGGCCGCGTCCCGCCTCACCGCGGCCGCCGACCTCGCGCACACCACGGCGTACGCGCTCGGCATGGACCGGCTCACCGCCGCACGCTGGCTGCGCGCGCACGCGGCGGGCTGGCGCTGGGTGACCGAGGTGCCGCTGCTGCCCGCCGCCGCCGTCCACACCCGGGTCAACACCGTCCACGCGGCGCAGCGCACCGCCCTCGCCGGGCGCGCCACGGACCTGCACGACCGCCTCGGGGCGGGCACGGCGGCGCCGTGGCTGACGGGCTGGGCCGAACGGGTCCGGGAGGCCGACGCGATGCTCGACGGGCTGGGGGAGCGGACCCGGGCCGGGGTCTGGGGCTCGCAGCTGCACATGCTGTTCAACCGGCTGGGCGTGAGTCCCGACGAGGAACGGGCCGTGTGCCGGCTGGCCGCGCGCACCCTGCTGGAGACGGACGCGCCGGCCGGGTTCTTCCCGCCCGACCACACCGCCCCCGACGTGCAGTACCTGGAGCGCAGCAAGTTCCAGATCGGCCGCGGCGAGGACTCGGCGCTGCGCCCGTACGCCCCGACCGACGACGCCCGCCCGGCCACGGCCCGCGCCGCGGCCGACGAAGTCCCGCTCCCCGCCGACCCGTTGCCCGAGGTGTCGCTGGGCGCCGTCCTCGCCGCCCGCTCCTCGCTCCGCGGCGCCCTCACCGGCCCCCTCGACGCCGGCACGCTCGGCGCCCTGCTGTGGCACTCCCTCGCCGAGAACGGCCGCAGCGAGCAGCGCCTCGCCGACGGCACGACCCGTACCCTGGCCCACCGCCCCTACCCCAGCGCGGGCGCCCTCCACACGGCACGCGTCCGCCTCCTCGTCCTGGACGTGGCCGGACTCCCCGCCGGCACCTACGACTGCGTCCCCGAGCGCCGGACCCTGCGCCGCATCGGCCCGGTGGCACCGCTGGAGGACATCACCGCCCTGTCGACCTACCTCTCGCGCCCGTCGGCCGACCCGGACTGGATCGGCGTCGAACGGGCACCGGTCCTCCTCGCCCTCTACGCCGACCTCGGCCTGCTGCGCCGCCGTTACGGACTGCGCGCACTGCGCCTGGCCCTGCTGGAGACCGGCCACCTGGCCCAGACCCTGCTGCTCACGGCGTCGGCCCTGGGCCTGGGCGGAACCCCGCTGGGCGGCTTCCACGACGACCTGGCCCACGAACTCCTCGGCCTCCACGACCCGGACCAGCCGCTGCAGTACCTCCTGCCGCTCGGCCGCCGCCCGCACCCCAGCACCGGCTGACCCCACCCGGCCGGCGCAGGATCGCTCCACGCCGGTCGCGAAGGTTCGTTTCCCGCCGAATATCGGATCTTCCCCGCCCTTGGGGTGGCCAGTCGGTAGCGTCGTCGGTCATCACCCGGCCGGAGCGGTCAAGCCGGCCGGGGCCGTCAACAGCCGAGGGAGCGAGTACCGATGGTGAGTGTCGAGACGTCTTTGAAGGAAGCGATGACCTCGATCGAGGGGAGCGTGGGGGCCGCCCTGGTCGACTACACGAGCGGCATGGCCCTCGGAGCGCTGGGCGGGGGCAAGGACCTCGACCTCACGGTGGCCGCGGCCGGCAACACCGACGTGATCCGGGCCAAGCTCCGCACCATGGAGATGCTGGGCATCGAGGAGGACATCGAGGACGTGCTGATCACCCTCGGCACCCAGTACCACCTCATCCGGCTGATCAAGGGCCGTGGCGGCAACGGCCTGTTCCTCTACATCGTCCTGGACAAGGGCAGGGCGAACCTGGCCATGGCCAGGCACCAGCTCAAGCGCATCGAGGCGGAACTGGAGCTGTAACCGTCCTCCTGCTTCCCGGCTCCGCACGCCCACGAGTTGAAAGACTCTTCAACTCGGCACATCTGAATGTGATCAGCCAAGGGTGGACCGGAGCCCGGGGGCGGGAGGATGGAGGTCTGGCCACCAGCTCATGAAAAGCCGAACCCGGGTGGGAGTGTTGTCGCATGCAGGTGCCGCTGTACCAGGCCAAGGCGGAGTTCTTCCGCATGCTCGGACACCCCGTCCGCATCCGCGTACTGGAACTGCTCCAGAACGGCCCCGTACCGGTACGCGAACTGCTGAACGAAATCGAGATCGAGCCGTCCAACCTCTCCCAACAACTCGCGGTACTGCGCCGATCCGGCATCGTGGTCTCCATACGCGACGGCTCCACCGTCAGCTACGCCCTCGCCGGCGGCGACGTCGCGGAACTCCTGCGGGCCGCACGGCGCATCCTCACCGAACTGCTGGCAGGACAGAGCGAACTGCTCGCCGAACTCCGCGACGCCGACACCTCCGTACACGCGGGCCCGAGCGGACTGTGACCGCCCACTGACCGCCCGCCCCTCGGCCGGCCGCGCGCCCGAAGGGACCGGCGGGCCGAGGCGGGACCTGTCGATCACAAACCGCACAGCCGGTAAAGCACCGGCCCCTATGGAGTGAATGCCGCCAGGATCCCGTGACCCTTGGCCGGAGCCTTACGTACGTTGGCCCCTCTTCTCGCTCATCACCACAACTGGGGGGCCGGTGCGCAACCACCGACTCGTAATGACCGCTGCCCTCGTGGCAGCCGGTCTCGGCATCATCCCGGGCACCGCGCAGGCGGCGGATCCCGTACCCGCCGCGGCCGGCGTCGCCGAGGCCATAGCCAAGGCAGCCACCTCCGAGGGCTTCCACAGCCCGGCCGACCGCACGATCCGCACCACCCTGCCCGCCACCGCCGCGGCGGCCAACGGCAAGACGACCGCCAAGACCGCCGCACCGCAGACCGCCCAGAGCGCGCCGGCCGCGCCGGCCGCGCCGGCCGCGCCGGCCTCGGTGGCCGCGGCGGACGCGGGGGCCAACCCGGCTCTCGCCGTCGACGTCAGCGGCACCAGCCACACCGCGCACGGCATCGAACTCACCACCCTGATCACGAGCGCCGACTTCGCCCTCGGCGTCGTCATCGACTGGGGCGACGGGAAGACCGACACGGCCACCGGGCAGGGCAACACCGAGCTGCACCACACGCACACGTACGACAAGTCCGGCGAGTACCAGGTCAAGGTGACGGTGACCGACACCGCCAACGCCGTCCAGGCCGCCAACGGGGGCGCCTTCCTCACCCCCGGCTCCGACTTCACCCCGCACACCCCCACCCGGCTCCTCGACACCCGCGACGGCACCGGCGCACCCGCGACCAAGGTCCCCGGACTGGGCTCCGTCCGGGTGAAGATCGCCGGCAACGCCGCCGTCCCGGCCAATGTCACCGCCGTCGCCCTCAACGTCACGGTCACCGAGACCGTCGACAGCGGGTACGTGACCGCCTGGCCCGGCACCGGCTACGAACGCCCCGGCACCTCGAACCTGAACTACACGGCCGGCCGGTCCGTCCCGAACCTGGTGAT
This sequence comes from Streptomyces sp. NPDC005533, assembly GCF_042871845.1. Lineage (NCBI taxonomy): Bacteria > Bacillati > Actinomycetota > Actinomycetes > Kitasatosporales > Streptomycetaceae > Streptomyces > Streptomyces sp. NPDC005533. Next base: position 7,258 of record NZ_JBIAJH010000060.1, on the reverse strand, counting down.
CGTGCCCGTCGGCGAGGACGGCTACGTCGAGCTCTACAACGGCGGCCCGCAGCCGGTCGACCTCATCGCCGACGTCACCGGCTACTTCACCCGGGCCTCGGCCGGCGGCTACACCTCGATGACGCCCGCCCGCTTCGTGGACACCCGCGAAGGCCTCGGCGCGCCCCGGGGCACCCTCGCCGCGCGCACCGCGTTCACCACCCGGATCGGCGGCCGGCAGGGCGTGCCCCAGGGCATCACCGCCGTGGCCCTGAACATCACGGTGACCGAACCCGGCGGGCCGGGCCACCTGACCGCCTTCTCCGGCGACGGGCCGGTCCCCACCGCGTCGAACCTGAACTTCGCACCCGGCCAGACGGTCGCCAACGCCGTGATCGTGCCGGTGGCCGCGGACGGGACGGTCAAGGTCTTCAACGGGTCCTGGATGCCGGCCCACGTGGTGGTCGACGTGGTCGGCTACTACAGCAAGGACGGCAAGGCCGCCTTCCTGCCCTTCACCCCCTTCCGCACGCTCGACACCCGCGAGGAGGCCTACGGCTGGACCGGTGGCCGGTTCCGGGCCCGCGAGTACATCACCCAGGGCTTCACGCCCGAGGCCGCCACCGGCGTCGAGGCCTACGTGCTGAACACCACCGTCACCGCCACCGGCGGCACCGGATACCTCTCGGTGGCACCGGGCCCCTACCCGCTGCCGGCGGAGGGCGGCCCCGCCGCGCCCCCCCCACCGCGCCCCGGCTCCTCCACCCTGAACTGGACGGCCGGCGAGACCGTCCCCAACCTGGTGCAGGCGAGCGACGGCGACCACGGCGTCATCACCTTCTGGAACCAGGGCCACCAGGACGCCGACCTGGTGCTCGACGTCTTCGGCGTCTACCAGTCGAAGTGATGCCCGCGGGGTGGCCCGCACCGGCGGGCCACCCCGCTCACCCCGCTCACCCCGCTCACCCCGCTCACCCCGCTCACCCCGCTCACCCCGCTCACCCCGCTCACCCCGACCGCCCCGACCGCCCGCCCCGGCCGGTGAACGCGAGGGGGCAGCGCATTGGAGTGGCCCGCTCCGCCGCCGAGGGCGTGGCTCCGGACCGGCCCGCGGCCGCCGCCTAGGGTCGACGGGACCGGGCCGCCACCGAGCCGGCCGGCCCTCGCGGAAGAGGTGGGTGCAGCGTGGAACGCGTCCCGGCCGACTCACACGGACAGGAACCCCCAGCGCCCGCCCCCCGGGTCCGCCGGGTCCGCCGGCCGCTGACCCGCGGCCTCGCCGCCGTCACGGGCCTGCTGCTCCTGTGCGTGCTGCCCGCGCGCGCGGTGGGCGTCACCCAGCCCCACGACACCCGCCCGCACACCACCCTGCCGCTGTACGTCTCCGACTACGGCAACGACCGCGTGGTCACCCTGTCGCCCCGCGGCGGCGACCCCGCCACCCTTCCCCTGGACGACCTCCTCCGCCCGACCGGCCTGGCCTTCGACCGTACGGGCAGCCTCTACGTCTGCGACACCGGCCACAACCGCGTGGTGCGGCTGCTCCCGGACGGGGGCGGCACCACCGTCCCCACCGACGGCCTCTCGCGCCCCCTGGGCCTGGCCGTCGCCCCCACCGGCGACCTCTACATCGCCGACAGCTTCAACGACCGCGTGGTGAAGGTGCCCGCCGACGGGTCCGGCCAGAGCACCGTCCCCACCACCGGCCTGCTGCACCCCTGGGGCCTGGCCCTGGAACCCGACGGGGACCTCTACATCGCCGACTTCGTCAACGACCGCGTCGTGAAGGTGCCGGCTGACGGGTCCGGCCAGAGCACCGTCCCCACCACCGGCCTCTCGCAGCCCACCGGACTGGCCCTGAGCGCCACCGGAGACCTCTACGTCTCCGACAGCGGCAACAACCGGGTGGTGCGGCTCGCCGCCGGCACCGGCACCCAGACCACCGTCCCCGCCACCGGCCTGAGCAGCCCGCTCGGCCTCGCGGTCGACCCCCGCGGCACCCTCTACGTGGCCGACGCCTTCCACAACCGCGTCCTGCGCGTCCGCCCCGACGGCAACCAGAGCACCCTGAACTCCACCGGCCTCAACACCCCCACCGGCCTGGCCCTGCCCCCGGACACCCGCACCACCGCGCCGGCAGCCCCCGCGCGGTGACCCCGTGACCCCACCCCCGGACGACCGCGCGCCTCAGGGCTCGCACAGGCGTACGGCGAGGGCGGCGATGTCGTCGTCCAGACGCCCCCTGCTGTAGTGCAGGAGGTCGCCGTGAAGAGCCGTGAGCAGCTCGCGGGGCGGCGTCGGGGGCTGGCGGCCCATCCACGCCGCCAGCGGGAAGAACTCGCCGTCGCGGGCGCGGGCCTCGGCGATCCCGTCGGTATAGAGGAGCAGCAGGTCGCCGGGGGCGAAATCGAAGGTGTCGACGGTGTAGTGATCGCCGATCAGCTCCGCGAGGCTGAGCAGTGGCGAGGGCGTGGCGGACTCCAGGACACGCAGCTGCCCGCGATTCAGGAGCAGTGGCGGGGGATGTCCGCAGTTGAGGACGTTGATACGGCCGCCCTCGCGCGGGATCTCGACGAGCAGGGCGGTGGCGAAGCGCTCCATCGGCCCGTCGGGGGCGAAGGCGGCGTTGTAACGGGTACTGCTGGCGTCCATCCTGCGCGCGACCTCGACCATATCGGCCTCGCCGTGCGCCGCCTCCCGGAAGGCGTTGACGATCGCCGCGGCCGCCCCCACCGCCGGAAGGCCCTTGCCCCGCACGTCACCGATGAGCAGCCTGACCCCGAACGGCGTGTCGATCACCTCGTAGAAATCCCCGCCGATCCGGGCCTCCGCCGCGGCCGCGAGGTACAGCGACTCGATCTCGATGTTCCCGATGCGGCGCGGCATGGGACTCAGCACCACCTGCTGCGCCGCGTCCGCGACGAGCCGCACCTGGAAGAGGGTGCGCTCCCGCTGCAGCCGGACATGGCTTCCGTACGCGGCGGCCACGGTGACCGCGATGATCCCCGCGGCCGTCCACCACGTCCCCAGATCGGGGAAGAGGAACCCGAGGCCGATCATCAGGAAGAGGCACACCGTCCCCAGCAGGACGGTGGGCAGGACCGGCCACATCGCGGCGGCCAGGGCCGGCGCCGCGGGCAGGAGCCGGCTGAAGGCCATCTCCCGCGGGGTGCCGTAGGCCAGGCTGGCGATCACGACGGTCAGAATGACCGGCGACAGCCGCACAAGCCACCCCCGGCCGTAGTACCGACGCAGCCGCGGCCGTCCAGACTCGATCACACTTCCCAGAATATGTGCGCAAGGAGGGCACAGCGCTCTGGCGAACGGAGCGGGCCCCCAGCCCCCGCTTCCCGGCCGGGTGCCGGGCCGCGCCGCCCCCGCGCCCCCTCGCGGACCGAAACCGTCCCCGAGCAGGGGGCACCGGCGAGGCCGCCCGACCAGCTCGCCGCCCGCTTCCGCCGGCGGCTGCGGCCCTCCGACCGGGTGAAACCGGGGCCCGTCGCGGCGATGAGTACGCGGGCACCGGCAGGTCTATCCCTTGACGGAGACCACCCACTCACCGGGAGCACGCCATGGGCCTCATCGAAATCGAGCTGTTCGCCACCCTCGACCTCGTCGGGCAGGCGCCCGGCGGCCCCGAGGAGGACCCGGCGGGGTTCCCCTTCGGCGGCTGGCAGGCACCCCTGCTGGACGAGGCCACCGGGGCGCAGGTCGGCGCCGCGTACGAGGGCACCGACGCCCTCCTGCTCGGCCGGCGCACGTACGACATCTTCGCCGCCTACTGGCCCCACCAGAAGGGCGGCGAGGACGGCGGGATCGCCACGCTCTTCAACAGCGTCCCGAAGTACGTCGCCTCCCGCGGCAGGCCCGACCTCCCCTGGGCCGGGTCCACGCAGCTCGGCCCGGACCTCGCCGACGCGGTGCGCGAGATCCGCGAGCGGCACGAGCACGTGAAGGTCGTCGGGAGCCTGGACCTCGTGCAGAGCCTCCTGCGCGAGAAGCTCTTCGACCGCCTCGACCTCTGGGTGCACCCGATCGTGCTCGGCGTCGGGAAGAAGGTGTTCGCGGACGGCGCGGTGCCCACCAACCTCACGCTCCTCACACCCCCGGCAGCCGGCCCGAAGGGCACCGTGTACCTGCGCTACGGGCTCGCCGACGGCATCCCCGCCACCGGCGACATGAGCGCACCCGACCGCGGCGTCGGAAGCGACGCCTGAGCACTCACGGCAGCGGGGCGGGGGACGTTTTTTGTCCGCGGGACAGAACCTTTCCCCAGAGCCGCGCCCCGCGCGGTAGCCTCCGCAGAGGGGCCGCCCTCCGGAAAAACTTTTCCGAAAGCGCGTGTTCGGGGCGCGCTGGACTCGAAATCGACCGGAACTTGCGGCCCCTTTCGGCATCATGCACCTGCCGTCGTCCGCGCACCGCGCACTCCCTGGAGGGACCCACGTGAAGGACTCGAAGGACAGGCTGGAAGCGCTGCGGGCCGAGATCGAGCGCCGCAACCCCGCACAGCCCGAGTTCCACCAGGCGGTACGGGAGGTCCTGGAGACCCTGGCCCCCGTCTTCACCGCCCGGCCCGAGTACGCCGACCCGGCCGTGGCCCTGGTGGAACGGCTCACCGAGCCCGAGCGGCAGATCCTCTTCCGCGTCCCCTGGCAGGACGACCGGGGCCGGGTCCACGTCAACCGCGGCTACCGCGTCGAGTTCAACAGCGCCCTCGGCCCGTACAAGGGCGGCCTGCGCTTCCACCCCTCGGTGGACATCGGCGTGGTGAAGTTCCTCGGCTTCGAGCAGATCTTCAAGAACGCCCTGACCGGCCTCGGGATCGGCGGCGGCAAGGGCGGCAGCGACTTCGACCCGCACGGCCGCTCCGACGCCGAGGTCATGCGGTTCTGCCAGTCCTTCATGACCGAGCTGCACCGGCACATCGGAGAGCACACCGACGTGCCCGCAGGCGACATCGGCGTCGGCGGCCGCGAGATCGGCTACCTCTTCGGCCAGTACCGGCGCATCACCAACCGCTGGGAGGCCGGCGTCCTGACCGGCAAGGGGCAGAACTGGGGCGGCTCCGCGATCCGCCCGCAGGCCACCGGCTACGGCAGCGTCCTGTTCGCCGCCGAGATGCTGCACGTCCGCGGCGAATCCCTCGACGGCCTGACCGCCGTCGTCTCCGGCTCGGGCAACGTCGCCCTCTACACCGTCGAGAAGCTCCAGCAGCTCGGCGCGAACCCGCTGACCTGCTCGGACTCCCAGGGCTACGTCGTCGACGACAAGGGCATCGACCTCGCACTGCTCAAGCAGATCAAGGAGGTCGAGCGCGGCCGCGTCAGCGAGTACGCGGCGCGGCGCGGGTCCTCGGCACGGTACGTGCCCGGCGGCCGGGTCTGGGAGGTCCCCGCGGACGTGGCCTTCCCCTCCGCGACGCAGAACGAACTCGACGCGCAGGACGCCCGCACGCTCGTCGCGAACGGCGTCAAGGCGGTCTCCGAGGGCGCCAACATGCCGACCACCCCCGAGGCCGTACGGATCCTGCAGGACGCCGGGGTCGCGTTCGGGCCCGGCAAGGCCGCCAACGCCGGCGGGGTCGCGGTCAGCGCCCTGGAGATGAGCCAGAACGCCGGCCGGGTGGCCTGGAGCGCACAGCGGGTGGAGGACGAGCTCGCCGCCATCATGCGTTCCATCCACGCCGTCGCCCACGAGACCGCCGAACGCTACGGCGCCCCGGGCGACTACGTCACCGGCGCGAACATCGCCGGCTTCGAGCGGGTCGCCGACGCGATGCTGGCGCAGGGCGTCATCTGACCCGACGACCACGCCCCCCGCATGTGCTGCCGCACCCGGCGGCAGCACATGCGCGGGACCGCTCGCGTGACACACTGGGCGTCATGCCCCCACCCCACGCGTCGGCGCACCCGTGGAGCCGGAAGGACAACTCCTTCCTCTCTCTCTGCTCCAAGGACTCGATCCTGTCGATCGGGTCGGTGGGTTCGGTGCTGTCGATCGGCTCGGTCGGCTCGGTGCTGTCGGTCGCCTCGGTGGGCTCGGCCCTCTCCGCCGCGTCCCTCGGCTCCTCCCTCTCCCTGCTCTCCGCCGGCTCCTGACTCAGCACCGGCTCGCTCCTGTCCGCGCAGTCCAGCTGGTCGGTGCTCTCCTGGCGCTCACGCCACGGATTCATGTCGGCGGGCCTCCTCACCGCAACCACCGCCACCGCCACGGCAGCCCTCGCCCTGCACGCCCTGCACCGCCGGCGCCGGGCGTGAGGCCCCGTACCCGCCGGTGAAGGCTCTCCGATCTTGAACCGGGAACGACCGCGACCCCGAGAGCCCGGCCCCCCACCCCCGACCCCCACGTCCTGACGCGCCGGAGCCCAACGCCGAAGGCCCGGCTTCGGGCGAGCGGCCGGGCGCGACCGCGCGGGAGGGGTCCCGTCAGAAGCGGAACACGCCCAGGTCCCGCACCGTGTCGACCAGGGCGCGGATGAGGTCGTTCCCGGCTTCGGTCCGCCAGACCAGGGCGAAGCGCATGTTCGCCATGTCGGGCAGGGGGATCCACCGGATGTTCGGCATGCCCCAGTGCCTGGTGACGTGCCCGGGGAAGGTGTGGATGATCGGACCGTGACCCGCGGCAGGTACTGGCCACCGCTGCCGGCTGGACGCTGTTCAAGAAGGCCCTCCACGCCCACCACACGGCCGAGGACGACACCCTGCTGACCGTCGCGGCGGTCCACGACGACGGCACCATCGCCGGCTACACCGAGATCCTGCTTCCCCAGGGCTCCGGGCCGCGGGCCCAGCAGTACGACACGGCGGTCGTGCACGCACACCGCGGCCACGGCCTCGGACTCTGGGTCAAGGCCGCCATAGTGCGGCGCCTGCGCGCCGAGCATCCCGACGTCGTCGAGATCGAGACGGACAACGCCGACGACAACGTCCACACGCTGGCCGTCAACCACCGCCTGGGATTCCGCTCCTACCGGCGCACCCACGAGTTCCAGCACGACGTGCCCGCCACCTGACCTCACTTCCCCCCCCCGTTATCTTTTTCGCGGTCCTGCAATGGGGCCGCTGGCCTCCGGGCCCGGTATGACTGTGTCTCCTCTGTCGAACGGATGACCTGGGGGGTGGTGTCGCCGGGCCCGGAAGGTGTCGTCACAGACGCTGATGAGAGACCCGACCACCGCCCGGTCCGGCGCAATGCCGGACAGCCTGCGGGCGGCAGGTCTGCATAACGTGGATGCGCGAGCACGACACCGTTACCGCGGCCAGCACGGTCAACGTGC